>JBEVEP010000174.1:0-19870 GCA_040512755.1 Mesorhizobium sp.
AATTTTCATCCGAGGCCCGGGCCCGCTTCGCGGCTCCCCCGCACCGGCAGAGGCCACCGCGGGGGCCCCGACGATCGGGCAAGACCACCGGCGGGGCGCTGGGAAGGCGCCATACATTTACTTTACGAGGTGCCAACCCAGCGCCCCGCTTCCCGACTGCCTCAACAGCCAGACCGGAAACGGGGCGTGGCGATGAAGGAGTGCGGCTGTGCGCTTTCAATAAGGATGAATAATGGGGAGCTCAGAAACGCCAGAAGGACTACTCATTCGCTCCCAGCGATGTCGACGTTCAACCTAATCCTTGCCCCAGCGCGGCCGGCGCATGGCGAAGGTCGCATCGATGGTCGCGTAATCCATATAGCCCAGCCGCGAGACGTTGCCGGCCTTCACTGCGTCGAACAGCCCATCCGTCAAATAGGCCTCGTCGATATGGACGCCGACCACCTCGCCAATGACGACATAGACGCCGGCATGCTCTCCATTCAGGCCTCTCGGCTCGAATATCTGGGTCACCTTGCATTCCAGCGCTGCCGGCGCCTCGGCAACGCGAGGCGGTGCCACCAGCCGGGAGGGTGCCGGCGTCAGTCCCGCATAGCCAAATTCGCTCACGCCGCGCGGGGCGTCGACTGCGCTCCTGTTCATTTTCACGGCAAGATCGCGGCCGACGAGGTTGGCCACGAATTCACGGGTTTCGCGCGCGAAGCTCGCGCTGTCCTTCTCCCCTTCGGAGGAAAACCATACCAAATGCGGATGCGAGGAAAAGGCGTTGAAAAACGAATAGGGCGCGAGGTTGAGAGCCCCGTCGCGCCCGATCGTCGAAATCCAGCCGATCGGCCGTGGTGCAACGATTGCCTTGAATGGATCGTGCGGCAGGCCGTGACCCTTTTCGGGTTCATAGAACATAGTTCGCTAGCCTTCCCACGGCCCGGAATAGTTCGAGTAAAGCATTGCCACATCCGGCCGCGGCCGCTCCGCCGGTTTTCCGGAGTAAGAGCCGATGTGGATGAAGCCGACAACACGCTCATGCGGGGCGAGGCCCAGGATACGCCGGCCTTCCGGCACGTCCGAATACCAATTGGTGATCCAGTTGGTGGCATAGCCCAAAGCGTTTGCAGCGAGGACGAGGTTCATCGCCGCCGCGCCGCCGGAAAGGAACATTTCCCACTGCGGAATTTTCGGATTTTCCTTCGGGCTGGATATGACGCCGATCACCAATGGCGCGCGGGAGAATCGCGCCCTCTCCTGTTGCACACGACCTTCCGGCAGCGGGCCCTCACGTTTCTCGGCCAACTCCGCCAGCAGCTCTCCGATTCGTTCGCGCGCCTCGCCGCGATAAACGATGAACCGCCAGGGCTCCAGCCGGCCATGATCGGGCACCCGCGACGCGATCCTGATCAACGTCTCGATTTCGTGGTCCGTCGGCGCAGGTTCCCGCAACTCCGGGATCGGTGCGGAATTCCTCGTGAGCATGAAGTCGATGATCGGCGATGTCATGAAAGGCTCTCCTGGCTGTCGGCTGAAGCGCACCCAGGAATGTGGTAGGGCTGCTCGGGCTGTAACGTTTTCACGCCATTATACAGGCCTTGAAATTGCCACCGCCTTGAGCTTCAACGCAAGAGATGTTCACTGCTCCTTCTCGACTGCTGGCAAGGTTTTTTCTGATCGGCGCGCTCGCCGCGCTGGCGCTGCAGGCGTCCGCGCAAGACGGCCTCAAGGCTGTCGAAGGCCTCAAGCTGCCTGGAATCACCAGCTATGCCCCGGCGCAGCAAGACAAGCCACTGGCCCAGGGGGGCGAAGGCCAGGTGACATTGTCGGCGCGATTGACGGACGAATCGCCAGAAATCACCCGCGGCCTTGTCTGGCGGATTTTCAAACCCGAGGCCGGCGAGGATGGCAAGCTGCCGCTTGTTGCCTCCGCCCAAGGGGGAACCAGCGTCTTCACGCTCGAGCCTGGAAGTTATCTTGTGCACGCATCGTTCGGCCGCGCCGGCGCGACCAAGCGCATTACGGTCGGGCGCGAAGCGAAGGTCGACAATCTGGTGCTGGATGCCGGCGGGCTGAAGCTCGATGCGGTTCTGGCAGGCGGTCTCCGGATACCGTCGGAGAAGTTGCGTTTCTCGATCTACGAAGTGCAGACGGATGCCAATGGCGATCGGGCTCTGGTCGTTCCCGACGTCAAGCCAAGCACCGTGGTGCGGCTCAATTCCGGCACGTATCATGTCGTTTCCACCTACGGCGCCGTCAACGCTATCATCCGCTCCGATATACGTGTCGAAGCGGGGAAGCTGACCGAGGCGACCGTTGAACACCATGCGGCAGAGATCACGCTTAAGCTGGTCCGCGATCATGGCGGCGAGGCGATCGCCGACACATCCTGGTCGATCCTCACGGATTCCGGCGATCCAATCCGTGAAAGCGTTGGGGCGTTCGCCTCTATGGTGCTCGCTGAAGGCGAATACACGATCGTGGCGAAGAACCGCGACCGCATCTACCAACGGGATTTCTCCGTGGAAGGCGGCCAAAATCAGGAGGTGGAAGTCCTCGCCAACGAATCGACTGGTACGAAGGTTGGCGAAGAAGCCGATTAAGGCGGCAGTTCCGTCTTTCGTCGCGTGGCGGCTGTCGTCAAAGTACCAGTTGCGCCTACCTCCACAGGCTTGTGAAGGCGGCGGGAAAGAATCCCCGCCGCATGCCCCAATTCTCAGGCTGCGGCTTTCGCAGCAGTCTGCTTGCGCCGAAGGTCGGGCGGCAGCGCTTCCCCGGCAAGAAGCGATATAGCCGCCTCGAGTCCGAGCGACTCCTGCTCGCGCGAGCCTAGGCGTCGGATATTCACAGTGCCCTCCTCCGCCTCCCGCTTGCCGCAGACGAGGATCACCGGAACCTTGGCCAGCGAATGTTCGCGGACCTTGTAGTTGATCTTCTCGTTGCGCAGGTCGATCTCCACGGACAGGCCCGCCTGCTTCAACCTTTCCACGACGGATTGCGCATAGCCATCGGCCTCCGATGTGATCGTTGCGACGACGACCTGAACCGGCGCGAACCACAGCGGAAAATGTCCCGAATAGTTCTCGATGAGAATCCCGAGGAAGCGTTCCATCGAACCGCAGATTGCACGGTGAACCATGACCGGCTGCTTCTTTTCCGAATCGCTGCCGATGTAGAAGGCGCCGAACCGCTCCGGAAGATTGAAGTCGACCTGGGTTGTGCCGCATTGCCATTCGCGGCCGATCGCATCGCGCAATACATACTCGAACTTCGGACCGTAAAAGGTACCCTCACCCGGATTGACACCTGTTTTGATGCGTCCGCCCGACTCCGCGGCAATCTGGTCCAGAATGCGCGAAAGCACATCTTCGGCGTGATCCCACATCGCGTCAGTGCCCACGCGCTTGTCCGGCCGCGTGGCGAGCTTCACCGTGATCTCTTCGAAACCGAAATCGGAATAGGTCGTCAGGATCAAGTCGTTGATCTTGAGGCACTCATTGGCGAGCTGCTCCTCGGTGCAGAATATGTGAGCGTCATCCTGCGTAAAGCCGCGCACACGCATCAGCCCGTGAAGCGCGCCCGAGGGCTCATAACGGTGCACCGCGCCAAATTCCGCAAGCTTTATAGGAAGATCGCGGTAGGACTTGAGCCCATGCTTGAATATCTGAACATGGCCAGGGCAGTTCATCGGCTTCAAAGCAAAGATCCGGTCGTCCTCGGTGTCGTCACCTGCGACTTGCACCTTGAACATGTTTTCCTTGTACCAGCCCCAATGACCGGACGTCTCCCAGAGCGACTTGTCGAGCACCTGAGGGGCATTGACTTCCTGATAGCCCTGCTCATCAAGCCTGCGGCGCATGTACCGGACCAGGTTCTGGAACATCTTCCAGCCTTTGGCATGCCAGAAGACAACACCGGGCCCTTCTTCCTGGAAATGGAACAAGTCCATCTCACGTCCGAGGCGGCGATGGTCGCGCTTTTCCGCCTCCTCCAGCATATGAAGGTAATTGTCGAGCTGAGCCTGATCGGCCCAGGCCGTTCCGTAGATGCGGGTCAGCATGGCGTTGTTGCTGTCGCCGCGCCAATAAGCGCCCGCGACCTTCATCAGCTTGAACACGCTGCCGATCTGCCCCGTCGAAGCCATATGCGGCCCGCGGCAGAGGTCGAACCAGTCGCCCTGAAAGTAGATCTTGAGGTCCTGGTCTTCGGGAATAGCGTCGATCAGTTCAACCTTGTAGGCCTCACCTTTGTCGCGAAAAACCTTCCTTGCCTTGTCGCGCGACCAGACCTCCTTGGTGAAGGGACTGTTTCGGGCGATGATTTCCCGCATTTTCTTCTCGATTGCAGGGAAATCGTCCGGCGTGAACGGTTCGTTGCGCGCGAAATCGTAATAGAAGCCGTTGTCGATCACCGGGCCAATCGTCACCTGCGTTCCCGGCCACAATTCCTGGACGGCCTCGGCAAGCACGTGCGCGCAGTCATGCCGGATTAGCTCAAGCGCACGAGGATCGTCGCGGGTCACGATTTCCACCTGTCCGGACCGTCCCAGAGGATCGGAAAGATCGCGTACTGTGCCGTCAATCGCGTAGGCGACCGCCTTCTTCGCAAGCGACTTGGAGATCGACTCGGCAAGCTGAGCACCGGTCATCGCCGCGTCATAGCCACGGACGGAACCATCGGGAAATTTCAGGGAAACGTCAGGCATTCTCTTCTCCTATCCAGTCCCGCAAACGAGCGCGGGTGGTGATTGCCGGGACGTGCTGCCCGGCGCGAGCGGTCTTTTAGGGGGAGTTTGCCGAGGCGTAAAGATTCAGGCGCGAACAAAACTAACGTTTTGCGTTGCTGCCAATCCGCCAATATCGCCAAGGTGCATACCAGACATACGGCGCAGCGAGAGAATGTGGCACGTTGTCGATGCCATGCGTTCCACCGGGACCGCAGCGCGCGACCCGAAAAAGCGCCATCCAGCCACCCGCCCAGAGCCCGTGCCTGGCGATCGCCTCGTAGGCATATTCTGAACAGGTCGGCAGATGCCGGCAGGAATTGCCAATAAATCCCGACAAGGTCAGTTGGTAGGTTCGCACGACAACAGTGCCAAGAACACGGCCAGGTGTCTTGCGCCATGGGCCGGGCCAGTTGCGGCCCCGCGCCGGATGGTTCGCGGTGTGTGCATTCTTGCGATCCTGGTTCAATGCCAGGTCCGTGCTAGCTCGTTCATGCGTCCATAAATGTCAATTCGAAACACCCTACGCAATGTCCGCTACAGTCGGCGCTCACCGTCAGCTCGCCGATGTCCACGGCGGATTGTGCGTTCAGGGCCAGAGGACTGGTCTGTGCGTGGCGGGAAACCACCGCGAACGCCGCCATTCTGCAGAGTCAGAATGCGCAGCACGTCTTCTATAATGTCGAGGATCTCAAACATCGTTCGGACTCCTTTGCCCGGCATTAGACCGCGGCTGGTCAGGGTCCTCAAACGAGAATAACTTCCGCCTCACATGACTTGAGGTTATGCAACTGGAGGCGCACTAAGGAGCTTCGAAGCAGCAGGACGACACTCGAGCGTCGGCCGGGCTGCGGAAGAGCTTTTTTTGTGTCTCGAGCCGCTGTCAGCCGGCAGATTCGAGAGCTCGAGACCTTCCTCGGCAAACCCTTGTTCGAGCGCCTGCACCGCAAGGTCGTATTGACCGAAGTCGACGCCGCACTTCTTCAAGGCAGCGGGAATTCCCGACCTGTCGGCTCAACGGGGCCCGATCTTTCCGGATGCTGCTCTCGCCGCCCACGCAGCATGGCGTAGCACTCGGTGACAGGTTGCTGAACGGCGATGACTTGCGGACCCGGCGCCTCATTAAGCCCTTCGATTTGGAGGTGCGTTATGGCGCCTATTGACTTGTGGCGCCTGACTTTTCCGTTCTCAGTAAGCCTGTCCGGTCGCTTGCCGCTCGGCTCCGAACGGAGGTCGTGGCCAGCATGCGCGCTTAGGCTGCCTCTTCGGCACGTTTCTTTTCGATCTGGCCAATGGCGTCCACCACAGCGTCGAACGTTAGCATGGTCGAAGCATGGCGGGCCCTGTAGTCGCGAACCGGTTCCAAATACTTCAGGTCGCCAAAGCGGCCCTCCGGCGGCACACCGTTCTCCTTCAGCATGCGGAGCATGGTCTCGCGGACTTCCCGCAATTCATTCGCGGTCGCACCGATGACGTTGGCGGCCATGATCGAGGAAGATGCCTGCCCGAGTGCACAAGCTTTCACGTCATGCGCGAAGTCGGTGACGATGCCGTCCCGCATCTTGAGGTCGACAACGACGGTCGAGCCGCAAAGCTTCGAATGGGCCATGGCGGTCGCATCCGGATCGGTCAGCCGGCCTATCCGCGCGATATTCCCGGCAAAACCGAGAATTTTCGCGTTGTAGACATCATCGATCATGTTTTTCCATTCCGCCGCCGTTTCGCGAACAGCGCATACCGTTGCCACATCTTTCATTCGGGCAACGAGCACATATATAATGCGGGCAGTCCGGCAACGACAAGGCGAGCTCGCGCTCGCCGGAGCTGGGCCTAGACTCGCCGCTTTCGGGACGAGACCGGAATATCCTTCCGAACCCGTAAAAGGCAGTGGTCCGTTCAACTCGTCCCTCCGTCGAGGGGGACTACGGGAGACGCCTTTGATGGACGCCATAATCACGAACTTTCCGCGCCCGGACGACACCAAGCGGTCCGACATCAAGCGCCCGACGCAGGCGGAGGCAGAGGCGGCCGTTCGCACGTTGCTGCTATGGACTGGAGATGACCCAGATCGCGAAGGATTGAAGGATACGCCGCGCCGCGTTGCCAAAGCCTATCGCGAACTGTTCAGCGGCTATGCCCAGGATCCGGGGGAAGAACTCGGCCGTACGTTCGAAGAGGTCGCCGGCTATGACGATCTCGTCCTGGTCAAGGACATCTCTTTTCATTCCCATTGTGAGCACCACATGGTGCCGATCATCGGCAGGGCGCATGTGGGCTATCGTCCTGACGGGCGCGTTCTCGGTCTGTCGAAGATCGCTCGCGTGGTCGATATCTTCGCGCACAGGCTGCAGACCCAGGAAGCAATGACAGCCCAGATTGCGGGCGTCATTCAGGACGTGCTAAACCCGCGCGGCGTTGCTGTCATGATTGAAGCCGAGCACATGTGCATGGCTATGCGCGGCATTCGCAAGCAAGGGTCGACCACCCTCACCTCAACCTTTACCGGTGTGTTCCGGGACAGCCCCGAAGAACAGGTCCGGTTCGTAACCATGGTTCGGGACGGCAGTCGTGGCTGAACGCCTTTGCCGGCTCCCACGAAAGGCCGGCAATGCCTGCAGTTGAAATTCCAGAACCGCCAAAAGACAACAAAGCGCTTGAGGAAGGCGGCGTCCTCACTCCGCGTTTCGATGCGAACGGCTTAATCACCGCCGTCGTCACAGACGCGCGTGACGGACTCCTTTTGATGGTCGCTCATATGAACTCAGAAGCGCTGGCGCTGACGATCGAAACAGGGATAGCCCACTACTGGTCCCGTTCACGGGGCAAGATCTGGAAGAAGGGCCAAACCTCAGGAAATGTGCAGTCAGTTACAGAAATGCGCGTTGATTGCGATCAGGATGCGATCTGGCTCAGCGTAAATGTCGCAGGACATCACGCAACTTGTCACACCGGAAGACGTTCTTGTTTTTACCGAAGGGTGGAGATCAAGCAGGGTACCCCAACACTAAGCGATGATGGAGGTAAACCATTGTTCGATCCTTCAGAGGTTTATTGATCATCCTGATGAACCAATGGCGACTCGAAAACCACTCAGATTCACGATTTTGATACGGCGAAGCCGTAATGTAGTTTCGGACACGGGGAGTTAGTGATGCTCGAATGGGCGTCCATCCGTAACAGGCCAGACATGAGAGAGCTGAAGGACTTCTCCTCTGACGGCGCGCCCGATACCAAGCCTCAGAAGAGATGTGGAATCTCACTTGCGCTTGGCGGCGGAGCGGCGCGCGGCTGGGCTCATATCGGTGTTCTTCGTGCGCTCGACGAGGCCGGGATCGAGATAAGCATGATTGCGGGCACGTCGATCGGCGCGCTCGTCGGCGGTTGCTACCTGGCGGGAAAACTTGACCAGCTCGAAGAATTTGCCCGAAGCCTCACACGGCGCCGGCTTTTCGGATTGCTTGATATCCACCTTGGCGGGAGCGGCCTGTTTGGTGGTATGAAGCTGACTGCCCGTATGCAGGAACATCTGAACGGCACGACATTCGCAGACCTGCCGAAGCCTTTCGTCTGTGTCGCGTCGGAGATACGGACCGGGCATGAAATCTGGCTCTCAAGCGGGTCGCTCATAACTGCAATGCGTGCCTCCTATGCGCTTCCGGGCGTTTTCGAGCCGGTAGCTTGCAATGGTCGCGTTCTGGTCGACGGCGCTTTGGTGAACCCGGTCCCGGTTTCCGTTTGCCGCGCCTATGAGCAGCCTCTCGTTGTCGCCGTGAACCTTCACTATGACTTGTTCGGCCGCGCGGCCGTCATCAAGCACAGTGCAGGTGAACTTCTCATCGAAAAGGATGCGAAGCCGGGCCACCCTAACGCAACAGCCCAGGAGACGCGCATGGGCATTACAGGCGTGATGGTCGAGGCCTTCAACATCATTCAGGACCGAATCTCGCGCGCCCGCCTGGCGGGTGATCCGCCGGATATGTCTCTCCAGCCAAAGCTCGGTCATATCGGCCTGTCGGAATTTCATCGGGCCGATGAAGCGATCAAGCTCGGCTACGAAGCCACCAAAGCCCAGATTGGCGAATTGACGCGCCTGCAGACGGTTCTCACCTGAGCATCTACGCTGCCAACGCCGCGTCCATGATGCGGAACTGCACGCTGCGCGCGCCATTCCAGTAGTTTCCCGAGAGGGCGCCGGCAACATGCACGTTGTCCCCTCTCATCTTGAAAAGAAAATCGCCGAGAGGAGCTTCGGCCGCGCGAAACGCGATAGCCTGAACCCTGCCCCCTGCATCGCTCCGAAGATCGGCCCGCAGGTGGCCAGCACCAACCGGACGCACTTCAATAAGCCGGTGGCGCGGGAGGGCGAGAACCGGAGGCGGATGGCCCTGACCATACGGCCCCGCACTCTCAAGTGCATCGAGCATCTCCAGCGTCGCGCCTTCAGCAGCGAGTGCAGCGTCGATTTTCAGGCTTTCCTCATTCCGAAGCCGAAATACGTCAGCGGCCGCGCGCTCTTCAAAGAAGGCGCGGAGCGCACCGAGATTTTCGCGCGCCACCGTGATGCCGGCGGCCATTGCGTGTCCGCCGCCCTTCACGATCAGGCCCTTTTCGGCAGCGTCGCGAACGAGGCGACCGAGATCGAAACCGGAAATGGAGCGTCCCGAACCGGTACCGGTCCCATTGGCGTTGAATGCGACGGCGAATGCAGGCCGGCGCGCGTGATCCTTCAAACGAGATGCCAGCAGCCCGACTATACCGGGATGCCACGTTTCGCGTGCCGTCACGACAACCGCGGGGCCGGCTCCCCCCAGCAATTCCGCATCCGCTTCAGCGCGGGCCTCGGCAATCATTTCCTGCTCCATCGCCTGTCGCTCCTGATTCAAGCGATCAAGCGTTTCGGCAATCCGCTCTACTTCCACAGGATCGTCGGTCGCAAGAATCCTGCTTCCAAGGGCGGCATCACCGATGCGCCCACCGGCATTGATCCGCGGACCGATCAGAAAGGCCAGATGGAAGGTATTCACCGGCTCTCCGATGCGTGATGCGCGCGCCAACGCCGTCAATCCGGGGTTCTGCTGCTGGCGCGCGACCTGGAGACCCTTGACCACAAATGCCCTGTTGATCCCGGTCAGGGGCACGACATCGCAAACTGTCGCCAGAGCGACGAGGTCGAGGAACAACAAGAGATTTGGGGGGGTACCATAGTTCCGCTGGCGCAGAACTTTCACCACCTGCACCAAGGCAAGGAATACGACGCCAGCGGCGCAAAGGTGGCCCTGGCCCGAAAGGTCGTCTTCACGGTTTGGATTGACCACAGGAACCCCGCTCGGAAGCGCACCTCCCACCTGATGGTGATCGAGAACAATCACGTCGGCGCCGGCTGCTCTGGCAGCCTCAATCGACGGTGCACTGTTCGTTCCACAGTCCACGGTCACAATGAGACTCGCACCGCGTGACACGAGTTCGCGCATCGCTTCAGGATTTGGCCCATAACCTTCGAAAATACGGTCCGGAATGTAGATCTCCGAACTCACGTCATAATGCATGAGGAACCGCTTCAAAAGCGCCGATGACGCTGCTCCGTCGACGTCATAGTCGCCGAATATTGCCACCTTCTCGCGCCGCATGACGGCATCGGCCAGCCGCTCGGCGGCGGCTTCCATATCGGTAAGTGTCTCAGGATTGGGCAGAAGCTCGCGAATCGTCGGGTCAAGGAAACGCTCGGCCTCCTCGGATGCTATCCCGCGTCCGGCAAGAACGCGCGCGACGAGATCGGGGACGCCATGTCCCTGCGCAATGGCCAAGGCGGCAATTTCCTGGCGTTCGTTCAGCCGGTGTTCCCAGCAAAGCCCTGTAGCCGACTGCCGCACACCAAGGAAATAGCGCTTGTCTGCGCCCATCGGTCTATCCGCCTCCGCGAATCTGTCCCTTTTCGAACCACATTAGCTTGGCCGAAAATCGCATGGTCAGAATTTTTCGAGATCCTGATGACGCGCCTTGATCTCGCGGATCGTCTTCGACGAGGAACGCATGACGATCGTGTCGGTCTGGATGGAGTCACGACTGAACTTGACCCCGGCGAGAAGATTCCCATCCGTCACGCCTGTGGCGGCGAAAAGAACATCCCCCCTCGCCATCTCCTCTATGCGGTAGATCTTGGCGGGATCAGAAATCCCCATTTTGGCGGCACGAGCGATCTTCTCGTCCGTGTTGAGTTGCAAGCGGCCCTGCATCTGACCGCCGATGCAGCGAAGCGCCGCTGCCGCTAGGACGCCCTCCGGCGCGCCTCCGATGCCGAAGTAGATGTCGATCCCGGTCCCGTCCGGATCAGTGGTGTGAATGACCCCGGCAACATCGCCATCTCCGATCAGCCGAATCGCCGCACCGGTGGCCCGTACGTCTTCGATCAGTCGGGCGTGGCGGGGCCGGTCGAGAATGCAGGCCGTGACTTCCGAAACAGGCACGCCCTTGGCCTTGGCCAGGCTACCGATGTTTTCGATCACCGGCGCGTCGATATCCACGAGGCCGGCCGGATATCCAGGGCCGATCGCAATCTTTTCCATGTAAACGTCGGGAGCGTAGAGCAGGCTGCCCTTTTCTGCGATCGCGATCACCGCAAGTGAATTGGGTAGATTCTTGGCGCAGATCGTGGTGCCTTCAAGCGGATCGAGTGCGATGTCGACTTCGGGCCCATCCCCCGTGCCAACCTTTTCGCCGATATACAACATTGGCGCCTCATCGCGCTCGCCCTCGCCGATGACTACGGTTCCCCTAATCGGCAGCCGGTTCAACTCGGTGCGCATTGCATCGACCGCGACTTGATCGGCGGCCTTCTCATCGCCCCGGCCGCGCAATCTTGCGGCAGCCACCGCTGCGCGCTCGGTGACGCGCACAAGTTCGAGCGTAAGAATGCGGTCGAGGCCGCCCGTCGCGTTTTTCGCCATCTTTACTTCCTGCAGAGGTGTTCGGAGCCGAGGACCGGCGCCGGCCGGCTCCTTTTGTCAAAGTGACTCGGGAACGGCAAGAGCCGATAGCCTCTTTCCGCCTTCGAACAAAAACATCAATCGATTGAATAGCTTCCGCGCCGTTATTCAGCGCGCTCGATACGGATGACCTGCGCCTTATCCGTCAGGTGACCGTCTTTCGTGATGCCCTCTACGGCCTTGCGAACAGCCGCCTCCGTGGTTTCATGCGTGACCAGGATTACCGTCTTTTGCGCCTCGGCTTCTGGCCCGGCTGAATGTTGCACGATCGATTCCAGGGAAATCTCATTGTCGGCCATGCGTTTGGCGATAGCGGCAAAGACACCGATCCTGTCATGCACGGTCAGACGGATAAAATACCCGCCGGCATGTGTTCTCATCTGGGCTCTCTTGTAGGGCCGCAACTCTCTGGCAGGCCGGCCGAAGACAGGCCCGTGCTGGAAGCCAGGCCGGCTCTTGGCGATATCGGCAATGTCGCCGACGACGGCCGACGCGGTGGCGTTGCCGCCTGCCCCCGGGCCCGAGAGCAACAGCTCGCCCAGAATGTCGGTCTCAATCGCCACTGCGTTGGTGACACCATGGACCTGCGCGATCACCGACGCGGTCGGCACCATGGTCGGGTGCACGCGCTGCTCGATGCCGCTGTCGGTGCGCTGGGCTACACCGAGGAGCTTGATGCGATAGCCCAGTTCGCCCGCCGCGCGAATGTCGGCTTGCGTGATATTCGATATGCCCTCGAGATAGATGTCATCCGCGGCGATCTTCGTGCCGAAGGCAAGACTGGTAAGGATCGACAGCTTGTGCGCCGTATCGTTTCCTTCGATGTCGAAGGTCGGATCGGCCTCCGCATAGCCAAGGCGCTGCGCATCCTTCAGGCAGGCGTCGAATGAAAGGCCTTCCGCTTCCATACGCGTCAGAATGTAGTTGCAGGTGCCGTTGAGAATGCCGAAGACGCGAGAAACCGTGTTGCCGGCGAGCGCTTCGCGCATTGTCTTGATGACAGGGATGCCGCCCGCGACCGCGGCCTCATAGTTGAGCAGAACGCCTTTGGTCTCTGCAATTTCGGCCAAAGCTACCCCATGCCTGGCGAGCAGCGCCTTGTTGGCGGTTACGACATGGCGCCCGGATTCCAGCGCGGCCTTCACGCAGGCAAGCGCTGCGCCATCTGCCCCGCCAATCAACTCGACAAACACTTCGATGTTGTTCGAACGAGCCAGATCCACCGGATTTTCAAACCAGGGCACATCGCCCAGATTGACGCCTCGATCCTTCTTGCGGTCGCGCGCTGAAACTGCGGAAACGACAACATCGCGGCCGCATTGCCTCGTCAGTTCTGCGGCCTTTTCAGTGAGCACACGCGCCACCGAAGCGCCAACGGTGCCAAGACCGGCAATTCCAACACGCAATGCTTCAGCCATGTCCGGCAAGCCTTTCGATTCGACGAGATTGGATTAGCTGTGCGCTTACCGGTGTGCAGTGAGCGGCACAACGTTGTTGGGCTGCTTTGCCGCCATACTCAGGAAACGCTTGATGTTACGCGCCGCCTGCCGAATGCGATGCTCGTTCTCGACAAGCGCCAGACGCACATAGTCGTCACCATGCTCGCCAAAGCCCACGCCGGGAGCAACCGCCACATCCGCGTGCTCGATAAGGAGTTTTGAATACTCCAGGGAGCCGAGGCGACGGAACTGTTCGGGGATCGGGGCCCAGGCAAACATCGATGCGGCTGGAGCCGGCACGTTCCAGCCGGCGCGCGTAAAGGTATCGACCATAACGTCACGGCGTTTCCGATATACCTCGCGCACCTCGGCTATGTCGGACCCATCGCCGTTGAGTGCTGCGGTCGCAGCAACCTGAATTGGCGTGAAAGCGCCGTAGTCGAGATAGGATTTCACGCGTGTCAGCGCCGCGATCAGCCGCGCATTGCCGACGGCGAAGCCCATGCGCCAGCCAGGCATGGAGAAGGTTTTCGACATAGACGTGAATTCGACCGTGATGTCGATCGCGCCCGGCACCTGCAGCACGGAAGGCGGCGGATTGCCGTCGAAATAGATCTCGGAATAGGCAAGATCGGACAGAATGATGATGTCGTTCTTCTTCGCGAAGGCCACAACATCCTTATAGAAGTCTAGGCTTGCGACCAGCGCCGTCGGATTCGACGGATAGTTCAGAATGAGCGCCAGCGGCTTCGGTATGGAATGACGTATGCCCCGCTCGACAGCGGGAATAAAGCCGTCATCCGGCTCGACCTGCAGAGATCGGATGACGCCACCCGACATGATGAAGCCGAAAGCGTGGATCGGATAGGTCGGGTTCGGACACAGGATGACATCGCCAGGCGCGGTGATGGCCTGCGCCATATTGGCGAAACCTTCCTTGGAACCGAGCGTCGCGACAACCTGGGTTTCCGGGTCGATCTTCACACCGAAGCGGCGGGCATAGTAATTGGCCTGCGCGCGGCGCAGACCAGGAATGCCGCGCGACGACGAGTAGCGGTGCGTACGCGGATCGCGAACCACTTCGCAAAGCTTGTCGACAATCGCCTTCGGCGTCGGCAGATCCGGATTGCCCATACCGAGATCGATGATGTCGGCGCCCTTTGAACGCGCGCTCGCCTTCAGCCGGTTAACCTGCTCAAAGACATAGGGTGGAAGCCGGCGGATCTTGTGAAACTCTTCCATGGTCATTCCAGACTGCTAGCGCGCTCGGTGGCGGGATATACACGCAATTGGGGCTTGGGTCGATAGGACCGAAACGGCGGACACAGGCATCAAAGGTGTTGCAACCGGCCCGCTATTGTTCGATCTGCTTCAGCGCATCCTCGGCATGCGTGGTAGCCAGTTTCCGTAATTGTTCCGGATCCGTCTGACCAGATGGGACGGTCGCGCTGGCCGCGTGCTGTTGTTGCGCGGACCGAAGCGCCGCCACTTCTGCCTGCGTTTGAGCCGGCGTCAACTGTTCGGCTGCCTGGCTGGGCGGAATATTCAGATTTGGGAAAGTGCCCGTGTTGACAGGGCCAGTCGCACTGGCGGGAGCCGTGTTGTTGACTGCCGATGAAGCACATCCGGACAAAAGAACTATTGCCGTTCCCACGGCAACCAGCCACGGGCCCGGCAGAGAACCAAAAAAAACATGTCCGCCAATGCGATATGTCATATTGTTCCTCAGCAGGCGCACCAGGTTCATTGCTGGACCCCAATGGACGCCCCACTATAATATGTCAACAAAATGCCCTTTGGGAGGCTATCGGACCATGGTGAAGGCAACCGGCACAAGCAAGAAAGAAGAGGTCGCCCCCAAACCGGCATCGGAAAGCGATTCTGCCTCTTCGGTCGAGCAATATCTGGTCAAGGATCCCGAATTGTTCGCACTCAACCTCGCCCGCATGGTCGAGGAAGCCGGCAAGGCCGCCTCGGCGTGGGTCACGCCACGCGAAAAGGGCGAAGTTCGCGACAGTGTCGCCGAGCCAATGGCCGATATGGTCAAGACCTTCTCGAAACTGTCGGAATACTGGCTTTCCGATCCCAAACGCGCCCTGGAGGCTCAGACGAGGTTGTTCTCCGACTATATGGACGTCTGGGCCAATGCGATCCGTCGGGTCGGCGGTGAGAATGACATCGTTGAGGCGGTCAAGCCCGAGCGCGGAGACAAACGTTTTCAGGACCCCGAATGGGGAAAGAACGCCTTCTTCGATTTTCTGAAGCAGGCCTACCTTGTTACATCACGCTGGGCCGGCGATCTGGTCGAACATGCTGACGGACTTGATGAACGTACGCGCCACAAGGCCGGTTTCTATGTGAAGCAGATCGCCAACGCGATCTCTCCATCGAACTTCATTCTGACCAACCCCGAGCTTTTCCGGGAAACCGTCGCATCCAGCGGCGAGAACCTGGTGCGCGGCATGCGGATGCTGGCCGAGGACATTACCGCAGGAAAAGGCGACCTGAAGCTCCGCCAGGCTGACTATTCCCGATTCGAAATCGGCAAGAACATTGCTGTGACGCCGGGAAAGGTGGTTGGACGCAGCGACGTGGCGGAGATCATCCAGTACGAACCATCCACCGAGACTGTCCTCAAGCGGCCTCTGCTCATCTGCCCGCCCTGGATCAACAAGTACTACATTCTCGACCTCAACCCCGAAAAATCGTTCATCCGATGGGCCGTGGCGCAAGGCCATACGGTCTTTGTGATCTCATGGATCAATCCGGACGAACGGCACGGCGCCAAAGGCTGGGAAGCGTATATTCGCGAAGGTCTGCAATACGGGCTCGACACGGTACAGGCCTCGACCGGCGAGAAGGAAGTCAACGCGATCGGCTATTGCGTCGGCGGAACGTTGCTCGCCGCCGCGCTTGCTTTGCTGGCACAGGAAGGCGACGACCGGGTGCGCTCGGTGACATTCTTCACCACCCAGGTTGATTTCACCTATGCCGGTGACCTGAAGGTTTTCGTCGACGAGGACCAGATCGCCGCGCTCGAACGCGCAATGAGCGAAAAAGGCTATCTCGAAGGTACGAAGATGGCCACGGCGTTCAATATGCTGAGGTCCGGGGATCTCATCTGGCCTTATGTGGTCAACAATTACATGCGCGGAAAGGAGCCCATGCCTTTCGACCTTCTGTATTGGAACGCCGACTCCACTCGCATGGCTGCCGCCAATCATTCGTTCTATCTGCGCAACTGCTACCTGGAGAACAACCTGTCGCAGGGGCACATGACTCTGGCCGGGCGGACGGTTTCGCTCTCGGATATAACGATCCCCGTTTACAACCTTGCTTCGCGCGAGGACCATATCGCGCCGGCGAAATCGGTCTTCCTCGGCTGCAAGTATTTCGGCGGTGACGTCGATTATGTGATGGCCGGCTCTGGTCACATTGCTGGCGTCGTCAATCCGCCTTCGCTCAACAAATACCAGTACTGGACGGGTGGCAAACCGATCGGCGATTTCGAAACATGGATTGAAAACGCCAAGGAAAACCCCGGTTCCTGGTGGATCCACTGGCATAGTTGGATCGAATCGAAGGATAATCGCCGAGTCGCGGCAAGGATACCCGGCGAGAAAACGAAGATCATTGAAGATGCTCCGGGAAGTTATGTAAGAGTCCGTGTGTAACAGACTGTAATCCGCGGTGAATTGACGCCCGGTTCGAAAATGGGCGAAATGCACGGCGACAATGTAGCCGTGTTCGTTCCTACAGCGAGAATTGTGGAGAGGGTGCAGTTTCGCTAGGTCGGTTTCCGAGTACGTGGTCCTTTCATAATCGATTTAGAACTGTCGTATCTAAGCGCAGCGACTCGGAAGTTGAGAAGGGGGACAGGTTTGAAAGCAGAAGGACCGCGACGCGCGAGCGGCAAAGGCTGCGCCGTTCTAGCTGTGCTTTTGGCTGCTTTGCTGGCTTCCTGCACATCCGACCCCGGAATGCAGGTGTCAAACGACTTCAGCATGATCGACGCCGATACGGCAACGGATGGTGGTAGCGGCGCGCTCACAATGTCCGCCGACGGCGACACCGCCCTACCCGATCAGGTCGCCTATCTCCCGAACGTCAAACCAGGTGCCGCGGAATTCGCGGCCATCACGCCCGCGGGCCAGGCTGAAACGACCGCGCAGACGCCGCAGCAGCAACCCGCGGCGACGGAGCCGGGCGCCATTCAGACGCAGGCGGCGGAAACTGACCCGAAAGAACCGGCCGCTAAGGAAGCTACCGCGAAGGCAGAAGAAAATGGATCTGCCCAGACGGCCAAATCCGATGACAAAGGCGACGCGCCTGCTGCGCAGGACAAGAACCAGGTCATCGTGACCGCAACGGATCCGGACACAACGCCTGCCGAACCCAAGAAACGAGGTTTTCTGGCTGCCTTCTTCGGCTCATCGCCGGCCGCTGCATCCCCGGCCAAGGGCGAACGGTCCGCCGGGCTGGTGCAAGTTGCCTCGGTCGCTCCCGCCAAGGCCTCGGTCGTGCCGGCCAAGGCGGAGAAGCCGCAGGCGGTTGTACAGTTGTCCGATGCCGACGACGATGAAAAGCCCCTCGCCGTCCGCGCGTCGCTCGATGGCGGCGACCTCAACCCGTTGCCGGGCGTGCGTCAGACGGCGTTGTTCGAGATCAAGCGGAAATCCGGACTGGACGACGATAGCGACGTCGATTTGCACGAAGACGAGATGGACGGGATTCAGCTTGCGTCGGCCGCCGGGCTCGCCCGCCTCGCGCCAAATGGCCTTCTGAAACAGACCGAGCGTGTCGATGTCGCATGCTTGAAGCCGGCGCTCGTGCGTGTCCTGAAGACGGTCGAGCGCCACTACGGCCGCACAGTCATGGTGACCTCGGGGTATCGCAGTCGTGAGCATAACCGCCGGGCTCGTGGCGCCAAGAATTCGCTTCACATGTATTGCGCGGCCGCTGACGTTCAGGTTCAGGGCATCAGCAAGTGGGAGCTCGCCAATTTTGTTCGCAGCATGCCGGGACGTGGCGGTGTTGGCACTTACTGCCACACCAACTCGGTCCATATCGATGTCGGTCCGGAGCGTGACTGGAACTGGCGTTGCCGCCGTCGGACTTAGGATTGCCACGTCAGTCCATCCCATGACAATTTGACGCAAGCTTGATGGCGGCGGACAAAACTTGTTTCAAATCAGAAACTTGGGTTAAAAAGTTCCACAATTTTAGGCCTCGCTGATTTCCTCAAAAAAGTTGATCGAAGGGTTGCGGGGTGGGTTGCCCGCCGCACGCAACCTGACTATAACCCGCGTCGTTGTGCGCCCATCGTCTAGCGGTCTAGGACGCCGCCCTTTCACGGCGGAAACACGGGTTCGAGTCCCGTTGGGCGTGCCAATAAAATCAAAGAGTTAGAGCCGAAAACGGCGAAGTCGCCCCTCCAATCCAACTAAAATCGAACTGTTGCTTCGGCCTTCAGGCGGGGCAAGCTCGACATGTCCTGAATTGGGCTCAGCGCTTGCCGCCGGCCTTCTCGATCAGCGCGGCAACCTCGGCCTGCCCTTTGGCCCGCGCATGGGCGAGCGGCGATACGCCATCCTTGTCGGCGAGATTGGGGTTGGCGCCAGCATCGAGCACAAGCCGCGCCGCCTCGACATGGCGCGGGCCACCATCGCCCAGGATGACGATCTCCAAAAGGCAGGTCCAGCCCAGGTTGTTGACGTGATTGACGTCGATGGCGGTGGTGAGCAGCAGCTTGATCGTCTCCACATGGCCGCGCTCGCAGGCGGGGATCAGCGCGTTGCCGCCATAGCGGTTGCGAAGGGAGAGGTCGGGGCCAAGCGGGATCATCTCCCGGATGATCTCGGTCCGGCCCGCTGCGCCCGCAAGCAGCCAAGGCGTATCCTTGTTGTTGGCAAGGGCGTTGATGCTGGCGCCGGCCGCCATAAGTGACGTCGCGATAGCCGTCTTATCGTGCTTCACAGCGAGGAGAAGCGCCGTTTCGCCGGCGTTGTTTTTTTCATCGACAGGCGCGCCTGAATTAATCAAGACACCGACACGGGCGAGGTCGCCTGCTATCACGGCATCATGCAATTCGGCCATGGTCTGCCCTGCTCCTGGTGTTGTGGCGGCCAGCATGGCTGCCATTACAATGATCAACCTCATTACCCCATGCGAGGTGGTCCCTCGTCGGCGGCCTGCGGGCCGACATACATGCGGGCAATACCGGCAGAGGACAATGCAGGCTGACAAATCATGCAAGGAATTGAGGTCGAGTATATGACGGCACCCGTCAGCAACTTGCGGCCGAGTCGCGACATCGCATCCCAAAGTGCCACCCGCTCGGCATGTGCATCAAGGTTGTTATCCACAATCACGCGGCTAGGGCCGTAGCCGACTATGCATCCATCCAGCACGATGACCGCGCCATAGGGTTGATCGCCTGCTGCGATGGCCTTTTCGCGCATGCTGGCGGCCTGTCCGACAAACTCCCGGATGCCGCCACATTCAGCCGCGCAAGCAACGCGCGGCAGCAGCGGAATGGCCAATGCCGCCAAACACAAACTTCGCCGCGAAACTGAAGCGTCATCGCACATACCGGAATGATAGTGGAAGCGGCCATCGTCAGCTACCATTGCCATACGCAGAAGGGCTCGATCCAGACATTGGAAGGACGTTACATCTAAGACCTTTGCTGGCCCCCTAGTCCGACCTCGTGCTGAAACGGCCCAAATGGCGTTCATGGC
>JBEVEP010000175.1:0-3515 GCA_040512755.1 Mesorhizobium sp.
CAAACACAGCATGACAGCGAACGATGTCATCCAGTCGTGGAAGCGGCAGCAACCGGCCGGCATTACAGGAAAGACCGGCGGAGCCTATGTCGCTCTGGGTTCTTTCGAATCGTACAAGCAGGCCGATGCACTCGTTCGCACGTTCTCGATGCAAGGCCATACCGTTTTGGAAAGGTCTGAAGCCGGCGGCGCGACCTGGTATTCCGTAAGCGTCTATCCGGACGGGCGACGCGATCTCGACGGACTGCTGGAGATGGCTTGGGCGAAGGGCGCCCCAGACGCGATCACGATTCGGGAATAGTCAAGCTTCAAGGTCCGTGCCGCTACTTCGAAGTCCGGACCTCTCAGACTGCGCACATCCCAGCACCCGACGGACCGATAGGCAGTTGATCCTGTGCCTTTGATCCTGTTAGCCTGACCTGCATGCGAGGTACCAAGGGCGGGTAGGGCCGTGCATTTCATTCTTTCGTTCCATTCGTTATGGCGGCCGTTTCCGGCTGCTCTGATGCTTGGCCTGGTTCTGATCACATCCGCCCAGGCACAACTGTTCGAGACAAAGGCGAAACAGGCCTTCATGATCGATGCCGATACGGGCACGATCCTGTTTTCGAAGAACCCCGACACACCCATTCCACCGGCGTCACTCGCCAAGCTCATGACGATGGAAACCGTCTTCCACGCCATCAAGGCAGGCCGCATGACGTTGGAAGATACATTTCAGGTCAGCGAGAATGCATGGAGGACGGGCGGGGCAGCGTCCGGCGGATCGACGATGTTCGCCGCGTTGAAATCCACGGTCAGGCTCTCGGATCTCATCCAGGGCGTCGTTGTCCAGTCTGCGAATGACGGCTGTATCATCATTGCCGAGGGGATGGCCGGTTCCGAGGAAAACTTCGCCCAGCTCATGACGGAGCGCGCACGCGAGATCGGGCTGACGCAATCGGTCTTCAAGAATTCCACCGGGCTGCCGGCGGAGGGTCAGGTCGTGACAGTACGCGAGCTCGTCAAGCTCGGCGTTCACATCTGGCGGGAATATCCCGAGTTCTACAAATACTATTCCCAGCCTGATTTCACCTGGAACAAGATCAAGCAGAGGAACCGCAATCCGCTTCTGACGATGGACATCGGTGCCGATGGCATGAAGACCGGATTCACGGAAGAATCCGGCTACGGAATCGTGGGCTCCGTCAATCGCGACGGCAAGCGCCTTTTCGTGGCGATGAGTGGCATGACCAGCGAGCGGGAGCGGGCTGAGGAAGCGCGCAAGCTTCTTGAGTGGGGCATGCGCGCATTCCGCAAGTCGGAGCTGTTCGCGGAAAACGAGGTGGTCGGCGAGGCTCAGGTTTACGGGGGTGAGAAAGCGGGGGTGGCCTTGAGGGCCAATGGCCCCGTTGCGATCTTCGTACCGATAACCAACAAAGACAGGCTGATCGCCCGCATCGTCTACGAAGGTCCGGTCGTGGCGCCAGTTGAGGAGGGGACAAAAGTCGGCATGCTGCGCGTCTGGATCGGAGATACTCTGAGCCAGGAAACGCCACTGTTCGCCGCTGAGAATGTTGAGTTGGGATCTCTTCACCAACGCGCGTGGGACGCGGTTGGGGAGTTGTTGGTCGGTTGGCTGCGGTAGCGGCGGGTTTCGGTATGATCCGCGTCGCAGCCATGGACCTTTCTAGCGTCAGGACATAAGACGGCCGTGCGACACCGTTACTAACGCGAAGCGACAAGAAACGGAAACCGGATTGAAGCGCGGATACTTCATCACGTTCGAAGGCGGCGAGGGCGCCGGCAAATCGACACAGATTACACGGCTTGCCTATAGGCTGCGCGGCAGCCACTACGATGTGGTCGTGACGCGGGAACCGGGTGGGTCCCCGGGCGCGGAAGCTGTCCGTCATGTGATCCTGTCAGGCGCGGCGGAGCCCTTCGGTCCGAAGATGGAGGCGGTTCTGTTCGCGGCCGCAAGGTCCGACCACGTCGAACAGGTCATCCGCCCGGCGGTCGAACGCGGCGCTGTCGTGCTTTGCGACAGGTTCCTCGATTCCTCGCGCGTCTACCAAGGTGTCACCGGTGGGCTCGCCTCCGACTTTATGAGCACCCTGGAGCGCGTTGCGATCAATGGGATGATGCCCGATCTTACACTGATCCTCGACCTTGATCCTGCGGAAGGTTTGCAACGTGCCGCAGATCGACGGGGCAGTGAAGGCGCCGATCGATATGAAAAGGAGACCTTGGCGATCCATCAACGCCGCCGCGACGCATTTCTTGCAATTGCAAAGCAGGAACCGGAGCGGTGCGTGGTCATCAATGCAGCCGCGAAACTGGCAGACGTCGAGCGCGCCATAGCGATGACGGTTTTCTCAGCGCTGGAAAAGGCCGGCGTTCAGCCAAAAGCAACGGCCTGACGCGATGATCCTCGAGCGCCTCGCACCCGAACAATACGATACGATAGACGGCATTCCGGAACCCGCGGAGAATGTTCGGCTGGTTGGTCATAGGCAGCCGTCGAAAATGCTGGCGGCAGCGTACCGGACCGGCAAGCTGCCGCATGGGCTTCTGCTGGCGGGTCCTCAGGGGATAGGCAAGGCAACCTTGGCGTTCCATCTGGCTCACCACCTCCTCAAGCATCCAGAAGCGGAAAAAGCTCCGGACGAGCTTGTAGTGCCCGACCCGGCCACGTCGCTGTTCCGTCAGATCGCAACTGGCGCGCATCCGTCCGTCCTGCACTTGACCCGGCCAATGAACGAAAAGACCCGGTCCTTCAAATCCGTTCTGACGGTGGACGAAATCCGCAGAGTAAACCGCTTTCTGTCGCTGACGTCGCACGACGGAAGCTACCGGGTGGTGATCGTAGACCCGGCGGATGATATGAATACCAATGCTGCCAATGCGTTACTCAAAAATCTTGAAGAACCACCTTCACGTACGCTTTTCATTCTGATCACGCATTCGATCGGTCGCCTCTTGCCGACCCTCCGATCGCGGTGCCAGACCATGCTTCTTCAGCCGCTGGGCGCCGAGGAACTTCTTTCGGTCCTTTCGGAATTCGACCTCGGCCTGCCGGATGAACAAACAACGAGGGCAGCCGTTATCGGACGGGCCGCAGGCAGCCCGCGCGAGGCCATTCTGCTCACCCAATACGGTGGACTTGAGATTTCCGAGGCTGTCGATCGGTTGGTCGGTAGTGAGAAGATCGATGCAGCACAGGCGCACCGGCTCGCCGATGCGGTCGCCGCGCGCGATCAGACCATTCAGTTCGAGATATTCAATCGGCATGTGATCGATGTGTTGACGGATGCCGCGAGCCGGGCGGCGCGAGGCGGGGATTTGCATGTGGCGAACCGATTGTCGGAGTGTTGGGAGCGCACGCTAAAAACGATCGAGGATGCCGAGACTTACAATCTCGACAAGAAGCAGCATGTCATCGGGATGATACACGCCCTGCATGCGGCTATGCGCAGATAGTACTCAGCTTGATTCGGAGCCCATAGAGGGTCGGCTGTGCAATCTCCGTCTCA
>JBEVEP010000184.1:0-6929 GCA_040512755.1 Mesorhizobium sp.
CAGTTCCTTGGCGAACGCGGTCATGAGTTTGGAACGGTGACTGGCCGCAAGCGCCGCTGCGGCTGGTTCGATGCGGTGCTGGTGCGCCAGGCGGTGGCCGTAAACGGCATTAACGGCATTGCGCTGACCAAGCTCGACGTCCTCGATGGGCTCGACGAGATCAAGGTCTGCACCGGCTACCGTCTGGATGGCGAGGAGATCGGCTATCTACCGGCAAGCCAGGGGGCCCAGGCAAGGGTCGAGCCGGTCTATGAGACGCTGGAAGGCTGGAAAGGCACGACGCGAGGCGCGCGTAGCTGGAACGACCTGCCAGCGCAAGCGGTCAAGTATGTTCGCTACATCGAGGAACTGATCGGCGCGCCGGTTGCCATGCTTTCGACAAGCCCGGAACGTGACGACACGATACTTGTGACCGATCCATTTCAAGATTAGACCATGATTGAATGAGAATAGGTACGTCGGCGCGCGATGGCGGGCGGCCCGGCTTGACTGGATTAGCCTGCCTTGGCGAAGTGAACGGAAAGTACAGGTCGAAAAAAGTATGGCAGATTTCGTTGCGGTTCTGAAGAAAACCATCGACGGGCTCGGCGACACGACTCCAGAGATGCGCGAACGCGTGTACGTGAAGGCGCGTGCGACGGTCGCGGCCAAACTGGCGGCCATCAATCCGCCTCCCGCAGAAGCTGTCATCGAACGCCAGAAGAAGTCGCTGGAAGATGCGATCGCGCTGGTTGAGGCAGGCTATGCGCCAGCGCCCGCGCCAGCGGATGAGCCCGAGCAGGAGGCCGACGACCTCGAGGAGGTTTTCGCTACGCTTGACGCTTCGACGCCGGTGGAAGCGGCTCCCGCAAGGACGCCCGGCAGCAGTTTCGAGGCAATGCCGGCAGAGCCGGAGCAGACGCCAAAGCCTGAGTCTTTCGACATCGAAACGCCCAAGGCCGAGAGCCGGCCGATCTTCCAGGATGCGGACGACGACGAAGACGCTGAGACCGCTGAAGAAGAGGATTTTGAGGCGCCCTTGCAGCGCAGGCGCGGCATAGGCGGCATGATTACGGCCCTCGTTCTGCTGGCTCTGCTTGCGGGCGGCGGCTATGCGGCATGGCTCAACAAGGACAAGCTCCAGGAAGTGGTTCAAGTGGACAAGCTCAAGCAGCTTGTAACCGAACCTGAAGCAAATGCTCCCGTACCGCCCAAGCGCGAGACCGAAACGGCAGCCGCGCAGCCGGAACCAGCCCCCGCAGATAAGCCGGCGGCTCCCCAGCCGACCACTGAAGCCCCGCCACCGCCAGCTGAGCCGGAGAAGTTCACACAACGGCTGAATGCCGACGGCACGGAAGTCGACGAAGGGCCGGGGCAAGGCGCGCAGACGATCGGGGAGGGAACCTCGGTCGCCGCCGTTACCCAGCCACCGCAAACGACGCCGACCGCGCCCGAGCCTGAGAGTCCCTCGACAACGCCAGACAATCCAGCCGGTACATCCACGCCGGAGGCGGCTCAGACCCCGCCCGGTTCCCCCGAGGTGCAACCGACACCGCCGGCTGCGCAGCCTGCCGTCGCCGTTGGCCAGACGGCGATCTTCTACGAAGAGCGGACCAATGTCGCACAAGGCTCGGCCGATACCGGGTCCATTGTTTGGTCCGTCGTGCAGGAATCGCCCGGAGGCGACCTGCCGGCTGAGCCGGCCATTCGCGCGGAAGCGACAATTCCGGGCAAGGAGCTTCAGCTGCGCATGACGATCCGCCGCAACGCTGATCCGACACTGCCTGCAAGCCACATCATCGAAATGATCTTCCTGACGCCCGAAGGTTTTGAAGGCGGCGGCATCGAAAACATCCTTCGCGTGACATTGAAGAACTCCGAACAGGCAGCCGGCAGCCCGCTGCTTGGTATCCCTGCCAAGATCGCCGACGGCTTCTTCCTGGTGGCGTTGAATGACACCAAACCCGAAATGGACGCGAATCTGAACCTGCTGCGCCGGGAACAGTGGATCGACGTGCCTCTGGTCTACAAGTCCGGCCGCCGCGCGCTGATCACGTTGGAGAAGGGTATCCCCGGGGAGAAGGTGTTCGAGGAGGCGATGAAGGCCTGGCAGGCAACTGCCGCTGGATCGGCCGGCTGAGGCAGAGCAAGGAAAAGTGAGCCGGCCTCGATCCGGCATGAACAGTGACTTAGCCGACAAAAAACCGCCGCGATCATGCGGCGGTTTTAGTATGTTGCCCCATTGCCCCTCATCCCCCTGCCGGGACCTTCTCCCCGTAAAACGGGGAGAAGAGACGCCTTCATTGCGGATTTCGCCAATCCGCCAACCTGCAGATTTCAGCGCCGCCGGCGCCGCCAGCGCTCCTCTCCCCGCTTGCGGGGAGAGGATGCCGGCAGGCAGGTGAGGGGCAGTGCAGACGGTCAAAGCAGGAGCCGCCGGCACCAAGGGGTCAGGGATTCCACCAGCAGCTGTATACAGCGACTGCGGCAATTAATGGTGGTTCAATGCGCTTCGGCTTCGATCGTCCGGAGCGCCTGCGCCTGCCGTTTGGCGGCGTCCTTCACTGCGTCCTGTACCTTTTCGAACGCGCGGACCTCGATCTGCCGGACGCGCTCGCGACTGATGTCGAACTCGGACGAAAGTTCCTCGAGCGTCATCGGCTCATCCGCAAGGCGGCGTGCCTCGAAAATGCGGCGTTCGCGGTCATTCAACACCGACATCGCTCCGGCCAACATGGCGCGGCGGTTCTCCAATTCGTCCTGCTCGATCAGCACTTCTTCCTGATTGTCATGCTCATCGACCAGCCAGTCCTGCCATTCGCCGGATTCACCTTCGGTCGCGCGGATCGGTGCGTTGAGCGAGGCGTCGCCTGACAGGCGCCGGTTCATCGAAACCACCTCTTCCTCGCTGACATTCAGCCTGGTGGCGATTTCGGTGATCTGCTCCGGCTTGAGGTCGCCATCATCCAGCGCCTGTATCTTGCCCTTCACCTTGCGAAGGTTGAAAAACAGACGCTTCTGGTTCGCCGTGGTGCCCATCTTGACGAGGCTCCACGAGCGCAAAATGTATTCCTGGATGGAGGCCTTGATCCACCACATGGCATAGGTCGCGAGGCGAAAGCCGCGCTCCGGCTCGAATTTCTTCACAGCCTGCATGAGGCCGACATTGCCTTCGGAAATGACTTCACCGATCGGCAGGCCATAACCGCGATAACCCATCGCGATCTTCGCGACGAGGCGCAAATGGCTGGTTACAAGCTTGTGTGCCGCGGTGGTGTCCTGATGCTCCTGATACCGCTTGGCGAGCATGTACTCTTCCTGCGGCTGCAACATCGGAAATCTGCGGATTTCTTCCAGATAACGGCTAAGGCCACCTTCTCCGGAAACAATACTGGGTAGTGTCTGGGCCATAAAGCACCCTCCCTCTCGTAAATTTGCCCCCTGAAAGAGGCGGGCCTGAGGCGCGACCAGCCTTTTTGGCGTGCGTCGCACAACTCTCTTATATAGGAACAAATCAGGAAAAGACACGCGATTGTTCAGGAAGAAACAATTCGTCACGGGAAAGTGAACAATCGTACTCAGGTTTTGTCAACCAATCCCTGGCCGCTGTCAGAGCTCGCGAAAGCCCGCGACCAATTCAGCCATGTTCCCCGGCATTGGCGCCTCGAAACGCATCATCATATGGGTGCGAGGATGCCGAAACGCAAGGAGACATGCGTGCAGCGCCTGGCGCGGAAATCTTTTGACCCGGTCGCGCAGCGCTTCAGGCAACCGGTTCGCCTTGGTGCGGAACGCTTGCCCGTAATCCGGATCGCCGATGACTGGATGGCCGATGTGCGCCATGTGGACGCGGATCTGATGTGTTCGGCCAGTTTCGAGCCGGCATTCGACGAGAGATGCCTGTGCGACGTCGGTTCGCTGTTCGCCGAATCGTTCAAGCACGGCGAAATGGGTGATTGCATGACGCGCATCGTCCCGATGTCCGGATACGACCGCTCGGCGCACGCGATCGGCCGCGCGGCCAAGCGGGGCGTCGACAGTTCCGCTCATTCGCGCCGGGATGCCCCAGACAAGCGCGATATAGGCGCGCTCCAGATCGCCGGCCGCACCATGATCGGCAAAGGCTTCCGACAGAACCCGATGGGCCGTATCGGTTTTGGCGACAACGATGACGCCGCTGGTATCCTTGTCGAGCCTGTGGACAATGCCCGGCCGCTTGACGCCACCGATGCCGGACAGGCTGTCGCCGCAATGATGGATCAGCGCATTGACCAGCGTGCCGGTCCAGTTGCCGGCGCCGGGATGCACAACGAGACCGGCCGGTTTGTTGATCACGATCAGTTCGGAATCCTCGTAGAGGATGTCGAGCGGGATTTCTTCGCCCTGCGGGGTTGCACGCTCGGGCTCGGGCAACGCGACCGAGATCAGATCACCCTCCGCCACCTTCCGCTTTGCCTCGGAGACGACGTTTCCCCCAACGCTGACCGCGCCCTGCCGGATCAGGGTCTGCACGCGTTTGCGCGAGAAATCGGCGCCGAGCGCGCCGGCGAGCCACTGGTCCAGGCGCGCGCCAGCGGCGTCCGGCCCGGCTTCCAGCACTTTCAATCCGGTCGCTGCTTCGCTATCAGAGGCGCTCATTTGCTTCCCAACTGGAAAATTCATCGATGGTACGCCCTGCCGAAGACGACAGCGAAGACAAGCCGCTCGACCCGGCCGTCGAGCGCGTGCGCCGGAAGCTGGTGCGTTTCGTCGCAATCAATCTCGGTTTGCTGTTCATTGCCCTTATGGCGGTGGTCGCAGCACTTGTCTACAAGAGCGGCCAGACCACACCGCCCCTTGCGTCGGCGGTGCCGTCGCCCGCCGAGGGCGATGTCATCGTCGGGGACATCGTGCTGCCCGCCGGAGCAAAACTTCTGTCCCACAGCCTTTCGGATGGCCGGCTGACGCTCGACGCCGAACTTGCTGACGGCACCCGGACGATCTTCCTCTACGATATCGCCGGCAAGCGGATCGTCGGCCAGTTTGCTGTGAAGTCGCAATGAGTGCGGCGCTTGTGGACCCGGGCAGCCGGCGCGTCGCGACCGTGACGGTCGTCGTCGCTGGCTATGACGAAGCGATCGCCTGGTATACGGAAAAACTCGGCTTTAGCCTGACGGAGGATATCGCGCTGGAGGACGGCAAGCGCTGGGTTGTCGTTTCTGCTGGAGGCGGAGCTCGGCTGCTTCTTGCAAAGGCGTCTGGCGACGAACAGCAATCACGGATCGGCAACCAGACCGGCGGCCGCGTCTTTCTCTTCCTCGAGACGGACGACTTCTCCCGTGACTACAAGACAATGACAGACCGTGGCGTGCAATTTCGGGAGACGCCGCGGCAGGAGACTTACGGAACAGTGGCGGTGTTCGCCGATCTCTACGGCAATCTGTGGGACCTCATCGAACCACGGTGATACCCCAGCGAGCCACGGTGAAATAGACTGACGCTGCCGACCTGCTCAATCCCGGACAGCGCTCATGCCTTTGGTTGCCCAGCAATGCGGTAGACGGATCGCCCGAACCTCGCGAAATCGCGGTTGCGTTTTGCGAAAGCGTCGCCTATATGGCCGAAGGTCTCCGCGCCCATCGTCTAGCGGTCAGGACGGCGCCCTCTCACGGCGCAAACAGGGGTTCGATTCCCCTTGGGCGTACCACTCTCGTTATTTCTCTCTTTGATTTCAATTGGTTGCGAGCAGGACTGTCTAACGGAATCGCCGTGTTAGACAATCTTCGCTCCCGTTCATCCTCAGGGATCAGGTGCGCGATCGCCTCCATGGACGCTTTGGCCGCCTTCTTGCGGTTTGCCGCTTCGACGTAGGTCTGCACTTCCGCGAGGTTGCGATGGCCCGAGATCGACATGATGTCGGTGGCGCTTCGGCCTGCATCGGCAAGCCGCACGCAGGCGGCCTTTCGCAGGCCGTGAGGCGACAGCTCCCGCTCCAATCCCGCCTCCCTCACCATGTCGCGAAACCAGTTGGTGAAGCCGGCATCCGTGAACGGCGCGCCGCGCGCTGTGACAAGGAACGTGGGATTGTCGCGTTCTGCCGAAGCCAGCACTTCGGCAAAGCGGCCGATCACCGGAATGGATACCTCGGTGCCGGTCTTCTGCTGCGTGATGGTCAGAAAACCACCCCTCACATGCTGCCATCCCATGCGAATGATGTCGGACCGGCGCTGCGCCGTGTGAAGCAGAAGGTCGATCGCCAGCCTGGCGCGCGAGCCTTTCGGGTGCGCTCTATAGAACTGGGCTATCTCGTCCTCCGTCCAGGTCAGGTAGCCGTCTGTTCGATAGCGAAGCTTCTTCACCCCGACCGTCGGGTCGTCCGGCCGCATCTTGATCCTGACGGCGTGCGCCATCAGAATCTTGAGCGTCTTGCGAAGGCGGTTGGCAGCCGCCGGGCGGTCGGCCTTCAAGGCGATGAGCCGCTCGATATGGTCCCTTGTCAGCGCCGCCACACGCTTGTCGCCATGCTCGCGGCGGAAACGCTCCATGTCGTTGCGGTAGGTGCGCCGAGTGATCGGCGCGAGATTGGCGAACGCGGGCGGTCGATAGTAACAGGCAATGAGCGCCGAGATCGTGCCGGGGACCGTCCTGTCCCTGCCGATGTCCGGCGAAACAGCCTCGCCCGAGATTGCACGCTGGTAGACTTCCATGAAGGCGTCCGACCAGATCGGGAGCGGCAGGTTGACACCGTGCATTGGATAACCCGGCCGACGAAACGACGCCCGTAGCCGTCCTCGCGAATCCACATAGGGCCCCTTCACAAAGGCGGGCTTATTTTTTCCGCTCCTGCGCATCAAGAAAGTCCCCCCATTCATCATTGTCCGCAACGTCGGGTTCTTCGAATGCGTCATCAGCTAGGTCGGGCGTGAAATAAAGGATCACGTCCTTGCTGGTGACCTTCGCCCGATGAACCG
>JBEVEP010000189.1:0-10692 GCA_040512755.1 Mesorhizobium sp.
GCTATTTTAATATGCTGGTCACAATACAAAATTTTTTATTATTTTTTCTTTTTTTTTTCTATGTTCGCTCGCACTTTTATATCAAAAAAAATGCGAAATTCTAAATCACGACACTAGCTTCGCCCGGCAATTCTGAAAACAAGGGCGGCGGCGCTCGAAGGATCAGATATCCAGTTCCTCCGCCTCGGCGAACTCGGCTCGCTCCTGGATGAAGCGGAAGCGCGCTTCCGGCTTGGTCCCCATCAACGCGTCGACCGAAGCTTTCGTCGCCGCCGCATCGTCGAGAACGTCGACGCGCAGGAGCGTGCGCTTCTTCGGGTCCATGGTGGTTTCCTTGAGCTGGGAAGCCATCATCTCGCCGAGCCCCTTGAAGCGGCCGATTTCGATCTTGCCGCGTCCGGTGAATTCCGACTTCAGGAGTTCGTCCTTGTGGGTGTCGTCGCGGGCATAGGCGACCTTGCCGCCTTGTCGGATGCTGTAGAGCGGCGGCACCGCCAAATAGAGATGCCCGCCGCGTATCAGGTCGGGCATCTCCTGGTAGAAGAAGGTGATCAGAAGAGAGGCGATGTGAGCGCCGTCGACATCGGCGTCGGTCATGATGATGACGCGGTCGTAGCGCAGATCCTCGTCGCGGTATCTCGTGCGCGTGCCGCAACCCAGCGCCTGAATGAGGTCCGCGATCTGCTGGTTGGCTGTGAGCTTGTCGGCTCCGGCGCTGGCGACGTTGAGGATCTTGCCGCGAAGTGGCAGCACGGCCTGCATGGCGCGGTCGCGCGCCTGCTTGGCGGAGCCGCCGGCGGAGTCGCCCTCGACGATGAAGATTTCAGCGCCGGCGGCGGCGTTCTGGGTGCAGTCGGCGAGCTTGCCGGGCAAGCGAAGCTTCCGCACCGCCGTCTTGCGGCTGACTTCCTTTTCCTGGCGACGGCGGACGCGTTCATCGGCGCGCGCGATCACCCAATCGAGCAGCTTGGAAGCTTCCTGCGGATTGTCGGCCAGCCAGTGGTCGAACGGGTCGCGCAGCGCGCCTTCCACGATGCGGATCGCCTCGACGGTCGCCAGCTTGTCCTTCGTCTGCCCGACGAATTCCGGTTCGCGGATGAAGACGGAGAGCATGCCCGCCGCCGAGATCATGACGTCTTCGCTGGTGACGATCGCAGCCCGCTTGTTGCCGATCAGATCGGCATAGGCGCGCAGGCCACGCGTCAGCACGTTGCGGAAGCCCATCTCATGGGTTCCGCCCTCATGCGTCGGAATCGTATTGCAGTACGAATTCAGGAAGCCGTCGCCGCCATACCAGGTAACCGCCCATTCGACGGAGCCGTGGCCGCCCTGCTTTTCGCTTTTGCCGGAAAAAACCTCGCGGGTGACCTGAAACTCGTCCCCGAGAGAGGCGGCGAGATAATCCTTCAGGCCGCCGGGGAAGTGGAAGGTCGCCCTGGCGGGTGTCGGATCCTTCTCCTTGATCAGCAGAGGATCGCAGGACCAGCGGATTTCCACCCCGCCGAACAGATAGGCCTTCGAGCGCGCCATGCGGTAGAGGCGCGCCGGCTCGAAATGCGCGTTCCTACCGAATATCTCCGGGTCTGGATGGAAGCGGACCTTCGTCCCGCGCCGGTTCTGGATGTCGCCTAGCTTTTCCAGCGCGCCTTGCGGAACGCCCCGCGAAAAGCGCTGCCGGTAGAGTTGACGGCCCCGCGCCACCTCGACCTCAAGCGAGTCCGAGAGCGCATTCACGACGGAAACGCCAACGCCGTGCAGGCCGCCCGATGTCTCGTAGACCTTCGAGTCGAATTTGCCGCCGGCATGCAGGGTCGTCATGATGACTTCGAGCGCGGACTTCTTCGGAAATTTGGGATGCGGGTCGACGGGAATGCCGCGGCCATTGTCGGTCACTGTCAGGAAGCCGTTGGCGTCGAGATCGACTTCAATGAACGTCGCGTGGCCGGCCACGGCCTCGTCCATCGAATTGTCGATGACCTCGGCAAACAGATGGTGGAGCGCCTTTTCGTCTGTTCCGCCGATGTACATGCCCGGCCGCCGCCGGACCGGCTCCAGCCCTTCGAGAACCTCGATGTCGGCGGCGCTATAGCCTTCGCTGCCGTCTTTGGGCTGGGCGGCGCGCCGCGCGGCGGCTTGCACAAGCGGATCGGCCGGGCGGGCCGCAGCGCGAGGCGCGGGTCCGGGATGCTTGTTGAGATTGGAAAAGAGGTCGTTGCCGTCGTCCATGATCCCGTCAGTCGTATCGAATCGCGCTTGATATTGCCACGCCTTCACGGCGGAAGGACAGAGGTTCCTGTTCCGTTCAGGTCTTTTGACAGGTTCAATTAAGCGCTTTTTCTAAAGTCTTCGATAACCACACCGCCGGATTCAGATCTGGCCGGCATATGAACGATTCCTAATTGTTTAAACTTTGACCGTAGCGTGACCCTCGCAATCAGGAACGGGTAGCGGGGGACTCGGCCGTGCGGGGCAAAGCCATAACAATGATCGGTATTGCGGCTGTGGTCGGCTCCGCGTCGATCTTCGCAGCCGACATCTGGATCAAGAACGCTGCAAATGCCCGTGAGGCAGCCGACACAACGCCCTCGGCTCCAGCAGAGCCGAAGGTGGAATTCAAGACGATCGTGGTTGCGGCAGCCCCTCTGCGCTTCGGGATGGCACTCGACCGGACGCAGCTCTCGGTCATTCCATGGCCGAAGGAATCGCTGCCCGAGGGCGCCTTCGCGACAATAGACGCCCTGCTTGCCGAAGGCAGCAGGGTCGTGCTGTCGCCGATCGAGACCAATGAGCCGGTGCTTCTGACAAAGCTTTCGGGGCCAAATGGCCGGGCGGCGCTCTCCAATCTGCTGTCGCCGGGGATGCGCGCGGTGACGATAAAAACTGACGAGATTGCTGGTGTTGGCGGCTTCGTCACGCCGGGTGATCGCGTCGATGTCGTGCTGACGCGCGACGCTGGCGCTATTCAGGAAACGTCTGACAATGCGAAGGACGCGGCGGGCGCGACAATCACCAGCGAGATCGTGGTTGAGAATGCGAAAGTGTTGACGGTCGGGCAGGGGGCCGACGAGCGTCAGACCAGTCCGCAGGTCGCTAACTCCGTAACGATCGAGGTAACGACGGACGGCGCGCGAAAGGTGGCGCTCGCCCGCAATGTTGGCACGCTGTCGCTTTCGCTGAGAGCGGCTGCAGAAGCCGATGCTGCCGCTGGCGATGGCGTAACGACGATTTCGGCGTTTGGAGGCTCCATGGCCGCGGCCGCAAAGAATGTGGTCGAGGCGATGACGTTGCCCGAAGAGCCAAGGTTCAAGACGGTCATCGTAACTCGAGGGACCGAACCGGAGACCTACAAGGTAGTGGCTCCGGCCGACTGATTGAATGCATGCCTGGTGGGGACCGGGTGGGGGACATAACGATGTTTGGGCAGGTACTTTGTATCGGTCGATACGCTTGCATGGCTGCCGGAATGACGGTTGCCGCTTTGTTTGGAACCGTATCGCTTCCGGAAAAAGCGTATGCGAATGGCGATGTTATCCATATTTCTTCGACCAAGAACACATCGATCAAGATCGCCAAGGGCAAGCCGAAGACAATCCGGACCAATGCTCCGTTCTATGAGATCGTGATCGGCGATCCGGCAGTCGCCAACGTCAATCCGCTCACGGACAAGTCTTTCTACGTGCTGGGCAATAGCCTTGGCACGACCGGCATTGCACTTTTCGACGAGAACAAGCAGCTCGTGGGCACGGTTGACGTCGAAGTGACACTGGATACGGACCGCCTCGCGAGCACGATCCGCAATTCCGTGCCGGACGCGAATATCGAAGTCAGCTCCGCCAACGGCCGCCTGGTTCTGTCCGGCTCCGCAAAGGACGCAGTGGCCGCGGACAAAGCGACGCGTATCGCTTCGCGTTTCTCCGGGGAGGAGGAAGTCATCAATTCGGTGAACATTTCCTCCTCGCAGCAGGTCCAGCTCAATGTACGTTTCGTGGAGATCAACCGACAGGTCGGCGAGGAATTGGGAACGCAGATCAGGGCAGCCTATACAGGGCCATCCGGCACGATCTCATTCAATTCGTTTCCGCGAGCCTCAAGCAACGCGCCGGCGGGCGCGCTGATCGGTTCGCTGCTCAACAACGGCTTGTCGATCGATGTCGCGATCGAAGCTTTGGAGAAACGCGGCGTTGCGCGGCGGTTGGCTGAACCCAATCTGATCGCCCGTTCGGGAGAAACCGCGAGCTTTCTGGCCGGGGGCGAATTTCCGATACCGGTGGCGCAGGACAATGACAACATAACCGTCGAGTACAAGCGGTTCGGCGTAAGCCTCGATTTTACGCCGACTGTCCTGAACGACGGGCTGGTCAGCCTCAAAATTGCGCCGGAGGTTTCCGCGGTCGACTCATCGACTTCGTATCAGCTCCGCGACATCTCGATCCCCGGCTTCATCGTGCGCCGCGCAGAGACCTCGATCGACCTGAAGAGCGGACAGAGCTTCATGATCGCGGGGCTGTTGCAGAGCCAGAACGACATGACCACGGAACAAATCCCCGGACTGGGCCGACTTCCGATACTGGGCGTTTTGTTCAGCTCCAAAGCCTATCAGCGTCATGAGACCGACCTGGTCATTATCATCACGCCTTACCTTGTGAAGCCGATCGATCCGTCGAAAAAGCCTCTGACGCCGATGGATGGCGCCGTTGCCGCCAACGACATCGACTATTTTCTCGGCAATGTCGAAGAGGTGAAGGTCACCGCCGCCGGCAAGGCTGCCGCAATGGGTGTGCCTTCGGTCGTCCCGCCGCCGACATCCGGTCATTTTCTCGATTTGCCGAAGGAGTAGGTCATGAGGAACAGGCGTCTCGCGGCCTTGGCGCTGCTGGCAAGTTTGTTGGCCACAGGATGCAGAACCGAAGATTACATGCGCATCGACGGAGTGACGCCCGGTGCAGGTAACGCAATGTATTCCAACACGGTTATGCAGATGGTCGATCCATGGCCGGCCGGAGTCCAGAACACGCGCCTGCGCGTACCTGCGGATCGCGGCACTGAGGCGTTGGCGACACCTTCGGGTGGCGAGGCGGCAAAGGCCACACCGACAACGACCAACTATTGACGAGCGAGGCGGGGACCCATGGCCAACACGACCAAGACCAAGCGGGTTGTGCTTGTTTCAACAGACAAGCTCTTTGCGCAGGATGTGCGTGCCGCATTCGCGCAATCCGAGACAATCCAGCTTGTGACGGTCGAACGGACGCTGGCCGAGCTACGGGGCGAGATCCAGGAATCGGGCTGCAGCGCGGTGATCGTCGACATGGACGCGGCCCGGCTGGAGGAAATCGAGGCGCTTCAACGCATTACCAGGCGGCTCGAAGGCCGTACGCCAATCGTCGTGGTCACGCAGGAATTCAGTGCTGCTGCCGTACGCATCCTGGTGCAGCTCCAGGTGGCGGACTTTCTCGTCAAGCCGATCACCACAGCGGACCTGGTTCGCTCCTGTATTCGCGCCCTTCAGGGGCCGGGCAGGGACGAGAACACGGAATCGCAGATCTATACCTTCATGCCGGCTGCCGGTGGCGTCGGCACCACCACGCTCGCCTTGCAGACGGCTTTCCAGCTTCATCATTCGGTGACGCGCGGCGCATCGACATGTGTGGTCGATCTGAATTTCCAGCAAGGCGCTTGCGCCGAGTATCTCGATCTTGAGCCGCGTTTCGACATCACCGAAATCGAGAACCAACCTGAACGGTTAGACCGGCAGCTGCTCGACGTGATGTTATCCAAGCACGCAAGCGGTCTCTGCGTGCTCGCGGCGCCTGCAAAGCCCTCGGAATTGCGTTCATTCAACACCGACGTCGTGGTCCGAATGCTGGACCTCGTTTCGGCCTATTTCGACAATGTCGTCATAGACATGCCCCGAACATGGTTTCCGTGGACGGAAACAGTCGTGCTCGGCTCCAACAAGCTTTACATCGTCGCCGAGATGACCGTTCCGTGCCTCAGGCACGCCCAGCGGCTGATTCAGGCGATATACGAGACCGCCGGGAAAGAGGTGAAGCCCAACGTCATCCTGAACCGTTTCGAGCAAAGGATGTTCGACACGGGGATCAAACAGGGGGACGTACAGGACGTTCTTGGCGAACATTTCGTCGGCGGCATCTCCAACAACTACCGGCTGGTGCGGGAGGCTGTGGACCGTGGCGTACCGTTGCAGGAAATCGACGCGAACGCCAACGTCATTCAGGATTTGAAGAAGATCATCCTGCCGGAAGAGATTGCGGCGGTTCCACGGAAATCCAGGTCCTTGTTCCGCCTTGGCCGTGAATTGCTGAGGAAGGCGGGATGAGCAGTCGTTTCTCCACCCTGCAGCGGCGCAACGATGGTCCGGAGCGGTCTCCAGAGCCGCCTGCGCCGCATGACGCGGGCAGCGTCCTCATTCCGACACTTCGCAAGCCGGCGCCCTCGACCAGGACGGAGCCCTCCGCTCCAGCCGCCAAGACGGCCAACAAGGTGCTTGAGGCGCGCAGCCGCATCCACCGCATGCTGCTGGAAGAGATCAACCTGGTGGCTCTCGAACGCTTGCCCCGCGAGGATATGCATCGGCAGGTTCATGACTTCGTTTCCGAAAAAACTCGTCAGGAGCGGATGGCGATCAATGTTGCCGAGCTCGATGCGCTGGTGGACGATATCGTCGACGAGATGGTGGGGCTTGGTCCCCTCGAACCGCTTCTGAAAGACCCTTCGATCAACGATATCCTGATCAATGGTCACGAAAACTGCTTCGTGGAACGGCACGGCAAGTTGCAGAAGATAAACGTTCCGTTCAAGGACGAGGCGCATCTCCTTAGAATCATAAACAAAATTGTTGCAGCGGTCGGGCGGCGTGTCGATGAATCACAGCCGATGGTGGACGCCCGCATGCTTGACGGCTCGCGCTTCAATGCGGCGATCCGGCCGGTGGGCGTCGATGGGCCTCTTGTTTCCATTCGCAAGTTTTCCAAGAACAAGCTTGGCCTGCACAGACTGGTCGAGTTCGGCGCGATCACGCAGAATATGGCCGAGGTGCTGGCCGCTGCGGTCCATGCGCGAAAGACGACGATCATTTCAGGGGGTACGGGCACCGGCAAGACGACCATGCTCAACGCGCTGTCGGCCTTTATTCCTGAGGATGAGCGGCTGATCACGATCGAGGACGCTGCCGAACTTCAGCTCCAGCAGCCACATGTGGCCCGGATGGAAACGCGTCCAGCCAATATTGAGGGCCACGGCGAGCTGAAGCAGCGGGATCTCGTTAAGAACGCGCTGCGCATGCGTCCCGACCGGGTGATCCTGGGCGAGTGCCGCGGCGAGGAAGCATTCGACATGCTTCAGGCGATGAATACGGGTCATGAGGGTTCCATGGCGACGATCCATGCCAACACGCCAAGGGACGCCATTAGCCGCCTTGAGCAGATGCTCGGCATGACCGGCATGCCAATGACCGTCCAGTCGATACGCAGCCAGATTGCGAGCGCGCTCGACATCATCGTGCAGCTTACGCGTCTGTCCGACGGCAAGCGCAAGGTGACCAGCGTTGCCGAAGTGACCGGCATGGAGGGCGACGTCATTCAGATGCAGGAGATTTTCCGCTTTGTTCGCACCGGCATGGATGGAGAGGGAAAGATCGTTGGCCATTTCGAGGCAACCGGAATTCGACCGCGCTTTCTGGAAGACCTGAGGGCGATGGGCATCGAGTTCCCGGGCAAATACTTCGAACCGGGCAGGCCGCAAGAGTAGATCGCGATGCTAGGGAGCGGGCTTTACCTCATCTACGCCGCTGCCGGATTGAGCAGCGTCATGATCGCCGAGGCGATCTACCTTCTCTATGCAGGCAGCAAAGATCGCAGGAACACGATCAACCGGCGCATGAAACTGCAACAGAAGCAGCTCAGTCAGGAGCAGGTGCTGATTCAGTTGCGCAAGGAGCGAGGTCTGAACAGTGGAGGTTCGCCATTTTCGCTGCAAAGGCTTCGCAGGTTAAGGACACAGTCAGGCCTCACGACGCCATTCCCGCGCTTCCTCGCATTTACAACAGGCGCCGCCGCGGCTTCCGTCATCGCTATGATTTGGAAGGGAGTTCCGATCGCCTTCGGGATCGCCGCGCTGCCGGTTCTCTGCGCCGTGTTCCCAATTGTCGCGCTACGCCATCTCAGGAAACGGCGCCACAAGCTTTTCGGCATTCAATTGCCCGAGGCGCTGGAGCTGATCACGCGCAGCCTCAAGGCCGGGCATCCGGTGCCTGTGGCGATTGCCATGGTGGCACGCGAAATGCCGGATCCGATCGGAACCGAGTTCGGCGTGGTCGCCGATGAGGTCACTTATGGCTCGGACCTGGTGAGTGCATTGCACATGCTTTTCCAGCGCGTAGGCCACGAGGATTTGCCGCTGTTCGTCACCGCCGTTTCCATCCAGAACAGTTCCGGCGGCAATCTGCGCGAAATTCTCGATGGCCTTTCGACCGTGATCCGCGAACGCGGCAAGCTCAAACGCAAGGTGCGGGCGATTTCGACCGAAGGCCGCATGTCGGCCTACATTCTGACCGCTGTGCCGGTGCTTCTGATGACCGCAATCATGCTGGTGATGCCGCATTTCTACAACGATGTGTGGGGCGAGCCGATGACCTGGTACCTGCTTGGAGGTTCCCTTGCCTGGCTGATGCTCGGCAATTTCATGCTGTTCAAAATGTCGACGTTCAAGTTCTGACATGGAAACGTTTATCTCGATACTGGGAGTGTTACCCTCTGGTTCGCTCGCGCCTGTGGCGCTGCTGTTGCTCGCGGCTGGTGGTTCGGCGGTTGGCTGGTCGCTGGTGATGACTCGCGGCGAGCGCGGCGATCTGAAGCGGCGGCTCAAAGTCGAAACTCAGCTCGATACCGGCAAGCAGGAGCTCCACGCGAAGAAGAATACAGGCGCCGTGCGGGAAAAGGCCGCCAGAACCGCGCTCGAATTCTACGCCAAAAGCGATCCGGAGAATGTCGCACGCCTGCGTTTGAAACTTGTCCAGGCCGGATACATGGATTCGCGTGCGGTCGGCATGTTTTTCCTGATCCGTATTGCCTCTCTCGCGGCTTGCGCAGTCGCCGCAGTCCTCCTTACGCGCGTGTTCGGCGACGGGAATTCCGCGAAGGCCTTCTGGACACTCGTGATCATGGCTGCGGGTTTCGGCTATTTCCTGCCGGGCTTTGTGTTGGGCCGCATGGTCCATGCGAAGGTCGTCGAATATCGGAACGGCTTCCCGGATTTCATGGACCTGATGATCGTCTGTTCGGATGCCGGCATGAGCATGGAGGCCGGGATCGATCGGGTCTCCAAGGAACTTGCTTTGACATATCCGTCGCTCAGCCTGAACCTGCAGCTCGTTTCGCTCGAACTCAGGGCGGGCCGAAGCCTCGACGATGCTCTCAAGGCGCTCGCGGATCGCCTGAGCCTCGACGAGATACGGTCCTTCGCGACGCTGCTGCAGCAGTCGAAGGAACTTGGAACCAGCCTTGCGGGGGCCTTGCGCGTCTTTTCCGACGAGATGCGCCACAAGCGCATGTCGATTGCGGAGGAGAAGGCCCACGCCTTGCCCGCCAAAATGTCGGTTCCGGTTACAGTGTGCATTCTCCCGGTTATCCTGATGATCGCCATCATTCCGATCATCGTGAAGATGACGGCCGAATAGCAGGCTGGTTAACCGGGCGTTGTCCGGCAGGCCCGATTTGCAACCGTTTCAGCACCGATGTTTAAGCTCCCTTTGGTAGTCTGATCTCGAAGGACAAGCCCGGAGAAACGGGCGATGCGGGGTAGGGACATGCGTCGGGAAAACTTCATTACACTGAGCATAGTATGTGCTGCACTGGCGCTGTCGGGCTGCACGAAAAACGCCATCGACGGCTTGGAGACGACGGCGATAAGGCCGATTGCGCAGGACATCAGTCAAAGCGATCTCGCGCTTGGCAAGATGCAGTTTCGCGACGCAAATTATGGCTTGGCGGAAAAGCACTTTCGCAAGGCCGTCGAATTGCGCGCCGCCAATGCGGAGGCGTGGATGGGACTTGCAGCTTCGTATGACCAGTTGCGGCGGTTCGACTTCGCGGACCGCGCCTACGATCAGTTGCTGAAAGTGGCCGGCCGCAAGCCCGAGATCGTCAACAATATGGGCTACTCGCAACTGCTGCGCGGCGACAATAAAAAAGCGCGCGAACTGCTCAATGAAGCGAGGAAGCACATGTCGGACACGACTGTGGTCGATGCGAATCTCGCGCTGCTAAATAAAGCATAACGACGGGGCAGCGAGACCAAGAAGGCCGGCCGCTTGGGGGGCCGGCCTTCGCGGTGTCTACACGACACGCGATGCTCTCTTTTGCGATCGCGATGTCGTTCCTGTGGCGCTGTCCGCTTACGTCGGAGCGGCTAACTCGCCAGTGCTTCGATGGGCGGGCAGGAACAGACCAGGTTCCGGTCGCCGCCGACATTGTCGATGCGCGCCACAGGCGGCCAGTACTTCGCGGCTACCTCCGCATTGCCTGCGGGATAGGCGGCCTCCATCCGGGAATAGGGATGATCCCAGACAGTTCCCAGCGCCTCGCTTGCCGTATGTGGCGCATTGACGAGCGGATTGTCCTCTTTCGGCCACTCGCCTTTCGCCACCCGGGCAGCCTCTTTCGCGATGGCGAT
>JBEVEP010000080.1:0-6624 GCA_040512755.1 Mesorhizobium sp.
CTTGCACCGTGTCGTGCGGGAGCAGTCGCAAACGCTCATGGCCGTACCAATCAGTCCACGGATTGGTCTGCCGACCGCAGCGTTTTTGAGGAACCGTCGATGGCAGAGGATGACTCCAGACAGCGGCGGAGTCCCGAAAACGTGCCAAAATCAGAGCTAAATTTTACGAAATATTAGTGTAAACGAAGCGTTGCACCGGAGGCGAAGCACGGCAGTCTCGGCGTAAGTCGCCAAGTTGACTACACAGGGGAACGGGCTTCTGAGGACAGCTTCACCGCTGACACCGCCGCCAAGATCGGCGAGAGTGAGTGTGCCATCCAGCGCAACGCCGAACCGCCAGCGTGCTTAGTGATCATTCCATTGAAACCAGATCGGTAGGGAAGACCTCCACGCGGTCGAGAATGTCTGGCGTGTCCTTGCGCGGATAGTTCACCTTGGTCGAGATCGGCCACGTTGTCATGCTTTCCACGATTACGCCTGCAACTTGCTGGCAGCGTGCTCCAGCCGGACCCGGTCGTTGCCATGTTCGTCCATCAGCTGATGGACCTGGTCGGTGCTGAGCCCGTGACGCGTGGCGAAACAAGCGATCTCGGGGTGGTCATCCGCTGACAGCTCTTCGCTGTGGCTGTAGGCCTTCTTTGGCTTGTTGTCGGGCATGTCGGCATCCTTCGGCTGGTATGTGGGATCAAACGCCGATCTGGCGAAAGTTACTTGCGGGGTTGGTCTACTTCGCCATCGCTCTGGCGAATGCTTGAAGAGTCGTGGGCGTCCCCGTTTTGAAATGGATCAGCACCAGCTGCGCTGGCGAACATTGAGCCCGTCCGGTTCCGTCGCCGCCTCGGTGCCACCCTCAAGTGTTCTTGGGATCGACAGCTTCGTCAGCATCTTTGAAATTGTCGTAGCCGGAGTTCCAGTCACTGTAACCTGGCGTCTTTGGCTCGTAAGGGTTTGCATCTCGGCCGACGCCTGTGCGAGCGGCCACCACGCCCTGTTCAAACGGTTGCATTTCGCTGTCCTTGTTGTCGTCTGCCATGAGACGTCTCCCTCCCGCTGAACGGGCGGCACAACACTATGTTCCGCAGATTTGCGGGTTTGAGCGAAATGGAAGGTTGAGCGCGGATTTCGGCCAGTCCTTGCTCGGGCGCATTTGCAGCGTGGCCTCAGTTGGTGACTCGGCGATAACGTCCTGATACTCCAATTCGATTGCCGATTGGCCTGAGCGCGGAAAGCCATGCTGCGCGCCGTCGCTGCCAAGCCCTGATTCCCGTCCTAGGCTATCTTGGAAGCGGCGGGACCATCACGTCAGGTTCATCGTCACGTCGGTAAGACCTTGGATCGGCCTCATCAAAGATCGACCAGCCAGTGCGCTCATACTCTGCCCGCCGTTCGTTGACATCGACCGATCCGGATTGGCCGAGAATCGCCGCGGCGGCGTCCAGTTCCTCTTCATCCACCCGAGCGGTCACCAACACTCCGCCGCGGCGCAGGCTTTCACCATAGACGTGCGCGTCTCGTTCTTCGACTCCGGCTTCAGTCAGCGATCCGACCAAACCACCGGCCAGACCGCCAGCTGCCGCTCCAATGAGCGTCGTCACAAGCCAGCCCGCACCAACGACTGGGCCGATGCCGGGGATGGCAAACGCGCCGAGACCGGCAAGCAAACCTCCCGCGCCGCCAAGCGCGGCACCAACACCAGTTCCTTCGGCAGTGCCGCTGGAATCGTTCTCACTTTTCGGTGCGATGAGACTGACGTTTGCAGAGGCAATGCCGGCATCTTCGAGGGCACGCACAGCGTCTTCAGCCTGAGCGCGAGTTTCAAACATTCCTGTCACGGCTTTCATGAGTGGCTCCTTGCAAATTTTCCACTCCAATAAGCCGCCGGATCGATGACGGTTCCGGTGGAGCGCATTCCGCGACGCATTTCTGTCCGGAAGCCCGGTAGGGACGTGGGTCGGCTTGCACGCCAGAACCTGTGAGAATACCATCTCATCTCTTTTGGGCGGGACATGACCATCACGCGACTTACCAATTCAGGCGCATCCGACACGAGTGATTACTCACTTCTCAGCGAAGCTGTCAGGGTCCGTGACGAGCAGCTGCGCCTTGCCGAAGCAGCTGGCATCGGTGTGTGGGATATCGACATCGCGACCGACAGCGTTCGGGGCAACGCGCAGTATTTTCGGATCTTGGGATTGGAGCCGACCGACCAGCCGGTTCCCATGTCTTTTGTGAGGGCTCTTCGCATCGCAGACGACAACGAGAAGGTCCTCGCCGGATATGTCGAAGCCATCCGGAGTGGGGCCGATACCTACGAGACCGAGTTCCGGATTTTGCGCCAAGACGGCGAAGTCAGATGGGTCTTTGGGCGCGGAAAAGTCGTGCGGAATTCCCAAGGTCAGCCTGTCCGCTATAGCGGCGTGGACATTGATATTACCGAGCAGAAACAAACGGCGGAAGCGGCACGACGGTTGGCTGCGATCGTCGAGTCTTCGCAAGATGCCATCGTAAGTAAGGGCTTGGACGGTACGGTCACCTCCTGGAATCCGGGAGCGGAGAGCATGTTTGGCTATTCGGCACAGGAGATGATCGGCCGACCGATCATGACCATCATTCCGGACAGCCATCGCCACGAAGAGGATATGATCCTCGCACGGGTTCGTCTCGGTGAGCGCGTCGAGCCGTTCGACACGGTACGAAGGCACAAGTCCGGCCGGCTGCTGCACGTGTCCCTTACCGTATCTCCTTTGCTCTCGACGGACGGCACAATCATCGGGGCGTCGAAGATTGCGCGCGACATCACGGACAGGAAGGAGGCAGAGCAGCGCATCAACACCTTGATGGGCGAACTCAGCCACCGGGTGAAGAATCAATATGCGGTCATATTGTCGATGCTGCGGGAGACGGGCCGGCATGTTGGCAGCCTGGAAGAATTCGAACGTCTTATAAGAGAACGCGTCCTCGCCCTGTCGCGCTCCCACGATCTTCTCATCAGTGGCAAGTGGGTTGGCGCAAGCTTGAGCGAACTTGTTCTCGCCCAGTTGGAGCCCTTTTCCAGTGACGACCGGCTGATTGTAGGTGGCCCGCCAATTCTGCTTTCACCCACCGCAGTTCAGTATCTGGGCATGGCGTTTCACGAGCTTGCGACCAATGCCGCAAAGTATGGTGCCTTGGCCAAAGAGGACGGCCGGATTGAGGTGAAATGGCAAACGACCAGCGACGCGCGTCTGCACCTCAAGTGGAGGGAGCTAAAATGTGGAAACGCGGACGCGCCAACATCGCGTGGTTTTGGTTCCACGGTATTGGAGCGCATAGCGCCCGAGGCAGTGAGTGGAATCGGGCGAATTGGCTTTGAGGAGGGCGGCCTCACATGGATACTCGACGCTCCAATGGAAGCTGTGGAAGCCCCGCCTGTCGGCGCCTAATGAACGAGCCTGTTCTCTCGACCAGTCGATCCTGCTACCGCTCATGCACCGCTCATAATAAACCCGACGCGCTAGAAAGATTGCACGGTTCGTCGCTCTGTCCTTAGAGTAAGGGAACAAGAAGTGGCACGACGGGCAGTCGCGGGAGGAGGAGCTGCGAAGACATCGCTATTCGGCACGCGCATATCTTCTAGGATTGATCGCCGCAGCGATCGTGCCGGTTTGGCTCTTTGCCGCCTACGTGCTCGTTTCGTTTGCGCTTTCGCAACAGCAAACCTATCGGGAGCAGTCGATCGACTTGGCTCGTCAGTCGGCGGCGGTCGTCGATGGGGAATTGCGCGATATGCTGGTGCGCGTCGACGGGTTGGCTCGGTCTGCCGCTTTTGAGGAAGGCGACCTCGCGCGAATGCACGCCGAGGCTCGTCGGCTGGTTGCTGGAACTGATCAGATCATCTTGCTTCGGGACCTAGCGCGGCGCCAGTTCATCAATACCCAGGTCGATTTCGGCAGCCCAATCCCACCTGAAGTAGCCCTGACCGCCGAGGAGCTTTCGGCGTTTCAAGCCGGTCAGCCGCGTGTCTCGAATGTTTATCCTAGCCCAATATCTGGCGAACCTCGGATCGCAGTGGTCCGCCCGATGGCTTTGCGGGACGGCACGCCGGCCCTGCTCGCCATAACCGCCCCCACGCTGGCGTTAAACAGAGTGCTTACACCGTCAGTACCAGAGAACTGGGTAATCGGGGTCGGGGATCGGTCCGGAGTTTATGTGACACGTTCGGCCCGTCATGACGAAGTCAGCGGCAAACCGGGTGTCGCTGAATATCTAAACAAGGCTGTAGGCAAACTAGGCAGCTTTACATCCGGCAACCAGTTTGGCGAACAGCTACTGGCTGGCTACTATCGCTCGGAATTTTCCGGCTGGCTTTACGCGGCCAACATTTCCCTTGCCATTGTCGAAGCACCGCTTTGGCGTTCGCTGTTCAGCGTGCTTGGGATGGGAGCTGTGGCGCTCGCGATTTCCCTTCTCTTGGCCTTTCTGATGGGAAAAGTGCTCACAGGCGAGACAAGGCAACTCGCAGCCCAAGCGTTGGCTCTCGGCGCCGGGCGGCAAGTTCAGCCACTGGAAACAAGGTTTGCCGAGTTTGAGCTTGTAAGCGACGCGCTTGTCGACGCTGACGCCAGGATCAGGGAACGAACGTCTGAACTGGAGGCAGTTCTAGACACGGTACCAGTGGCTGTTTGGTTTACCTATGATCCCTCGGGACGGCAGGTGATACGCAATCGCTACGCTCTCGACTTGATGGGACTGCCGGCTGATCAGGTCAAGCCGTTCGGCTCGCCCGATGAGGTAATCGACACTGTCGCGATGAAGGATGGCCAAGTCGTAGGCAGAGAGGACCGACCGCTCACAAAGGCTATGCGTGGAGAGCAAACCGACCACGAGGAGTTTCTCTATCGACTTCCGAGTGGAGTCGAATTGATCCTATTGAGCAGCGCCCGATCGATAAGGGATTTGAACAGCAAGATCGTCGGAGCCGTTCAAGTTAGCATCGACATTACCGAACGAAAGCGCGCTGAAACTCAGCGCCGACTTCTGGCGAAGGAACTGGACCACAGGGTCAAGAACAACCTGGCAATTGTTCAAGCTTTGGTTCAGCAGACATTGCGAAGCGCCGACAATCTTGCTGATGCCCAGATCGATGTTGTCGCTCGGCTCGCCGCGCTCGCGAGCGCACATGACATTCTTACAAGAAACGCTTGGTTGGAAGGCGATCTGCAAACAACGATTGAGGCAACAGTTCTTGCTCAGTCACCATCCGATCGGGTGATACTGGAAGGCCCGCAGGTTTCCCTTTCGCCAAGCCAGGTGATGACGATCTCCTTGGCAATGCATGAGTTGACAACAAACGCTATCAAGTATGGCGCGCTGTCAAATGAAACGGGCAAGGTCTTTATCCGGTGGCGGATATCCGGAGACCAGGCACGAGAGCTGGTAGTCGAGTGGACCGAACAAGGCGGCCCGCCGGTTGGGCAACCTGGCAAGCGTGGGTTTGGATCTCGTCTCCTCGAACGGATGACCGCGAGCGAGGGTGGCCGAGCTACCCGGGTATTTGAGCCGGAGGGGCTAAGCTGCATGCTGGAGCTGCCTGTCCAGGCTATCGCGTAGACATTAACGGTCATCCGTGCCTGCATCCGTTCAAGCCTATGCTGACCAGGCGCGCTCAAGCAGGACACAGCTTGGCGGACACAGAAGTCGTCGGCCGAACTGCAAGAAGATCTGGTCCGCAGGGTGCAGACTGGAACGAGGAGCCGATTTTGGTGCATTCGCGATCCTGGCGAAACGAAGATTGGGGATAAGACCTCTCTCTGACGGACAGTGGCCAGCCGCCGGAATAACCTCCCTACATCGCTGCGTTTCGAGAACGATTCGCGGCAAATCCAGGGAGCCATAGTCGCCTGTAGGAGAAGCAAACGGTGGTGCAGACGACCGGAACCAGGCAACACTCCTGCACAAGAGCTGTCGCGCCGCTGGCCGTCGGAGAGGGCTGATGAAATTATTGAACTATCTGCGCGTGCTGGTCCGGGCAGCGATCGACTGGACGGAAACCGAGGACAGCGTGTCCCCAAGATCGCTTGTGTTGCCGCGCAACGAGGCGCTGAAACTCGTCCGGCGCAGCCAAAGCAGGAAACTGGTAAGGCTCTTCTGAGGCAAGCCGCGATCCAGATCGCTGCCATGCGTTTGCGCATCCGCAAGCGCGACGGGCTGCCGAGCGCGCTTGGACGAACATCCTGCCGATTTATCGGTCATCCTGAAGCACACGTCTGAGTTTGCGGCCTTAGATGTCGTCGCGGTCGACCCATCCCTTCGAAAGCCTGATTGGCATTGGGGAGGGACGGGTGCTTAGCCGCAGCCCGATACTGAAATCCGCAAACATTGCAGCGTACCCAGCTAAAGGCGAAACCTTGGGCCGAACGAATGGCAATCCGTGGTAGATTGGGATAGGCGAAGCGCCTGGGCGTTTCTCGCACAGCGGAAATCATCGGAGTTAAGAGCGTGGCGAAGGCATCGAAGCTAATTTACGCCAGTTCGAACGGGGACCAGTGGTTTCTGGCGCGTGACGTTGAAAGCGGACAGGTGCTCGTCCGACATATCCCGAACCCTGCGTCTGGCGGCGACTCCATTCACATGGAGATCGATGCA
>JBEVEP010000207.1:0-2949 GCA_040512755.1 Mesorhizobium sp.
GGAGACGCAGCGGCGATGTAGCCGTCGCTCACGACGAACAGCCGCCGATACTCAGCTTCTGGTGTCCCGTAGTATTGGGCCGGGGCACGGTTTCTTGAGACAGCCGACTGCGGTTAATTGAACCGCAATTGGAGGGACAAGATGGAAGAGAACACCCAGCCCAATGGGACGGTCGGGACGGAGGCCTTGGCGACGACGACGCGCGCCCAGCACGCTGGCGGCGGCGGCGCCAGGGCCGTTCCACATCGGTTTTCGGCAAAGATGAAACTGTCGGCGGTGCAGCGGCTGCTGCGCGGCGAGAGCCTCGAGGCGGTGTCGCGCGACCTGAACCTGATGGCGCACCGCTTGTCGGAATGGCGGGATCGGGTTCTGACGGCTGCAGAGAGTGCCCTGAAGGAGCGCGATCGGGACGAGCGGGACGAGGAGATCGACCGGCTGAAGGCCAAGGTCGGTGAGATCACGATGGACAACGAACTCCTGCACGGGAAGATCGCGAGGTTGGAGGCGGGCCGCCCTTTGGCCCGCAGGAGGTCGAAGAGATGAGCCACGCCGCTTCGCCCTCCCGGGACCAGTTCTACGGTGTAGCGCGGGTCTGTGCGGTCTGGGGTGTTGCCCGGGCCACGGTCTACCGGCACCGTGTCGCCGGCACCAGGGCGGACAGCAACCCGAAACTGGGCCGGCGGCGCGGACCTGTCGGGGCCTGCTCCGACGAGGACCTGCTGGTGCAGATCAAGGCGGTGATCGAGGCGTCCCGGTTCCACGGGGAAGGCTATCGCAAGGTCTGGGCACGGCTGCGGCTGAAGGGGATCCGTACCGCCCCGCGACGGGTCCGGCGGCTGATGAAGGAGCATGGACTGCAGGCCCCCCACCAGGTTCGGCCAGCACGCGACTACCAGCACGACGGCACGATCGTCACCGAGCGGGTCGATGAAATGTGGGGAACCGATATGACCCAGACAGTGACGACTGAAGAGGGCCGCGCCCACGTTTTCGTGGCGGTCGACCACTGCAGCGGCGAGTTGGTTGGTATCCATGCCTCGCATGGGGCCAACCGCTTCGAGGCCCTGGAGCCGATCCGCCAAGGCGTGGCCCGCCACTTCGGAGACATCAGGGGCGGCATCGCCAGGGACCTGACGCTGCGCCACGATCATGGGTCGAACTACATGTCCGATGACTTCCAGGATGAAATCAAATTCCTCGGCATCGCCAGCTCGCCCGCCTTCGTGCGCCAACCCGAGGGTAACGGCGTCGCCGAGAGGGCGATCCGGACCCTGAAGGAAAACCTGCTGTGGGTGCGCCACTTCGCAACGGTCGAGGAGTTGCGGCAGGGCCTGCTGGCCTTCGCCGAGACCTACAACGCCACCTGGTTACGCGAGCGGCACGGCTACAAAACACCAAACCAGATCCGAGCCGAACAGCTCGGGCTTGAACCCGCGGTCACCATGGAGCACAAAATGGCCGCGTAGCGTCGCAGTCGGCTGTCTCATAACCGTGCCCCGGTACAGGCTTCGACTCCAAACTTACTTTCGAGGGCGGGGCGATCGACGCCAACTCAAGCTACGACGTGACAGTCGAGTGGAGTGCACCCCTGAGGGTGGACAGGTGAGGTTCTGAGAATCGGGTATCTGGACCGGGCTTTCAGGGAGAAAGCCCATGGCCAAGCATCGAGTCCACACGATTGAGTTCAAGCGGCAGGTCGTCGAGGAATACCTCGCTGGCGAATCCCCTCATGGGCTTGCCCGACGGCATGGGCTCAGCCGCAACCTGATCAAGATCTGGGTCGCCAAGTACGAGGCGGGAGCGCTCGACAATGACCTGGCGGCCGCCGATATCCTGGCGGAGTACGAGGCGCGCATAGCGGCGCTGGAGCGATTGGTCGGGCGTCTGACGCTCGAGAACGACTTTTTAAAGGGGGCCTCGCGGCAGGCGACTCGATTGCCGAGAAGCGCCGCTACGTTCGTGATTGCCGGTCCGGGGGCCTCTCCTTCAGCCAAGGATGCCGACTGATGGGCCTGGCACGCTCGACATTCTATGACGAGCCGCAAGCGCAGCCGGTCGGAGAAGCCCGGCTGATCCAGCGGATCAGGGAGATCGCCGCCGAATGGCCGGCCTATGGCTATCGCCGCGTCACTGCCGAATTGCAGGCCGAGGGCCTCATCGTCAACCACAAGAGGATCATGCGGCTGATGAAGGAGAATGGCCTTTCCGTGCGGCCTCGGCGGCGGTTTGTCGTCACTACCGACAGCGATCACGACGGGCCGATCTTCCCCAACCTTGCCAGGGACGTGACGCCTACCGGTCCCAACCAGCTCTGGGTCGCGGACATCACCTTCATCGCGATTGCGACCGGCTTCGTCTATCTGGCCGCGATCCTCGACGCCTGGTCGCGCCGCGTCGTGGGCTACGCCATCGGCCGACGCATCGACGCTCGTCTTGCCCTGGCAGCGCTCAAGGCAGCAATCGCCTCGCGCCGTCCGCCAGCCGGGTGCATCCATCACACCGATCGCGGCTCGCAATATGCGGCCGAGGATTATCGCGCCGAGCTCGCACGGCACGGACTGCGTGGATCGATGGGCCGGCGAGGGAACCCGTATGACAACGCCAAGGCCGAAAGCTTCATGAAGACCCTCAAGGTCGAAGAGGTCTATCTGATGGAGTACGACACCTTCGAGGACGTCGCGGCTTCGTTGCCGCGCTTCATCGAGGATGTCTACAATGCCAAGCGCCGCCACTCGGCACTCGGCTACAAAAGCCCCAACACGTTCGAGGAAGAGCACGCCCGGCAGATGGCCAATTAGCAGCCCTCAAACCTGTCCACCCTCAGGGGTGCACTCCAGGCAGACGCCCCTCTGACTGAGAGCTGAGCAGCTTCCAGCTGATTGTTTGGGCTAGCAACTCAGTCAACCTCCTGTCGAAGTCTTTGTTCGTGCGTAGACAATTCAAGGTTTT
>JBEVEP010000257.1:0-8702 GCA_040512755.1 Mesorhizobium sp.
CGGCTACGGCAAGACCTTCTTCGATCCGGCGGTGAACTGGAACTACCGGGCCGAGCCCGATCCCGGGCTTGCCGGCAATGCCGACCACTGGCCGCGCGGAAAGCTGCTCGGCGGTTCGAGCTCCATCAACGCCCTGGTCTGGGTGCGCGGGCATCCGGAGGATTTCGACGACTGGCGCGCAGCCGGCAATCCCGGTTGGGGCTATGACGATCTGCTGCCCGTGTTCAAGTCGATCGAGGACAACCAGACCGGTGAGGACCAATGGCGCGGACGCGGCGGGCCTGTCCACATCACCGACTGTTCGCGCCAGGTTCATCCGCTCACGAAACACTATCTGGAAGCCGGCAGCGAAGCCGGCCTCGCCTTCAACAAGGACTTCAACGGCGCAAGCCAGGACGGCGTCGGCATCTATCAGATTTCGACCAAGGGCGGCCGCCGCATGTCCGCCGCGCGCGCCTTCCTCTGGCCCGCCATGAAGCGTCCGAACGTCCGCGTGGAGACCAACGCACTGGCGGCCCGCATCCTCTTCGAGGGCAAACGGGCGGTCGGCGTGGAATATCTGCGCAACGGCGCGACGGTCTCGGCGCGCGCCGGGCGCGAGGTGATCGTCAGCGGCGGCTCGGTCAATTCGCCCCAACTGCTCCAACTTTCAGGCATCGGACCCGGCAGCCGGTTGCAAGGTCTCGGCATCCCCGTCCTGCACGCAAACGACCATGTCGGCGCCAATCTGCAGGACCATCTCGGCATCAACTACAGTTTCAAGGCGCGGCAACCGACGCTCAACCAGCTGCTGCGGCCATGGTGGGGAAAGCTCTTCGTCGGTATGCAGTACCTTCTGCTGCGCAGAGGCCCGCTATCGCTCAGCATGAACAATGCCGGCGGCTTTTTCCGGAGCGATCCATCGCGCCACCGGCCCAATATGCAGCTCTACTTCCAGGCGTTTTCGACGGTCATACCCAAGACCGGCGAGCGGCCGATCCTGACCCCCGACCCCTGGCCGGGTTTTTCAATCGGCCTTTCCAACTGCCGGCCGACGAGCCGCGGCTTGATCATGATCCGCTCCGCCAATCCGCGCGACTATCCGAAGATCATGCCGAATGCCTTCTCCACGGCGGAGGACGTTGCCGAAATGCTCGACGGCGTGAAATTCCTGCGCAAAATGGCTTCCATGCCGTCGATGGCCGAAATCATAGCGGAAGAGGTTCTGCCGGGACCGGCCTGCCAGACCGATGATGAGCTGATCGCCGACTTCCGTAAGCGCAGCGGCACCGTCTATCACCCGGTCTCGACATGCCGCATGGGCCCCGATCCGGCGGCGGCAGTCGTCGATTCGCGACTCAAGGTCCATGGGATCGAAGGCCTGCGTGTCATCGACGCCTCCATTTTCCCGAACAACATCAGCGGCAACACCAACGCCGCCGCCATCATGACCGGCGTCAAGGGCGCGCGCCTGGTGCTGGAGGATCAGCAATGATCGAGGAACGCCCCTTCTTCCTTCTCCCCTTGTGGGAGAAGGAAAACATCGCGCCAGACAATTGCAAGGAGAGCGCCCGTGAAGATCAAGGACATCAAGACCTTCGTGGTCGGAAACCCGCCGCCCCAAACGGGCGGGCGGTATTTCATCTTCGTGAAGCTCACCACCGATGGCGGCGTCGTGGGTTATGGAGAGGCCTATAACGCGACCTTCGGGCCGCATGTGACCGCGAAGATGATCGAGGATTGCGCCGAACGCTATCTGGTCGGCCGCGACCCGCACGACATCGAGACCTTCTTCCGCCGCGCCTATTCCTCGGGCTTCTCGCAACGCCCGGACATTTCGATGATGGGGTGCGTTTCGGCGCTCGAAATGGCCTGCTGGGACATTATCGGCAAGGAGGCGGGCAAGCCCGTCTACAAGCTGCTCGGCGGGCAGGTGCACGAGACGCTGCGCTCCTACACCTATCTCTACCCGAAAACGGGCAGCGTCTTTCCGGGCGAAACAGACAGTCCGAAGAACGTCTACAACGATCCCGACATCGCGGCGGAAACCGCCCTCGCCTACGTCAAGCAGGGCTTCAACGCGGTCAAGCTCGACCCTGCCGGCCCCTGGACCGCCTTTGACGGCCACCAGCCACGGCTGATCGATATCGATCTTTCAGCGCAGATGATGAAGGCGATCCGCGAGGCGGTCGGTTCTAGCGCGGACATCCTCTTCGGTACGCACGGCCAGTTCACCGCCTCCGGCGCGCTGAGGATGGCCCGCGCCATCGAGCCATACGATCCGCTCTGGTTCGAGGAGCCGGTGCCGCCGGACATGCCGGAGGTGATGGCGCAAGTCGCGCGCCAGACCTCGATCCCGATCGCGACCGGCGAGCGGCTTGCCACGAAATGGGAGTTCGCCCGTATCATCGAGAACCGTGCGGCCACCATCCTGCAGCCAGATCTCGGCCGTTCCGGCGGCATTCTGGAGACGAAAAAGATCGCGGCGATGGCCGAGGCCTACCACATCCAGGTCGCGCCTCACTGCTATTGCGGGCCGATCGTCGGCGCCGCCAACATCCAGCTTGCGGTCACCCTGCCGAACTTCCTCATCCTGGAATCGATCAAGACCTGGGACGGCTTCCACGAACAGCTCCTGAAGAAAAAGATCGAATGGCAGGACGGCAACGTCATTCCCTCGACCGAACCGGGCCTCGGGGTCGAACTGGACGAAGCCGTGTGCGAGGCGCATCCGTGGACCGGCACGACCCTGCATCTCGAAATGACGCCCGACCCGCTATTTCCGTGAAAGGCCGAAAGCGATTCCGGATCAATGGGTTGATACGCAGTCCGGATTCACTTTGAGAGATCGTTGAATCGTTTTGGGAGGCCGTTGAATCGTTTTCGGAGGTCGTTGACTCACATTCTCAGCCGCAAAAGCCCGAATGAAGGCCGATCTCCCCCCTTGCGGGGGAGATGGCCGGCAGGCCAGAGGGGGCGCGAAGAAAGGCCCCATATCCGCAATTCCCGCGCCAGCCTCATCAGCAGTGAGACCAAACGGATCGCGGCGGCCCGGCTCATCGACGCGGCGCTCTACGTTGCCCCCCTCTGTCCTGCCGGACATCTCCCCCGCAAGGGGGGAGATCGCCCGGCATCACGGCCTTCGCCAATCGCCCGGATTGGCTTTGCCAGAACCAAGGCGACGTGGAGCTTTGCGGAGTGGACCTTCCGTGAAAGCCATCTTCTCCCTGCCAGCGGGGAGAAGAAAGACTGCCGCGCCGCTACACATACAGCAGCCCGTATCTTAGCGCGATCGATACTGCGTCGGCCCGGTTGCGGGCATGAAGCTTTGCCAGAACCGAGGCGACGTGGAACTTTGCCGTGTGCACCGAGATGCCCAACTGCCGGGCGATCACTTTGTTGGACGCGCCATCCGCAAGCAGCGCCAGCGTTTCCATTTCACGGGCGCTGAGATGCGCTTCCAATGGGGCGTTGTCTCTCCCGGATTCCGGCGCGTGCAGCTCGCCCGGCTCGCTTGCGGCCATCGGAGAAACGCGAAATCCGGCGGCGACAAGACGCACGGCCGCGACGATGAGGACGGCGTCAGCGGTCAACGGAAGCACGGCGCTGACATTTGCGCCGCTCGCACCGTCACCTAGCGCGACATGCGGCGTGACCGCATCCAGCAGTTCGCCATCGGTGACGACGACATCGAGGCCGCCGGGCTGTTCGAGGCCCGCCGCCATCATCACCGTCGCGCCCGCCTCTTCGCCCAAAGCGTGCGCGATCTCATCCGCACGCTCCGGGTCAGACAAGGCGATCATCACGGTCAAACGCATATCGGCCATGTCTTCTCACTGACCGTCACGAGCGCGGCCGTGCGCCAATCACCACGCTCACGCTTCGCTCTTCGCCGCCGCGTACGACGCCAAGCGCCACGGTCTTGCCGACACTGTCGGGGCCGAGACGCCGGATCAGGTCGCGAACACCGTCGACGGGTTCGCCATCCCAGGACCGGATGATGTCGCCAAGCGTCAGCCCTGCGGCTTCCGCCGGCCCATTCGCCTCGAGGCTCATCACCATCGCGCCGCGCATATCAGCCTGCCGGACAGGATGCAGGCCGGCGCCGAGATAGCCACGCGGCACATGACCCTTTTCGGCAAGCGTGGCCGCGGCCCGGTCGACGGTTTCCGCCGGTATCACCAGCGCGCGCCGATAGGGTCCGAACAGGACAAGCCCGATGAAATTGCCTTCCGCGTCGACGGCCGCACCACCCTCAGCACGCGGGTCTATGCTTCCCGACAGCCGGATACGCCGGTCGATCAGGCCGCCCCGCATGCTGCGCCAGGCAGGCCCGGCCTCTGCCGCAATGCTATAACCGGCGACGGGCGAAGCTTCTCCGCGCCCGACAACGACGACCAGGTTTCCCGCCACGATCTCGCCTGCCGGCTTCAATGCCGTCGCGCCATCCGTCGCATCGGGTTTCAAAAGCGCGACGCCGGTCGTCGGATCGCGGCCGACGAACTCCGCGGGCGCGGACCGTCCCGAGGGCAAAGTCAGCGTGATGTCCTCCTCGCGCTCGATCGTCTCGCTGGCTGCGGCAAACAACCCGTCGCGCCAAAAGACAGCGCTCGACGAATGACGTCCGGCATGAACCGCGGCGATGGCCGGAGCGGTCGCGGCAACGAGGCCGGCGATCTCCCGGGAAAACGCCGCAAGGCTGGTGAACTGCATTGTCGTTCTCCTCAATTGAAATGCTCGTGCCGCGACTCTTGCCGGTTTCGCTGGCCTGTCCAACTGGCCTCACGGCTAGGTTCGGCCCAGGCTGGCCATTCGGGCAGGTCGCACCGGACATGCCTCGATCCTCATATAAGTATCGACCGCCCATAGCATCGGACCGGAAGGTGGGAAGCGGCTTTCGGGTGAATCCGATGCGCGAAACAAATGACCCCAGGAGTGTCCATGCTTGAAGCAGCCGATACCCGGACTCAGCCAGCGGCCCGCACGGACGAGGCGTTGCTGGATGCCTATTCGCGTGCGGTGACCGCCGCCGTCGAAGAGGTCGGTCCGGCCGTCTGCCGCATCGAAACGCCGGCTGAGGGACGCGCCGGACTTGGCTCCGGCTTCGTCATCTCGCCGGACGGGCTGGTCGTCACGAACAGCCATGTCGTCGGTCAGGCGAAGACGGTCAGGGTCATCGTGCCCGACGGCTCCACCGCCGAGGCGCGCGTTCTTGGCCGTGATCCGGACACCGACCTTGCGCTACTCCGCGCCAACTCGAATTTCAGCGCCGTCGCACGGCTCGGCGACAGCAAGATGCTGCGCCGTGGCCAGATCGCCATTGCGATCGGCAATCCGCTCGGCTTCGAATGGACGGTCACTGCGGGCGTGATCTCGGCGCTCGGGCGCAGCATGCGCGCCTCGACAGGACGGCTGATCGACGACGTGATCCAGACCGACGCCGCGCTCAATCCGGGCAATTCCGGCGGTCCGCTGGTGGCCACCAATGGCGACGTGATCGGCATCAACACGGCGGTCATCCGCGGCGCGCAGGGCATCGCGTTTGCGGTGGCAGCCAATACGGCGCGCTTCGTTGTCTCGGAGATCATGCGCCATGGTCGCGTGCGGCGCGCCTTCATCGGCATCTCGGCTGATACCGTGCCGCTTCCCCGCCGGGCCGCGCTCGCTGCCGGCATGGCCACGGCAAGCGCGCTCCGCGTACGCGGCGTGGAGCCGGGCGGTCCGGCTGAATTGGCGGGCATTGCCGCCGGCGACATCATCGTGTCGGTGGACGGAAGTCCCGTCACCGGGGTCGACGACCTCATCCGGCTTCTGGATGGCGAGCGGATCGGCAAGGAGGTTGAGCTTCGGATCGTCCGCTCAACCGCGACGTCCACCGTCGTCGTGCGCCCGGCTGCGCGGGCCCAATGAACTGACCAGCGCAATAGCTGCCGCGAGACGAACGGAGGATGAAGCCCGCTACGGTTCGCGATCGCCGCTTTCGGTCACGATGACATTCATCGGAATGTCGTGTGGCTGCGGATAGATGGTGGGGATTGCGCTAAGGCGATAGCCCACGCCGATCGCCAGCGGCTTGACGGGCATCGCCGCCAGCGTCCGGTCGAAGAAACCGCCGCCATAGCCGAGGCGATAGTGCTGGCGATCAAAACCGACCAGCGGCGCGATCACGACATCGGGCTGCACTTCCGGCCCTTCCGCGGGAACCGGAATGTTCCACACGCCCTTTTCGAGCCTGTCGCCTGGACGCCAGGCGCGGAAGATCAGCGGCCGGCCTTTCTCGACTACTACCGGCAAGGCAACCCGCCCTCCACGGTCGATGACCGAATTCATCCACGGTCTCAGATCCGGCTCGCCACGGAACGGCCAGTACAGGCTGATCAGACGCCCGGACACATCGCCGATGGCGGCATCGAGCCCATCCGCAATCCGGCGCGCCATGGCCGCCCGTTCATCGGCCGAAACAGCAAGACGCGCGGCGATCAGGCGCTCCCGTTCCGCCTTGCGCCACCGCAAAACATCGGCCCGCGCTTGCGGGTCGACAGGACCGCCTGCCGCGCCCTCCTCCAGTTCGTGCATGAAGCAGGGAGGCGAAGCATAGGTTCCAGTTTCCCCTTGCTCGTCGGCTGAACCGGCCATGGTCGCTCCTCTTTGTCGATGTCTCAAAGTAGCCTCGCGCAAGGCGGCCAAATCCTCTCCCAGCGACGTTTGCGCAGCTTTTGCCGCCATCCCAGCCAGGAAAAATGGCGACGGCGCCGACCCCTGCGACAAACACGGTCGGCTCTCACGAGGACCAAGCTCTGATTGAATCGATGAACAAAACCACAACAATATGCAATTCTGGGTTTAAAAATACTACCTTTCAGCGAAGCAACCGCACATCATTCCAAATATTCCCGGCAGCCAAAAAGCGAAGGAATTTACTATACTTAGGGCTCTGCACGGCAAAGTGCTTCCCTCACGGAAGTCCGGGATGTAAGGATAGTTACCAGATCGTTAATACCCGGGGACTGTTCTGTTTCAGTAGGCGCAAGAGGTGTCGATCATGAATTTCATGGGTCTGATCAAGCGCGGCGACAAGATCGACAAAGCGTTCGAGGAGCTTCAGGCGGACATGGCGGACGCTCTGGACGAAAGTCTGTTCGTCGTCGAGGACGCACCCGTCAAGGAAAACGACAGTCTGGTCCAGGAGGACATTCAATCGGACGAAGGCGACCTTCTGCGGGACGAGGACATCGCCGCCGAATTGTCATTGGATCCGATCGGCGCCGACGAGACGGAGCAGCCACGGGAAGAAGCGCAAAGCTATCAGGAAGAAGCGCCGAGCTATCATGAGGAAGCGGTACGGCGCATGACCTCGCACACCCAAAGCCGGCTGGCCGCGCTGAATTCCTTCGACGAACTGTACCACGATGCCCAGGAGCATCTGCAGGCGATCCACGCGAAACTTTCCGAAGTCACGACCTCGCATCACCTGACGCGCGAATTCTTCAACATCCTGCATTCTGACATCCATCGGGCCAACGAGCTGGAACTCGCAAATGCCGCCCTGGCGGCAGAGCAGAGACGATTGGGAGAGCAGCTCCACGATGCGATCCGCAAGCAGCAGGAGCGCGGAAATGCCGTCGAGATCCTGCAGCAACGCGAGGCAAATCTGCTCCAGGACAAGGAAGCGCTTCGCGCTTCGCTGGCCGCTGTCAAGCTGGACCTCGTCGAGGCGCGCAATGCAATCTCCCGGAACGAAGCCGAGCTCGGCGATCTCGCAAAGGCGCTTTCGGGCCGGACTGTCGAGGCCGAACGCCGTTTACGCGAAAATGAAGTGCTGCGTGAGAAGCACGTCAACCTGTCCATCGACCTCGACAAGGCGTTGAAGCGGGAGGCGGAAGCGCGGCGCAAGGTTGACGAACTGTCCTCGATCCACGCCAACGAGTCAGCGCGGCATTCCGAATTGCTGAGCGCGCTGGGCAAGAGCGAAAAGGAAGTGATGCGGCTGCATAAGCTGCAGGAAATAGCTCAGGCGAAACAATCCGAAATGACCGAAGCCGCCAGTATGATGGAGGCGGACAAGGAGGCGGAGTCCGCGCGCGGCCTTGCCGAAATGCGCGGCCTGCGGTCCGAGATCCAGGGTTTTCAATCGCGCCTGGAACTCGCCTCGAAGGAATATAGTGAAGCGTCGAACGAAATTGCGAAGCTCAAGGTTCAGCTGAGCGACGCGATCGCCGAAAAGCATGTTTCCGATGAGCGCCTCGCCACGCTCATCTAGGAGAACGAGAACGACAAGCAGAACCTTTCCACGGCGAGCGCGAACTTTTCCCAACTCACCCTGCAGCAGACGTCCGAGCAGATGCAGCTCGATTTCCACAAGCAGGAATGTGAGAATCTGCGCGCCGAGATCGAGTCTCTCAACGCGCAGATCAAGGAACTGCTGCCCTATGAACGGCTCTATCGGATGAAGGCCAGGCAACGCGAAGCCGAAGGCATGGACGTTGGCGCGGTCGCCACTGAAACGGCGCGAGCCGCGGGCCGCCGCCCAGCGGGGTCGGGCCGCCGCCGCGCCGTGTGACGCTTTTGCGGATGTGGCGCGGTCGGCGGCGACATCCTCCCTTCTCCCCTTGCGGGCCCGTTGCACAAAGCGGCCTGAAAGCGGCTGGGGAGCCGGGCGCGTCATTTGGGGTTGCCCGCGGCGGTTCGGGCGGGTTTAGGGCGGATTTTGCGGCTGATTATGC
>JBEVEP010000284.1:0-5055 GCA_040512755.1 Mesorhizobium sp.
ATAGGCAGTCGCGGCGCCGATGCTGATCAGCTCGATGCCCAGCAGCAGCCCGATCAGCCAGACGGCGGTCACCGGCATATTGGCCCACAAAAGAACGGAAAGCAGGATGCCGATCAGGCCGCTACCCAGCATCCACCCCCAGTTGGGAAACGGTCGAATCGTCAGCGCGAACACGACCTTTGAGATGCCTTCGATCATGAAGAAGACGATGAGCAGCAGCGTGACGGTGAGCAGGCCCTGTTCGGGATCGCGCAGGAACAGGACGCCGATGAGGATCGCAAGAACGACCGAGATGAGTTGCAGCCAGAAGTGCGGCACGTGACGGGCGCTGATGAGGCTGAAGCCTTGCAGGATGCCGCTGATGATCAGCAGCCACCCAAGCAGCACGATCACTGCAGCAGACGAAATCACCGGGTAGATGATCGCCAGAAACCCTGCCGCCATGAGCAGCACGCCCTGCACAAGATACCAGAGCGAATACCGCCTCACAGTCTGCCGCATCGCTTCCCTGAAGACTTCCGCAGCCGTATCCAATGACATTGCCATCCCGTCCCTCCTTCGATCCACGTTCGCGACGGCGATGCCTAGGACACCGCCGCGCAAGGTGCAACCTGAACCTGTTCGGCGCCTTTCACAATCTCGAATTGTTGTGGATAGGGAGGGAGAAATCTTCGTGAGGATAGAACCCGTGGCGTGCTCTGTTGAAACGATCAATCGGGATTGCCGGGCTAAGTACGACGCGCCGCCTGGACGACAACGGCGCGCTCCGAGCAAGGGTTCACCCGGGCCACTCGCATTGCCGTCGATCGTGGTTGCCCAGTGCAGTGAGGATCGTGGTTGCCCAGTGCAGTGAGGAGGGGTCCGCTTCTTAGCGTGCGGGGACCGCTGCGATTCGCGCCTTTATGGGCCTCGCCATTGCGGAGCCCTTGTCGAGGGCGTCAGACAGGTTGTCGGTGTAATATGCAGTGTCTTCGAAGCCGCCGAAGAAATTGATGCGATGTGTCTGGCCTCGTTTGCTGAGAACGATGCCAAGTATGCGCAATTGGTCCTGGACAGTCTTGTATGACGGGTTGCCGGCAGTGATCATCATCAGTCCTATCGTGTTCGAATCGGCGGCGGTTGCCCGAACGCGGGCTTGAGTGCCGGCGTGCGAGCTAAGTCTGGCCAACGCTCGTCAAAACAAGAGACCGACGAGCATCATGCAGCCGTAAAGCGAAAAGACCGGAATCAGCAGCCAGCGCGCCTGTTGCACGGACCTTTCCACCATCATGTCGTCGTCTGTTGCCAGCGGCACGGCAGCCGCTTGCGTTCCAACCTGGGATCTTCTGCGCATCTCATCATCCCCCTGCGTTTAATTCCTTAAACGCCTGTTGAGCGGAGCGGGAATCGTCAGAGGCGAGAACCGAGAAGTAGATCTCCACCCGGCTTATCCCGATGTCCTTCAGGAAAGTGCTCTCCATTTCGGCCAAGGTCCAGGTGTTGCGGACTCGGGTCCGGTTGTTGCGGAGTGAACCGTAGGCTGCTCTTAGTCGTATCGGCATTGCAGACCTCCCGCTGAAATCGAACGACTGCGATCAATCGTGTTTCAAGCTGTTCCTGTGTAATGAAGCAGATGTCTCGCCGTTCCGGCGGCGAGCGACTGCCGGGCCGGGACCGCGCATGTAATAGAGTTCCGGCCGGTAGCGCGGTGCGACGAATTCGCGAAACGCTGATGCCAACTGCGTGACGGGAGCCAAAACAACCATGACACCATTCCTTTCCGTCGCCGTAATGACCGTGACAGGAATGTTTTAGGAGGACCGCACCGGTTCGTCTGTGAGGATTCGCACACAGGCGCGCGAGGCCTGTCGATCATGGCCTAAACGAACTCCCGGCCGGGCGCTGGATGATGCTTTGCGTCCGCACCAACACCTGCATAACAGGACTTATGCCGGTCACCTTGGGCTGGCAGGAAAGATGCGCTTTAATCCTGTCAGCGCATTTCCTCTCGACGCGGCGGTGTCAGAGGGGCATTCTTATGAATGTTCATTCGGACCCTTTGATGAGTGCACCTGCAGAATGCATCTGCTGGGCAACGTATCGGTTGAATGGGAAGCGAATGCCGTGACTGCCTCCGCGCCCTTTCTGTCCAGATTGCGCGACACACATCTCGCAGCGCTTGGCGAGCGATGGAAGGAGCGCACCTATCTCCACAACGAGCTGATCATTGCGCACGGCGATGCCGGGCGGGACGTGTTCTTCCTGCTGGAAGGGCGGGCTCGCGTCACGTTATTTTCCGAGGACGGAAGGGAGATCGCCTACCGCGATGTCGAACCCGGTGAGATTTTCGGCGAACTCGCCGGCATCGACGGCAAGGCTCGCGCGGCCAGCGTCGTCTCGATCGGGAAAACCCGGGCGGCAAGGCTGCCTGGGGACGCATTCCGCGCCATAGTGCACGACCACCCGACATTTGCCTGGATCCTTCTTGAACATCTGTCGGCCCAGCTCAGACGAATGACCGACCGGGTCTACGAGTACAGCACCCTGGTCGTCCGCAAGCGCTTGATCCTGGAATTGCTGCGCCAGGCAGAGGACAGCGGGCCAATAGACGGCGAGGGCTGCATCACCCCGGCGCCGACGCATTTCGAGTTGGCGGCAAAGATCAGCACGCACAGAGAGGCCGTGTCTCGGGAGATCAGCGCCCTGACCAAGAACGGACTGATCGAAAAGCGTGGCAACAGGCTTTTGCTGCTCGACGTTACCGCGCTCGAGACGCTTGCCGGCAAGGCCGACTAGTGTCCCGATTCTGAAATTCGCAAGAGTTCGATATCGGCGACAGAGCGAATTTCAGAATCGAGGGACACTAGCAACTATTTGATTCTAGTGTCGTTTTGATTTCGAAGTTCGCTCGGAGAGTGATATCTAAAATCATGCGAACCATCGAAATCACGACACTAGAGGATTCAGGTGATGCCGGCCGGCAAATGGCGGTTTTACTCAGCTTCCGGTACTCACGTACGTCAACGTACGCTCCGTTCCGGTTCTCGAAATCCACCATTTTCGGCGCGGCCTGACCTTAATCCCAACAGACCCTGGGCAGCCGTCGACACTACAAACCACCGCCCGCAGCCGGAACCTCAAACCCGCTGGCGAGCCAACGCCGCGCCGGCGCCAAGCGCTTTGAGCTTGCCGGCGGCGACAGAACGGGAAAGCGGAGCCATGCCGCAGTTGGTGCAGGGCTGGATCCGTTCGGCCTCGGCGTGTTTCAACGCTTCGCTGATCGTCGCCGCAACCTGTTCGCCGGTTTCAACCGAGTTCGAAGCAACGTCGATCACGCCGACCAGCAGCACCTTGTCCGGCAGGAGTTCAATCAGAGAGATCGGTACGCGGGAGTTCGCGCATTCAAGCGAGACCTGGTTGATGGACGAGCTGTTGATCGCCGGAAAGATGGCTTCATATTGCCGCCATTCCGAGCCAAGCGTCTCTTTCCATCTCAGGTTTGCTTCGATGCCGTACCCGTAGCAGATATGCACGGCCGTGGTGCATTTCAGCCCGAGCGCGGCGCGCTCCAGCGCTTCGATCCCCCATTCGCGCACATCGTCCATGAAGACGTTGAAAGCAGGCTCGTCGAACTGGATCACGTCGACGCCTGCGGCTTCCAGTTCCAGCGCCTCTTCATTCAGGATTTCTGCGAACGCCATCGCCATATCGCTGCGCTTGCCGAAGTGTCCGTCGGCCAGCGTGTCGCAGATCGTCATCGGGCCCGGCAGGGTGAACTTCAGCTTCTGTTTCGTATGCGACCGGCAGAACGCAGCTTCGTCGCGGTGCACGGGACGGCTGCGTTTCGGCCGCCCTGTCACCGTTGGCACATCAACCACATACCGGTTGTTGCGGATGCCCATCTTTGTCTTCAGGTTCCAGTCGATCCCCTCCACCGACTCCAGAAAACCATGCACGAAATGGGTGCGGAACTGTTCGCCGTCGGAAACGATCTCGATGCCGGCGTCCTCCTGCTCCTTGATCCAGATCAGAGCGGCGTCACGCTTGGCCTGATCGAGGGCTGCTCCCTCCAGCCGCCATTTCGGCCACAGTTTCTCGGTCTCTGCCAGCCAGCCGGGCTTCGGCAGACTGCCGGCGATGGTCGGTGGAAACAGCATTCCTTCCTCCCGGTCTTTTGGCTCCCATGCTCACGGTACCATGAGACGCACATGTCAAAGGAAGCAAGGCCGTATTGGCGCGGCCGCCTCGCGCAGAATTTTCCTGCTCACCGAGATGCGGTCACTTTTCAGGCGGCAGAAACCTGCATGCGCTCATGCCGCAATTGCCGGCACGTAAGACTTTTGCATGATAATCAATCCTTTGTAAGAGTTGACGAAAGCTCAGCCTCAGCGAACTCTAGGGGTAGGCAGGGGCGTTCCGCATGGATTCCTACAATTCGTCGACGTATCCGGTGAAACCGGGCGATTGGCTCAAAAGCAAGTTCAGCCACAAGATAGCCAAGGTCAAAAACGTCTACCGGGACGGTGACGACGTTCTCGTCGATCTGGTTCTGTATGACGGGTCGGGGGTGCGCATAGGCCGTGAGAGCCCTTCGTTCGGCGGTCCGCGCAGTTTCGAACCGGCGTGCAACTACCGGGATTGGCATCGCATTGCGAAGCCGGCCTTTCCACTCGATATCGAGCGCGGCGACGACGGTTCAGCATCTGAGGAAATCTCCGTCAAAGCTCTGCCCGAGCGGCAGTGGATTCGCCCGGCACGGCTGCGGAGTGTCGCCAGAATGCCCCGCGTAAGGAACTTCGACCCCAGGATCGAGGCTGAAGCAAGGAGGTTGGCTGCTCGCCAACTGAGAGACATTGCGCGCGAGCTCGGTTACTCGGAACTGGCGCAAAGGGCCGCCACGCTCGACGCGGAGGCCGACGCGATACAGCGCTGACCGGCTTTGCCGGCGACGCGGTTGTCACTCCAGCGTAAACCGATAGCCGACGCCGGGTTCAGTTCGGATGATCCTGGGATCCGCAGCGTCGCGTTCGATCTTGCCACGCAACTGACCGATGAAGACGCGCAGATAGTGCAAGT
>JBEVEP010000299.1:0-8807 GCA_040512755.1 Mesorhizobium sp.
GCTGGAAATTTTCATCCGAGGCCCGGGCCCGCTTCGCGGCTCCCCCGCACCGGCGGGGCGCTGGGCAGGCGCCATACTTTATTTTACGAGGTGCCGACCCAGCGCCCCGCTTCCCGACTGCTCCCGACAGGGAGAGTTCTTTGACAATGGCCAGACGCGAAAGCGGGCGTGGCAACGAGGAAGCTTTTGTTTGAAGGCCCTTTACCGGCGAGGCGATGCGAGACGGAGAGTGGAATATTATCAACTGAGCCGGCAATGAACCTGGATTCACGGCCGTGAATCAGCCGCCAAACACCGACTGTTGAGCAACTCTCAGAAACCACGCCGGAAATAGGCCAATGCCGATCGTGCCGGCCGCAGTGACGGCAAGTGTGGCCCGGACCGCAGGCGTCAGCGCCGGGTCGAACGTGCGCTCCGGCTCGCGCATGTAGATCACCATGACGACACGGATGTAGAAGTAGGCGGCGACGGCACTCAGCAGCACTGCAATCACCGCCAGCGCGACGAAACCTCGCTCGACGAGCGCGACCAGCACGTAGAACTTGGCGAAGAACCCGGCCGTCGGCGGAATACCGGCCAGAGAAAACAGATAGAGCAGCATTAGAAGCGCCAGCCCGCGATGCAACTTGGCGAAACCAGCGTAGTCCTCGATGACCTCGCCCGAGAAATTGCCGTTCCGCATCATGATGACCATGCCGAAGATGCCGAGATTCATGAACATGTAGATCAGCAGGTAAAGCATCACACCGGCTATGCCGTCTGCACCGCCGGCAACGACGCCGAACATGGCAAACCCTGCATGGGCGATGCTGGAATAGGCCAGGAGGCGCTTGAAATTGTCCTGCACCAGAGCAACGAAACTGCCGAGCGCCATCGTCGCCACCGCAATCACCGCGACAATGATCCAGGCGTCCGAGGCTGCGACCAGCGGGTTGAGGAAGACCCGCAGGATCACTGCGAAGCCCGCCATCTTGGGCCCCACCGACATGAAGGCGGTGATTGTCGTAGGAGCGCCTTCATAGACGTCCGGCACCCACATATGGAACGGCACAGCGCCGACCTTGAAAGCCAATCCCGCGACGATGAAAACCACGGCCAACAGCAGTCCGGGATCGAGCGGTTCGGCGGTCACCGCGGCAGCCATCCCGTCCAGTTGCGTCGTGCCGGTGAGACCGTAGACCAACGAGACGCCGTAGAGGAAAATCGCCGTCGAGACACCGCCAAGGATCACGTATTTCAGCGCCGCTTCGTTCGACCGCTGTTGCTGCCGCAGGAAGCCGGTCAGCACATAGGTGCAGAGCGCCATCAGTTCGAGGCCCACATAGATCGACATGAGGTCGGTCGCCGAGGCCATGATCATCATTCCCGAAAGCGCCAGGAGCAGAAGCACATAGTATTCGCTGCTCACGATCCCTTCGATCTCGGCGTATTTTCGCGACAGAAGAAAAGTCAGAACGGTGGTCAAATAGAACAGGAGCTTGAAGAAAACCGAGAACCGGTCGGCTATGAACATGCCCGTGTAGGCTGGCCGCACCTCGCCCGCCAGCATCAGCGTCAACACGGCGGCAATCAGAACGATGGTGACGGAAGCCCAGACAAGGAGGTGTGCCTGGCTCTTGCGCACGAACAGCCCCAGGATCAGGAGGATGCAGGCCCCTGTGATGACCGCGATCTCGGGCAGGCTCGCGAGGATCGACTGGTAAAGCGCGGCGGCGGTCATTGCCCGCCCCCCTTACCGTGCACCTGTGCAAGGAGATGCTTCGCCGACGCGTCGATGATGCTTAGAAATGGTTTCGGATAGAGGCCGACCCATAGCACGAGGACAGCCAGCGGCAGGATCGCCGCCAGTTCGCGGGCGTTCACGTCGCGAACCTTGAACCGCACGCTGTCGCTTTCCGGCCCGAGCGCGACTTTCCCGTACATGCCAAGCAGGTAGGCCGCGCCGAGCAACGCCCCCAGAACGGCAGCCGCGCCGAAGGCCAGATTGGCCGCAAACCCGCCCGACAGCACCAGCAACTCGCCCACGAATGAATTCGTTCCCGGCAGCGCCATCGATGACAGCGTGAACAGCGCAAGAAATGTCGTATAGACCGGCGCCGCCTTCATCAGCCCGCCATAGGCCGCGATGCTGCGGGTGTGGGTGCGTTCGTAGATCAGGCCGACGAACAGGAACAAAGCGCCCGTCGTTACCCCATGATTGAACATTTGCAGGACGCCGCCCTCGAGCCCGCGCAAGTTCAGCGCGAAGATTCCGAGCGTTACGAACCCCATGTGACTGATGCTGGAATAAGCCACCAGCTTCTTGAGGTCGTCCTGTGCCAGGGCAAGCAACCCGCCATAGACGATCGCAAGCGCCGAAATTGCGAGCATCAGCGACGAATAGTACACCGACGCCTCTGGCAGCATCGGCAGCGAGAACCGCAGGAAACCGTAGGCGCCCATCTTCAGGAGCACTCCGGCAAGGATGATGCTGCCTGCTGTCGGCGCCTGCACATGGGCGTCCGGCAGCCAGGTATGAACGGGGACCATCGGCACCTTGACGGCGAACGCGATCAGGAAGGCGAAGAACAGCCAGGACTGGACCTGCAACGGCAAATCCTGCGCCATGAGGGCACGGATGTCGAAGGTCTCTCCGCCATGGAAATAGAGCACGATGACACCAATCAGGAACAGGAGGCTGCCCGCCAGCGTGTAAAGGAAGAACTTGAACGCGGCATAGACCCGATCGTCGCCACCCCAGACGCCGATGATCACGTACATCGGGATCAGCATCGCCTCCCAGAAGACGTAGAACAGGAACAGGTCGAGCGCTGAGAACACCCCCAGCATCAGCGCCTGCATGGCCAGCAGACTGACCATGAACTCCTTCACCTTGCGGTCGATCGCGACCCATGACGCCAGCACGCAGATCCAGCCCAGCAGCGCGGTCAGAAACACGAAGAGCGCGCTGATCCCGTCGACGCCAAGCGCATAATTGATCCCGAGCGCAGGCACCCACGGGTACATCTCGGTGAATTGCATCTCGTGGGTCGTGGTGTCAAAGCCGGCCAGCATCGCGATGCATAGAGCGAAGTCGAGGAGGGTAACACCCAGCGCCGTGCGCCGAACGGCATCATCGTTGCCGAGAAACATCAGAAGCACTGCCCCGCCGGCAGGCAAAAACACGATGACGCTAAGTAACGGGAACGCCATTGCGCCCCCTACCGCCAAACGACGGCGAAGATGGCCGTGGCCGCGATCACACCGGCAATCATCGCCAGAGCGTAATGGGTCACGACGCCGGTCTGGAGCCGACGCAGTGCCCCGCCGCCGCGCAGGATCGACCGGGCAACGCCGTTCACGGCGGCGTCCACGCCGCGAAGATCGACCTGCAGTCCGACCTGTGCCGACCCGTGCAGCAAGGGCAGCGCCGCGGTTTCGGACACGTCGCTCACCGCCTTCTCGTAGCGCGCCAGCGGGTTTTCCGCGAGCCACATGAAATACCGCGCGCCCTTGCGGTAGAACCAGTCGGTGTCAATGCTGATTGTATTCTCGGGGTCGAGCGCCCTGAGGAATATGACAAAGCCCAAGGCGGTGAACATCAGGATGCCAAGGCTCTCGGTGACATGGACGCCAGTGTAGGGTTCGAAGTCGACCGGATAGGGCAGCAGCGCATAGAGCGGCTGCGGGAACACGCCGATCGCGATGCAGAACGCCGCCGCCATGCCCATCGCAATGAGCATATTGCGGGGCGGCTCCCGCGCCTCAAGCTTCCGGTCTGTACCGAAGAACATGTAGTACGGGAGCTTGAGCCCGGTGTGGAGGAAGGTTCCCGACGACGCCATGGTGAGCGCAAGGACGACCCAAGCCCGGTGATCCTGTCCGGCCGCGGCCACCACCATCGACTTGGTGACGAAGCCTGAAAAGAAGGGAAACGCCGAGATCGCAAAAGCGCCAATCATGTAGAGCGCCACCGTCAGCGGCATGGTCCTGTAGAGCCCTCCTAGCTCAGTAAGCTTGCGCCGCCCGGTGACATGGATCACCGCCCCCGCGCCCATGAACAGGAGCCCCTTGTAGAGGATATGTGCGAAGGCATGGCTGGAGGCCCCGTTCACCGCCATCTCGGTTCCGATGCCGATGCCCGCCACCATGTAGCCCACCTGGCTGACGATGTGATAGGCCAACAGCCGCCGGCAATCGTTCTCCAGCACCGCATAGACAACGCCGTATAGGGCCATCGCGGTGCCCAGCCAGACCAGAAGCTCCGTTCCCGGAAACGCCCGCGCCAGCACGTAGACGGCAGTCTTGGTGGTGAAAGCGCTCATGAACACGGCACCCGTGACGGTCGCCTCCGGATAAGCGTCCGTCAGCCAGGCGTTCAGCGGCGGCACCGCCGCGTTGAGCATGAACCCGATCAAGATCAGGAACGCGCCCGCTCCCCCCTCGATCGGGCCGAACAGCAGCGAGCCGGCGGCCAGTCCGTTGAGAATGATGCCGCCCAAAAGGACGACGCCGCCGGTGATATGGACCATAAGATAGCGGAACCCGGCGCGAATTGCCTGCTGGCCTCCCTGGGCGAAGACCAAATAGGCAGAGGCAAACGCCATAATTTCCCAGAACAGGAACAGGGTGAGGTAGTCGCCGGCGAACACCACGCCAAGCGCGCTGCCGACGTAGACGAAAGCCGCGACATGCTGGCCGGCACTGGTGAGGTGCAGAGCGTAGACCATGCCGATTAGCGCCATGATCGTGAAAACGGTGGCGAAGACGATGCTCAGCCTGTCGACCTTGGCAACCAGGATCTGCTGCCCGATGAACTCAGCCTCACCGTAGCTGCCCGGCTGCATTGTGAGCACCGCGAGGATCGCCAGCGCCGGGATCAGCAGCAGATAAGCCTTGCGGATTGACCCTTTCAGAAAGGGGATCGGCAGGGCGCCGAGGATGAACAGCAGGGCCGGATGGATGAAGTCAGTCATAGTAGTCCTCGCGCCGCATCAGCCCACCCTGATGGCCGAGGAACTTGGATACGAAGATGAGCAGCACGCAGGAGACGAAGCCGTAGACGGCCGACCAGCCCGGCAGTCGGTCCCACAGGTACTCCGCGTGTTCGCGGGGGACGAGAAAGTCGGCGATGACAACCAGAGCGAGCACCAGATAAAATATCTGGTGGCGCGGCTTCGCATATTTCTCATCACCAAAGAAATCGACGACGCGCTTGATCATCTTACGACTCCTTGCGCAAGGGCCAGAAAGTAGCCCGGAAAGATTCCCATGATCACCGACAGGATAGCGGTCGCGACCAGCGGAATCGTCACCATCGGAATTTCACGGACCGTCGCCGGACTGTCGGGCGACTCCGTCCCAAAAAAGGCGACATAACTGACCGGCAAGAAATAGGCGGCGTTCAGAACCGAACTCACCAGGAGCACAATCAGGAACACGATCTCGCCTGCCTCCACGGAACCCAGCGCCAGATACCACTTGCTGACGAAGCCTGCGGTTGGCGGCACCCCAATCATGCTGAGCGAGCCGACGAAGAACGCCCCCATCGTCCAGGGCAGCCTGCGGCCGATTCCGCCCATATCGCTGATGTTGCGCTTGCCCGACGCGCAATAGATCGACCCGGCGCAGAAAAAGAGCGTAATCTTTGAGAATGCATGCGCTGCAATGTGGATGATCCCGCCGACCATCGCGACCGGCGACAGCAAAACCGCGCCGAGCACGATGTAGGACAGCTGACTGACCGTCGAATAGGCGAGCCGCGCCTTCAGGTCGTCCCGCGTCAGGGCGTAAATTGACGCCATAAGGATGGTGAATGAGACCAGGTAGGCCGTGGCGATCCCGAGCCCCAGCCCGTCCACCAGCCCCGTGCCGAAGACATGGAACACCACCCGCAGCACGCAGAACACGCCCATCTTTACCACGGCCACTGCATGCAACAGCGCGCTGACCGGTGTCGGCGCCACCATTGCGGCAGGCAGCCAGGCGTGCATCGGCATCACTGCGGCCTTGGCGAAGCCAAAGAGATAGCAGAAATAAACGACCGTCAGCAGCGCCGCCGAGGCATCGCTCCCAGCCAACAACCCCCCGGCTACGAAGTCGAGTGACCCCGCAATGTGGTAGGTCAGCGCCAGGGCGGCGAGAAGTACGCTTTTCGACGCGCCCATCAAGTAGACGAGATACTTGCGGCTGCCCGTCCATCCCTCTTCGTCCTCATGGTGGTAGACGAGCGGATAGGTTACGAGGCTGAGCACTTCGTAAAAGATCACCAGCGTGAACAGATTGGCGGAGAAGGCCCCCCCGACAGCGGCCGCGAGGCTCGTGGCGAAGCAGGCAAAGAACCGCGTCTGCGCGTGCTCGTTTAAGTGCCGCATATAGCCGATGGAATAGAACGCGGCCACGATCCAGAGGAGCGATGATACGGTGGCAAACACCATGCCAAGCGCGTCGGCCCGGAAAGCGAAGTCGATCCCCGGCAGAATCTCGAACATGCGCAATTCGACCGTCCCACCTGCCAGAACCGTCGGCGCCATCGAAGCGACAATCGCGAACATGGCGGTCGCGGCCAACGGCGAGACGGCATTGCGGAGTCGTTCGCGATTATTCAGAAGGAGAATTGAAAGTGCCGCTAGACCCGCAACGGCGACGGCAAGTAACGGCCGGATCGATATCACCGGGTCCAAGCCGCTATCCCTTCATCATGGTCACGTCGTCGACCTTGAGGGTTGACTTGTTCCTCACGAGGGCGACCAGGATGCCAAGCGCGACGGCAACTTCTGCCGCAGTGATCGCGATGACAAAGATCGCGAATATCTGCCCGCGGAAGTCGTCGTAGTAGCGCCCGAAAGCGATGAAATTGACGTTGACCGAGTTGAGCAGCAACTCCAGCGACATCAGCACGACCAGGATGTTCCGCCTGATGAGCACGCCCGCCGCTCCGATCACGAACAGGACCACTCCGAGCGCGACATACCACCAGAGCGGCACCATCACGGCTGCTCCCTGCGCGCCAGCACAATGGCGCCCACCAAGGCAGCCAGCAGAATGACGGAGGCGGCTTCGAATGGCAGGAGATAGTCGGCGAACAGCGTCGTGCTGAGCTGCCTGATCTCGCCAGCGGTGCGCACGGCAACGGGCTCCGTGATCGAAAAGCGATTGCTCCAGAACACCAGCACCAGCATCTCGACCCCAAGCACGACGAGCAGCACCACAGCCGGCAGGTTGCCACCCGGCAGGAACCGTTGCGACAGCGCTTCGCGCACGTCGATCATCATGATCACGAAGAGGAACAGGACCATGATCGCGCCGACATAGACGAAGATCTGGACGACCGCGAGCAACGGCGCCTCGAGCAAGACGAAGATCGCCGATATCTGCAGGAAACACGCCATCAGCGCCAATGCGCTATGAACCGGATTCCGCGCCAGGACTACGGTCAGGGCCGTGACCACGGACGCCGCGGCGAACAGTAGAAAGAACCCCTGGTCCATCGGCGCCGACCCTCCGATGCGAACTGTAGCCCCGGCACGAGACAGCCGGAGTCGAGCGCACTTCAGATGCGTTCACAATTTGTGCCCTAGTCTCCGATTTTTCTCAAGACTCTCGTGGTTTAGCCCCACGTTACGCTGCAGGTTTCAGGGGACTATCTCGACTGGACTGCCGATCGCGAGACCGAGTTCGTCCGCGCGCCCCCGATTGACGGCGATCTCGGCAAGTCCGTTCGAGTTCTCATACCAGAAGGCGGCGCCTGGCGGCCGGTCGCTAAAGGTCGTCGCGCTTTCCAGCACACGACCTGCTGCGGCGAGCCTTGCGCCCTCCGGCAGCATGGCTGCTCTCAGCCCGGTCATGGCGTTGCCGAAATGGTCGACATAGATGATCGCGCCCAAGTCCTCCGGCCAGTCTGTCCGGCGATCGGCCCCGGCGCGGGCGGCCCGGTGGCGGCTCGCCGCACGCCAGCATCGCGGCAACCGGCGCGAACAGCTCACCCCGTGGAAGCTTGCCGACAAGCGCTCCGGCCTCCAGTCGATCGTCCAGCTGCGCGTTTCCGAGGCGCGGCGCTGCACCAGTTCGAACAGGCCGTTGCCCGGGCCGACATACCACCGGCTATCAGCCTCGACGATGACGGGCGGCCGCGCCCCGCCGACTTCGGGATCGACGACGCAGAGAAAGATGGTTTGTGGTGGAAACCACGCTGCATATGCCGCCAGCAAGTAGGCCGACGCTTTGGGATTGTTGACCGGAGCATCGGCGAAGAGGTCGATGACGGAGACGCCCGGCGCCATCTGGTGTAGCACCGCCTTCATCTGACCTGTGTAGGGGCCGTGAAATCCGAAATCCGTGAACGAGACTATCACGTTGTCAGGTTAGCTGTGCACGCCTGCGCCTTCAACAATCGACCGTGAGATGCAGGCGTTGAAGTACGGTGATAGGTTGCCTCCGGGAGAAACGGCGGTTGCGCCGGGCGCGTCCGCGGACCCCGCTTGGTCAAGGAGGTTGACATGGCCTATTACGTGATACTTGCAAATTTCACGGATCAGGGAGTTCGGACGATCAAGGATTCGCCGAAGCGTGCCGAAACCTTCAAAGCGATGGCAAAAAAGAGCGGCGTGAAGATACACGCCCTCTTCTGGACGCTTGGACAGCATGATGTCATCACCATCGCCGAAGCTGACGACGACATCGCCGCTACAGCGCTGAGCCTGTCAGTCACTGCTTTGGGCAATATCAGAACCCAAACACTACGGGCATTTGACGCTGCCCAAATGCAGGAGATTGTCGGCAAGATGGGGTGAGTTCTGCCAGGGTCTGGCAGCCTTGACGTCCGGATA
>JBEVEP010000338.1:0-6635 GCA_040512755.1 Mesorhizobium sp.
TCTAGGGTATAACTATTTTGGCGTAATGCCTTCTTACCGACCTGATAGGAAACGAAGCCGCAAACGGAATTGACGGTGATCAAAGATGACGCCCGTCATCACATCCGCCTGCCGGTTTACATCCGTCGGTCAACCTGCGATTTTCCTAAGATGATCGAGCTTATCCGCACCAACGATCCCGTACTCATCTCGTTCGTCGAGGCACTGATGCGCGATGCCGGCATCGAGTGTCTTGTCGCTGATCAGAACATGAGTGTGCTTGACGGTTCCATCGGCGTATTGCCCCGCCGCATCATGGTGGCCGAAGACGACGAAGGCGAAGCCCGCAAAATTCTCGTCGATGCCGGCATTGCACACGAGATGAAGCGCGACTGAGGCCGTCTCTCGTGAAGTCTACGGCCCATACGATCGATGCGTTCCATCGCGGTAATTTCTGGCTTGTCCAACCGCGCGGCAAGGGCCACCGCGCCGGAATGGATGCCATGATGCTTGCCGCCGCCGTGCCTTCGCATTTTGCGGGGCGTCTGGCGGATTTCGGCGCAGGCGCCGGAGCAGCCGGTCTCGCTGTCGCGTCGCGCTGTCCCAAGGCCGAGGTGCTTCTTGTCGAGCGATCAGCCGAGATGGTCGAATTTGCCCGACAGACGCTTGCGCTCGACCGAAATGCCCATCTTGGCGAGCGCATCGCAGTGCTCGCAGCCGACGTCGCGCTCTCCGGCAAAGCGCGCATCGACTCCGGCCTTGCCGACGCCTCATTTGATTTTGTGATCACGAACCCGCCATTCAACGCTGCGCGGGACCGTGCGACGCCCGATGCACTGAAGCATCAAGCGCATGTCATGGAAGACGGTCTTTTCGAGCGATGGATCCGGAGTGCGGCGGCAATTGTTCGACCGCGGGGCGGACTGGCACTGATCGCCAAGCCGGAATCCCTTGCGGCGATTCTATCCGCTCTGTCGGGCCGCTTCGGAGCTGCCCAGATTATTCCGGTTCATCCCCGGAGCGATGCGCCCGCAATCCGTCTCGTCATACGGGCGGTCCGCGGCTCGCGCGCGGGTTTGTCGTTGATGCCGGCGCTCTTCCTGCATGATGCTTCCGGCGACCTTTTCACGGCCCGTGCAGATGCCATAAACAACGGCCGCGCATCGCTTTTCGGTGACTAGAAAAACAGCGTCATCTGCGGCATTGCGCATTGCCAGCAAATGACTACATGCAACGGATCGTTGCGGAGACATTTCATTGAAACGCATTCTTCACCGCCTGTTGCCGAAATCCATGCGCACCGACGCGGTGACCATTCCCGTGATCCGCCTGCACGGCACGATCATGACAGGTGGCGGCCAATTCCGCCCAACCCTGTCGTTAGCTTCGACCGCAGGGCTGATCGAAAGGGCTTTCGCCTTCGCGGATGCGCCGGCGATAGCGATATCCGTCAATTCACCCGGCGGCTCACCGGTCCAGTCGCGGCTCATCTACAAACGCATTCGCGACCTCGCTGTGGAAAAGAACCGGACTGTCCTGATGTTCGTGGAGGATGTCGCCGCCTCCGGCGGTTACATGATTGCGGTGGCAGGCGACGAGATCATTGCCGACCCCTCCTCCATCGTCGGCTCGATCGGCGTCGTGTCCGCATCTTTCGGCTTTCCGGAGATGATGAAGAAAATCGGCATAGAGCGCCGTGTGCACACAGCCGGAAAGAACAAGGCCGTGCTCGATCCCTTCCGGCCCGAAAAGAAGGAAGACGTGGACCGGCTGAAATCGCTGCAACTCGACATCCATGAAACCTTCATCGATCTGGTGAAGGAACGCCGTGGCTCCAAGCTCGCCGACGATCCTGACCTTTTCACCGGATTGTTCTGGACGGGAAGGCGCAGCCTGGAACTCGGACTCGTCGATGCGCTCGGCGATATGCGCAGTGTTCTGAAGGATCGGTATGGCCCCAAAACAAAGCTCAAGCTGATCACCCCGGCGCGCGGATTGTTCGGCAGGGGTCTTGGATTCTTCGGCTCGCACGAAAGACTATCCGCGCCGGAAATCGCCCAGGCTGTCGCCGGCGGTTTGATCGACGCGGCAGAAGAGCGTGCGCTCTGGAGCCGGTTCGGCCTTTGATTGACGGAAGAAGGCGCGTATCATTCAATACACGACACATTTTCCCGGCTCGGCGCGGGAAACAGTGACTGGAGCGGATGACAGCTTATCCGCTCTTTGGAGGAACGGAAGATGCCGCAGCTCATATTCTTCGTCCTGGTTGGTCTGGCCGCATGGTATGGCTACCGCCAGTTCCTCAAGGAAGCAGAGCGCGTAACTGCGAAGGTTCGCCGCGAAGAGCAACAGAACGCCACAGGCGCCATAGGAACGCTCGTGAAGGATCCCAAGACCGGCGAATACCGGCTTGCCAAGGACTGACGCCTAATCCTCATGGACTATAGATCTGCATCGCAGCACGTCTTCCTGGACGTGCAACGGCTGTTGACCGGGCGGTTTCGATGCCCGTCGTGGATACCGAAATGACGGGACATTCGGAGTCCGTCACGAACGATTCTGGCCTTTCTGCGAAAGTTTCGTCCGCCGTTCCGACCATGCGGCCAATCACGACTGCGGCAAGGCATGCTCCCGCCAAGATCAATCTCGCGCTTCATGTCACCGGCCGGCGGGCAGACGGATATCACCTCCTAGAAAGCCTGGTTGTTTTCACGCAGTTCGGCGATCGCATCTCTGTCGCTTCTGCAGATGAGGATCGATTCTCGGTGCACGGACCGTTCGCGGCGCATGTTCCCCTGGACAAATCGAATCTTGTCCTGCGCGTCAGGGATAGCCTGAGGGCGGCCTTTCCGGGCCAGACCAAAACGCCGGTCGCAATCGAGCTCGAAAAGAACCTGCCAGCTGCTTCCGGAATTGGCGGCGGATCGAGCGACGCCGCCCAGACGCTGCTCGCTCTCGCGGATTTCTGGCAAATCGACGACCGCAATGCGCTGACCGCAATCGGACTTGAACTTGGGGCGGACCTGCCGATGTGCCTTCTCGCGCGCCCATTGGTCGCCCGCGGCATCGGCGAACGCCTTGAACCGATCGAGCGCTTCCCTTCCCTACCGATGGTCCTGGTCAATCCCGGCATGGCACTCCCGACATCGCATGTGTTTCGAGCTCTGGCGTCTCCCGACAACTCTCCATTGCCGCTGCCACCGTCTCGGTTGGACTTTGCCGCGCTTTGCAACTGGCTTTGCTCCTCGCGCAACGATCTTGAGGCGCCGGCAATTGCAATTGCGCCAGCAATCGCAGACGCGCTCCGCGCGTTAGCAGGATGCGGCGCTGCCGTTGCGAGAATGTCCGGTTCAGGCGCGACGAGTTTCGGCCTGTTTGACACGAAAGCGGCGGCCGACGAGGCAGCATCGGCAATAGCAAAAGCGCATCCCGGTTGGTGGGTTGTCGCGACTGAAAGCATGGTCCAAGAGGAGTGCAATGCCAGACTCTGACGAGCCCAGGCCCTTCATTCCAGTCGGCATCGCGGTGCTGACCGTTTCGGATTCCAGAACACTGGCTGACGACAAATCCGGCGACACGCTTGCAGCCCGGATCACCGATGCCGGCCATCGCCTTGCAGCCCGAGCCATCGTTCCGGATGACAAGGACAGTATCCGGGCGCAGGTGCTGTCGTGGTCGACAGACCCCGAGATCGATGTCGTGATCACTACCGGAGGCACAGGTTTCACCGGTCGTGACGTCACGCCGGAGGCGCTGGAACCGATCTTCGAGAAGCGCATGGACGGCTTTTCCGAGGTCTTCCACCGGATTTCGTACGACAAGATCGGCACCTCGACCATTCAGTCACGGGCGACGGGCGGTGTCGTCAACGCGACCTTCGTCTTTGTGCTGCCTGGCTCACCTGGCGCGTGCCGCGACGCCTGGGACGGCATCCTCAAGCCGCAGCTCGACTACCGCCACGCCCCGTGCAACTTCGTCGAGATTATGCCCCGGCTCGATGAGCACTTGAAGCGCGGGCGCGGCAAGCCAGCGTGACAGCCGCTATCGGATAAGGCCGGTGGAGCAGACGCAAGCGCCGCACGATATCCAGCCCCCTTGAAGAGGTTCACTTTCGCTGCGGGGCAATGAGAATTTCGGCATCCAGCTTCTTGGTGGCAAGGCCGCGTGCGATCGCCTCTGCATCACTGGCATTGCGCGACAAGACGGCCGCCTGTCGCTTGCTGATCAGCAAACCTTCGGCAAGCGCCCGTCTGCTTGCGAACACGCGTGAGAGGAACGGCGTACGATCTCTGACCGACCGCGAAAATCGCGCGGCCATCATCAATTTCGCCGTGTGTCGTAAAACATCGTCCGTCCACCCGTCGGCCAGCCGTGCCCCGGGTTCCAGCAGGAGCAGCCAGTCGCTCTTGGCCTGCCTAATTCCGGCTGCAATGCCGCCTTCGGCGATATAGTGGCAGCCCGCCTGCTCGGCGACCCTGTGGGTTTGATCAGTTGAGCCGCGGTCGCAAACGATCACCTCGCGCACGACACCCTCAACCGCACCGCCAATCAAAGAGGCCAGTGTGCGCGCCAACGCCTCTTCGTCGTTTCTTGTTTCGATCAATACCGACAGCATTGGCTGGCGCATAACCGAAAGCGAACGAGAACGCCAGCATGAGGACAGGAACCAGCGGTGGCATTCACGAAGCTGAAGTATAAGTTAGGACGACGTTCGCGAGCATCCTCGCGCCGATCTCGACTTGGATTGGTCAGCGGTTTTGCCCAAGCAGGGAACCACGCCCTGTGTGCAAGGGAGGAAATATCCATGGAAATCAAACGAAGCGGCTCCCAACCATCCGGCCGGGGACCTGCCGACTGGTTCACTGGGAGCGTGCGCATCGATCCGCTGTTCCGGTCGAACGCGCCTGCACGTGCGGCCGGGAACACCGTCACGTTCGAGCCCGGGGCCCGCACCGCTTGGCATACGCATCCGCTGGGTCAGACCCTGATCGTGATTGCGGGCTTCGGGCGAGCGCAGCGGCTCGGCGGGCCTATTGAGGAAATCCGGCCTGGCGATGTGATCTGGTTCGAGCCGGGCGAAAAGCACTGGCATGGCGCAGCGCCCACGACCGCAATGACGCACATCGCCATCCAGGAAGCGCTGGACGGAAAGTCGGTCGATTGGATGGAGCATGTCACTGACGAACAATATGGCGCCAACTGACCTGACGCTGGCGAAGTGACCGGTAAAGCCCCTGCCCGCTAACAGGGGAGATCGCGTCGCCTAAAACTGGAATTGGACGACTTGGTCTTACTCTTCGCTGCGGATTGTTATCATCCGAAAGGCTTCGCACTTTTCGGGTCAATACCGTGATCTTTTGTTTTTGACGCATTCGTTCCTGACCAGCGACGAATGACACTTTCAGCCGCGCCGCCCGCGAAATTCGTCACCCTTGCATCCGCCCATCCAAAATGTTCTTGATTTGTTCGCATCGCGGTCATAGGAATAGTTTCATGAACACCGCGATTCGCCAGTCCGCAGAAACACCTTGGGAAAAAGCCAAGGTCGAGCAGATTGTTCGCGCGGACAAAGCAGCTTTTGGCAAGGGAAGGTCCGAAATCGCAAACGCTATGATCGAGCGAAGCGAGATCCGGGTGCGACCTGACCGTAACCGGGGTCGCTCCGCGGCAATCAACCCGTCTGGCCGTTTCGAACCGGTCAGCCGCCATGTCTTTGACGATGGCTGGAGCACGCTCGAGGAATTGCCGCCCTTCAAGACCGAGGTTCAGGTTGAGAAACCGCGCACGATCATCACGCGCAACGATTCGCCCGACATTTCATTCGACCGTTCCATCAATCCCTATCGCGGCTGCGAGCATGGCTGTGTCTATTGCTTCGCCCGTCCCACGCACGCCTATATGGGCCTGTCGCCCGGGCTCGATTTCGAATCGAAGCTTTTCGCCAAGCCGGATGCCGCAAAGTTGCTTGAGCGCGAGCTTGCCAGGGACGGATACCAGCCGCGCACAATCGCGATAGGCACCAATACCGATCCCTATCAGCCGATCGAACGCCAGTACCGGATCATGCGTGAGGTGCTGGAGGTTCTCGACGCTCACAATCATCCGGTCGGCATCGTGACGAAGTCCGCCCTGGTCACGCGGGACATCGATATTCTCTCCCGCATGGCCGAGCGAGGACTGGCGAAGGTGGCGCTTTCGGTGACGACGCTCGATCGGATGCTGGCGCGTGTCATGGAGCCGCGCGCCTCCACGCCAACCAAACGGCTTGAAGCTATCAGGCAGCTCTCCGAGGCGGGCATTCCGGCTTCGGTCATGGTTGCTCCGATCCTTCCCGGCCTCACGGACTCCGAGATCGAACGGATCCTCGATGCGGGACGCGCCGCAGGAGCACGCGACGCCGGTTATGTAATCCTGCGGCTGCCGCTTGAGGTCGCTCCCATCTTCAAGGACTGGCTCCTGCGCCACTATCCAGACCGCTACAGGCATGTGATGTCGCTGGTGCGCTCGATGCGCGACGGCAAGGACTACGACTCGGAATGGGGCAAACGTATGCGGGGTTCCGGTCCTTATGCCTGGCAGATCGGCCGGCGCTTCGAGATCGCCGCTCGCAGGCTTGGTCTCAATGCCGAAAAAACGAGACTTCGCAACGACCTCTT
>JBEVEP010000353.1:0-2994 GCA_040512755.1 Mesorhizobium sp.
CGATGGTAGCGGAGGAGGGATTCGAACCCCCGACACAAGGATTATGATTCCTCTGCTCTAACCTACTGAGCTACTCCGCCACACTGGCGCGCCGGGCGTGACCCCATGTCGAAATATCGAATGCGGTAGACCGGCGGCAAAGTCGCGCGGATATAAGGTTGCCGCGCCAATGCTGTCAAGCTTCGTCAGGCTTTCGCCGGGTAAGATTTCCCGGTGATGGCCGGAGGGGGTTCCCCCTGAAAGCCGGGTAGGATTTCCATCGGCGGCCGGGCAAGATTCCGGTGGTCTGCGGGCCAATGCGGATCGCAACGGGGTTGAGTTCGAACCGGCCCCCCGCTATGTCTCCGCCACACTTTTCTGGTCAACGGGACGAATGAAACCGCGCATCGCAGTCCTCGGTTGCGGATACTGGGGCAGCAATCACATCCGCACGCTCAAATCGCTTGGCGCGCTCCACGCGGTCTCGGACGCCAACCTCGCCCGCGCCGAAGGTTTTGCCACAGAGCACGACTGCATCGCCATCAATCCCGATCAGCTCGTCGCGCACCCTGAAATCGACGCGATCGTCATGGCGCTGCCGCCGCAGTTCCATGCCGAATATTCCATCAAGGCTGTCGAGGCCGGCAAGGATGTCCTCGTTGAAAAGCCGATCGCTCTGACGGTCAAGGATGCCGAGCGCGCCGTCGCGGCGGCCGAGGCCAGCGGCCGGATCTTCATGGTCGGCCACGTGCTGCGCTTCCACCCGGCGTTCGAGAAGCTCAAGGAGCTCATCGACACCGACCAACTGGGCACGATCCGGTACATCCATTCGCACCGGCTGGGGCTGGGCAAGTTTCATACGGAGAACGATGCGCTCTGGGACCTGGCGCCGCACGACCTGTCGATGATCCTGGCGATTACCGGAACCGAGCCTGTGGAAATCCGGGGCGAGGGGGCCGCACTTCTCGACCATCTCAGCGACTTCGCCCACTTACACATGCGCTTTCCGAATGGGCTCAGGAGCCATCTCTTCGCTTCGCGTCTCAATCCCTATCGGGAAAGGCGGCTTACGGTGGTGGGAACCAAGGCGATGGCCGTGTTCGACGATGTCGAGCCGTGGGAGCGCAAACTCGCCGTCTATCATCATGCCGTCTGGCAGGACAGCGGGCAGTGGGCTTTCACCTTGAACGAGCCTTCCTATGTTCCCGTCGAGGAGGGTATGCCGCTCACGCGCCAACTCCAGCATTTCATTTCGTGCATCGAAACCCGCGAGACGCCGCGAACCGGCGGCGAAGAGGCGATCCGCGTGCTGCGCATCTTGACGGCCGGCACGGTGGTGCACGACTGAAGGCTTCCGGTCGCGGCCGGCAAAATAACATAAAGCCCGGAAAATGAGCGATCCGGCTGGCTTCAGGCCGTTGTCGATTTGAAGTGTGGTCTTGCGCGACCGTCAGGCGTGAACGTGCAGGGCCGCCAGCCGGTTCAGCATGGCTTCGGCTTCCGCGCCTCGTTCCGAGCGTTCGATGAAACCGCCGCCGAAGATACGCGCCTCGTTGCCGTCGTCGCTGTAGAGCACACAAGCCTGGCCGGGCGCGATGCCGGATTCGCCGTCGCCGAGTTCCACCCAGACAGAACCTGCCCGCTGATGCAGAACGGCGGGGCGGGGCGGCCTGGTCGAGCGCACCTTGGCAAACAGCTCCAGTCCCTCGGGTGGAATCTCCGACAAGGATACGTCGCCCAGCCAGTTGATGGAGCGTAGGTAGATCTTGTGCGTCTCCAGCGCCTCACGGGGGCCGACGATCACCCGAGCGCGCTCGGCATCGAGATGGACCACATAGAGCGGCTCGCCCGCCGCGACCCCGATGCCGCGGCGCTGGCCGATCGTATAGCGCAGGATGCCGTCATGGCGGCCAAGCACGCGGCCGTCGATATGAACGATATCGCCGGGCGAGGCCGCTTCGGGCTTCAGCTTCGCAACAATGTCGGAATATTTGCCTTGAGGCACGAAGCAGATGTCCTGGCTGTCCGCCTTGGCAGCAACCGCCAGGCCCATTTCCTCGGCGACGGCGCGCACGGCCGGCTTCGACATGCCGCCGAGCGGGAAACGAAGATAGTCGACCTGCTCCTGTGTCGTCGCGAATAGAAAGTAGCTCTGGTCGCGATCGGCGTCGACTGGCCGGTAGAGCGCGCGGTGAGCGCCGTTGGCGCGGCTGCGCACGTAATGTCCGGTCGCCAGCGCATCGGCGCCGAGTTCCTGGGCAGTCGCCAGCAGGTCGGCGAACTTGACGGTCTGGTTGCAGGAAACGCACGGGATCGGCGTCTCACCGGAGACATAGCTTTCCGCGAAGGGATCGATCACCGCTTTGCGAAAGCGCTCTTCGTAGTCGAGCACATAGTGTGGAATGCCGAGCGTTTCGGCCACGCGCTGCGCATCGGCGATATCCTGGCCTGCACAACACGACCCGGTGCGATGGACAGCAGCACCGTGATCGTAGAGCTGCAGCGTCACGCCCACGACGTTGTAATTTTCGCGCTTCAGGAGGCCGGCCACGACCGAAGAATCGACGCCGCCGGACATGGCGACGACGACGCGCGTCTCCTCAGGGCGTCCCGGAAGGTCCAGGCTGTTCATCGTCTTCAATTCTGCTCTCGAAAGTCCGGGGCTTCATGCCAATCCCCGGAATATAGGTCAAGTCCGCCGCCAGCGCCACCTGAGCCCAAAATCGGCCGCCCGAAGCGCGAGCAAGCACTCTCCGGAACGGCGCGCGCCGGCCTTAACCAGTGTTACGCTTTGCTTACCAAGCGTTTAGGCAATTTTTAAAGCTGTGACGATAAGGTGGCGCGGATTGGGTCTTTTGAGTGTTGTGTAGAGAGTAGAATGACCGATCTGGTAAGACCGCGCGTCAAATACGTTATTGGGCCCGACGGCAGCCCGCTTACGATCGCCGACCTGCCGCCCACCAATACGCGACGCTGGGTCATCCGCCGCAAGGCGGAGGTCGTCGCCGCCGTCCG
>JBEVEP010000361.1:0-15872 GCA_040512755.1 Mesorhizobium sp.
TCGGGAAGCGGGGCGCTGGGTCGGTGCCCTGTTAAGTAATAATGTGGCGCCTTCCCAGCGCCCCGCCGGTGGTCTTGCCCGATCGTCGGGGCCCCCGCGGTGGCCTTTGCCGGTGCGGGGGATCCGCGAAGCGGGCCCGGGCCTCGGATGAAAATTTCCAGCCGCGTTTCCGCCACGCGACCGGCCCGGCACCGCCGCCCTCCCTGATACCCGGTGCGCACCAGGTTCCCGTGAGAGCGATGCCGGGATTATGCGAGGGGCCAAAAGGGGGTGGATAAAAAAATCGTTTTCTTATCCGTTGCTGGGGAGCCGAGACGGATGTTCCAGCTAGGCGCGCTGCGCTCCGTCCAACACCCCTCATCCGACCTCGCCTGCGCTTCGCTCCGGCTCGGCCACCTTCTCCCACAAGGGGGAGAAGGAGAGGCGCGATATCAGCGCTTCAGTTAATCTCGAACGGTGGTGATTGGCCGTGGCGCTGAAGCGATTCCCCCTTCTCCCCCTGTGGGAGAAGGTGCCTGAGCGCAGCGAAGGCGGATGAGGGGTGCTCCAGCTTGGCTGAGCCACGCTCCGTCCAGCACCCCTCATCCGACCTCGCCTGCGCTTCGCTCCGGCTCGGCCACCTTCTCCCCCAAGGGGGAGAAGGAGAGGCGCCATATCAGCGCTTCGTCCGGCAGGTCAGAGGGGGCGCGAAGGAGTGCTGTTCTTATCGTTCTTCCCGGCCATGCTCGGGATAAGTATGACCAGTACGCTACCCTTGTTGGAGCAGGGCAGGTGCTGCCAGGTATCCGAGCGTTGGCATGCGCAGTTCGTTGAATAGCGGCTGGCAGGCGTGAAACTGCGTTCTCAAGTCCAACGTACTGCCTGCCGGGAGGGCCATTCCCTTCCAAGGCATTTTATGACTTCATGCATAGCGCGGGTGGGGTTCTGCACGTCATAGGAAACCCACGGAATGTTCATCTCATTTTTTCCGCAACCGAGGCTTTTCTTTACCTCTGCCGCACTCTGGACCGTTGCTTGTGTCCTGATCTGGTTTCTCGGCGGAGAGCAACTCGGCGCCTATTTCGGCCTGCCGCCGGCTCCGGCTGATGCGCCGCCGGTCGTCGGCGTCTCGGTTTTCTGGTCGAAGCCCTTTCTGTGGTTCTACATCTATTTTGGCGTAGCAGCGGCCATGTTCTATTTTTTCTGGGCCCGCTATGCGCCGCACAGCTGGCAGGGTTGGTCGATCGCCGGTTCGATGCTGATCATCTTCATCACGTACTTTTCAGTCCAGGTCAGCATTGCGCTGAACAATTGGCGCGGTCCGTTCTATGACATGATTCAGGAAGCGTTGACGAAGCCAGGTTCGGTAACGACCGGACGGCTTTACGTCGGCGTGGCCACCTTCTTTCTGATCGCCTCGCTGTGGATACTCGTCGCCGTCTTTCAGCGCTTTTTCACGAGCCATTACGTGTTTCGCTGGCGAACGGCGATGAACGACTATTACATCGGGCATTGGACGCGACTGCGGCACATCGAGGGCGCTTCGCAACGCGTCCAGGAAGATACAATGCGCTTCGCCTCGATCACCGAAAGCCTGGGTGTTGCACTGATCGACTCGGTCATGACACTGATCGCGTTTCTGCCTGTGCTTGCGATGTTGTCCCGCCATGTCAGCGAATTGCCGATTGTCGGAGCAATTCCCTATCCGCTGGTCCTCGCCGCAATCTTCTGGTCGTTGTTCGGAACGTTCGTGCTCGCAGTGGTCGGTGTCAAACTGCCCGGTCTCGAATTTCGCAATCAACGCGTCGAAGCCGCCTTCCGCAAGGAGCTCGTGTATGGCGAGGACAACGAAAGTCGAGCGCAGCCCCAGACATTAACGGAATTGTTCAACAATGTTAGAACGAATTATTTCAGGCTTTACTTCAACTACGTCTATTTCAACGTTGCGAGATACTTGTACATTCAGACAGACGTCATCTTCCCAACCTTCATTCTTGTTCCGACAATTGCTGCAGGCCGGATAACATTCGGCGTTATGCAGCAGATACTGGCTGCATTCAATCAGGTCGCGTCATCCTTTCAGTACCTGGTCAATTCGTGGCCGACGATCGTTGAGTTGATCTCGATCTACAAACGTCTCCGTGCGTTCGAAGCGACGCTTTACGGTGAGCCGCTCCCGGACATCGATCAGGTATATCTGCGGCGCAAGGAGGAGGTCGGAGAGCGCGAGGCGGCTACGCCGTAGCGCGATCACTATCCGGCCACGGCCGTATCTGCAGTGCCCGTTGGAAGGCGTGGCTGAGCCCGCTTCAGATAATCGCGGTAGCTGACGCACGCCACATCTGGCTTGCTGCAAACCTCGTTCGCAAAACGCTCGAGTGCGCGCCAGTAGGCGCCGCCGTTCATCAACGTAAAGTGAAAGCCGACCTGAAAGGGTACGCGCTCGCCGTTGTATTCGGCGTTGAACGAGGCGAGGAACGCGTCGTAGGCGCGGTCCTCGAACTCCTTGGTCTGGCCGGGCCGCTCGAACCCGCCGGAATGGCGAACGAACAGATTGTAATCCATCGCGATCACGCGGCGTGAAGCGGGACCCTCGGAGATTTGCGGCAGAGCAAACCTCGCGATTCCACTTCCGATTGCCGGCTCGGAGGGCCCGCGCGAGATCCCGCTCGCGTCATAGGAGAGCCCTGCATCAGCAAGCGCCGGATAAAGACTTTTGCCGGTCGAAAGGTAGGGAGCACGGAAGCCTTTGATCTCTTCGTTTGCGAAGTGCTGCCAGCCTTGCGGTTCGCCCGCGATGCCGTTGATCAGGTAAGCATCGCGCAGAATTGTCGTGAACATCGTGAATTCGCGCAGCCAATCCGCTTTGCTCCATCGCGCACCGTCAAAATGGCCGCAGGCATGACTGGCGATTTCGTGCCCCTCGGCGCGCGCTGACCAAATCTCGTCGAGACGTTCGGAAACCTCTTGCCTGGTCAGCGCGAACCCGACGTTCGATCTGCCGGAAGCCGAGCCGGGTGGACGGTAATGGCGACGTGTTTCCGGCGAGAGCAGGAAAACGCAGGACAGGAAGTAGGTGAATTTGGCGCCGGTCTTCGCAGCGAGTGCGCGGCTGCGTTTCCACTGCGCGACATCATGTGCGCCGTCGAAAGAGATGATCACATACTGCGTACGCTGAGCTGCGGCCGACGGCGCAACTCCGGCAAGCAAAGCGGGCGCTATCGCGCAGAGACGCAGGACTACCGACATAGCGCGTTCCGACTCTCGTGATCGAATAGGGCAGTCGCTAGCTCGGTTGAAAATATGGCGTCAATGCGTCCCTTGCCGAGTTGCGTTGGACGCGCGTCGGTTTTGCAGTAGGTTCCGGCCACACAGGGGACGGTGCGATGCTGTTGCTGATCGTTGGTCTGGTCGTTTTTCTCGGCATCCATTCAGTGCGCATCCTGGCGCCGGAATGGCGCGACGCGCAGCGTGAAAGACTCGGTGAGGGCCGGTGGAAAGGGCTCTATTCTCTCGCGTCGCTGGCGGGGTTCGTTCTCGTGGTGTGGGGCTACGCGCGCGCCTGGCCAGTTGCTCCGGTGCTTTACGAGCCGCCGGTTTTCATGAAGCACATCACCCTTGCGTTGATGTTGCCGGCGATGATCGCGGTTATGGTGTTCAACCTGCCGCCGGGGAGGCTCAAACCAGCACTCAAGCACCCGCTGCTCGTCGCAACCAAGATCTGGGCGTTCGCGCATCTGTTGGCAAACGGCGATCTGGCATCGTTGCTGCTGTTCGGCAGTTTCCTTGGCTGGGCTGTCCTGGACCGCATCGCCGCAGGCCGTCGTGGTGACAAGATTCCGGAGGCAGGCCCGGTGAAATGGGATATCATCGCCGTTGCTTCCGGAAGCGTGCTCTATGTTCTGTTCATTTGGAAGCTGCATTACTGGCTGTTCGGGGTGACGCCGATCTGAACCTTTCCTGAATTTGCGCTCTGCCTCTTCCATGGCGACAAGATTCCGCCTAAACGCAGGCACGACAAAAAGTCCCGTCGCGGGACGCAAGAAAGATTCTGGTTTGGGTTGATGTCAGACGACCATTTTATCCGCGAGGTGAACGAAGAGCTTCGCAAGGACCAGGCGAAGGCATTGTGGGACCGCTATGGTCCCATCGCACTCGCCGCCGCAGTGCTCATCGTTCTCGCGACGGCAGCCTATGTCGGTTACAACTACTGGATCGAAACGCGGGCTGGCCGCTCGGGCGACGCATTTTCGCAGGCTCTCAGGCTGGCGAATGACGGCAAAAACGATGAGGCGCTGAAGGCCTTCGAGACGCTGGAGGCTGAAGGTCATGGCGCCTATCCGGTTCTCGCGCGGCTGCGCTCCGCGACTGTTCTTATCGGCAAGGGAGACTTTTCCGGCGCGGTCGCGGCTTTCGACGCCGTGTCCAATGACGGTTCCATTCCGCCCGCCATTCGTGACATAGCGCGGCTTCGAGCCGGCCTCGTGCTCGTCGATCATGGCACTTACGCGGACGTCTCATCTCGCGTCGAGACCCTCGCGGCAGACACAAATCCACTGCGCCACTCGGCTCGCGAGCTGCTGGCCCTCTCGGCCTGGAAAGACGGCCGATCCGCCGACGCGCTCAAGCTTACCGAACAGATCTCCGCCGACGATGCCGCGCCGCGCAATGTCCGCGAACGGGCCAATCTTCTGTCCGAACTGATCCGCGGTTCGGGCAACGCGTCCTGATCGCGCGCGATGAGCTTCAAGGTCGCCATCATCGGCCGGCCCAACGTCGGCAAGTCCACGCTGTTCAACCGCCTTGCCGGCAGGAAGCTTGCGTTGGTCGATGACACACCGGGCGTAACGCGCGATCGCCGTGTTCATCCGGCCAAGCTCTACGACCTGCGCTTCGATGTCATCGACACAGCCGGTTTCGAGGACGCCGCCGCGGCGACCTTACAGGGCCGTATGCGCGTGCAAACCGAAACGGCGATCCAGGAAGCCGATTTGATCTTCTTTCTCATCGACGCGAAATCCGGCATTCTGCCGGATGACCGCACCTTCGCGGACATAGTCAGGCGCTCCGGAAAACCGGTCGTGCTGGTGGCCAACAAGGCGGAGGCGCGGGGTGCGCAAGGCGGCATGCTGGAGAGCTGGGAACTCGGTCTCGGCGAGCCGGTGCCGGTTTCGGCCGAGCACGGCCAGGGTCTTCCGGACCTTCGCGATGCCGTTATCGCAGCGATCGGCGAAGAGCGCGCCTTGGGTGAAGAAGAAGACGAGATCGTTGCTGAGAGCGAACCGCTGCTGGGCGATGACGTGGATCCCGACGCCGATGAAGCGGGAAGCTACGACGAAACCAAGCCGATGCGGATCGCGGTGGTCGGACGGCCGAATTCCGGCAAGTCGACACTGATCAACGCGCTGATCGGCGAGGAACGCCTCCTGACCGGGCCGGAAGCGGGCATCACGCGGGACTCCATTTCTGTCGACTGGGAATGGCAGGACCGCAAGATAAAGCTCTTCGATACTGCGGGAATGCGCCGCAAGGCCAAGGTCCAGGAAAAACTCGAAAAGCTTTCGGTGGCGGACGGATTGCGAGCGATCCGCTTTGCCGAAGTCGTGATCGTTGTCCTCGATGCCACGATTCCCTTCGAGAAACAGGACCTTCAGATCGCTGACCTCATCATCCGTGAGGGCAGGGCGCTCGTCATTGCTTTTAACAAATGGGACCTGATCGATCACCCGCAGGAGAAGCTCGCCGAATTGCGTGAGATGACCGAAAGGCTTCTTCCGCAGGTGCGCGGGCTTCAGGCGGTGACCATTTCCGCCGAGACGGGCCGCGGCCTCGACAAACTGATGGCCGCTGTCATCAAGACCCATCAGGTCTGGAACCGGCGGGTGTCGACAGGCCGGTTGAACCGCTGGCTGGAAGGCGTGCTCGCCCATCATCCACCGCCTGCGGTCGCCGGCCGCCGTCTCAAGATCAAATATGTCACACAGGCCAAGACGAGGCCGCCGGGATTCGTCCTCTCCTGCTCGCGGCCCGAAGCGATGCCGCAATCCTATGTGCGCTATCTCGTGAACAATTTGCGCGAGGCATTTGACATGCCGGGCGTGCCGATCCGTGTCGCGTTCCGCGCCTCCGAAAACCCCTTCGCCGGCAAGTCGAAGAAACGCGGCTGAGCGGCAGAGTAGTGATTCCGGTTACGAGTCGATGGGTCTGATGCTGGGTCGTCGCTCGACCTGGCGGCTCTCTACTCCGTTAGACTAAGTCTCCGATATCCAGACCTCCATCGAGCCCTTTGCCCTATTGTTCCAGAGATAATATGGGACCGCCGTTATCCTGCATTTGGAGAGCGCAGGCGGCGCATTTCTATACAGCGCCTGCCCCCAGTGGCCGTCATCGATGCGCTGCGCTTCAGCGGTTATCGCGACGATGCCGTCGAACACATCGTGCTGCTCGGCGGTATCAATCTTAGCGTCGCGCGGCAGCCGGAGTTGCTGCACATGCCCTCCTGGATTGTCGACTTCCTCGACACAGTAAACAAGGGGTCCGCGTTTCAGCGCGACGCGGCCGACATCCTCCTTGACCAGCGGGTGAGCATAGGTTCGCTCAGGCGGCATCGGCAGTTCAAGAGCGATCACGTCCCCCGCCCGCCAAGTGCGCGAGATAGAGAGATAGCCATTTATCGTACCGGCCTCGACCTGAACCGGATCACCATTCACCGCCGCTGTGGCGCCTTTCACCCAACCTGGTATCCGCAGCTTGACGGTGAACTCCGCCGGCGTTTCCGGGCTGACCTCAATCCTTATCGAGCCGGACCAAGGATAGCGGCTGGTTTCTCGCAGGAATACTTTCCCGCTGGCTAGGCGAACGTTGGTCGAGATCCCGCCATACAGATGGAAAGCAACCGCGTCGTTACTCGCCGAAACGAAATAGCCGCCAACTGAGGCAATCAGGCGAGACGAGTTCATCGTGCAGCAGGGGCATGTATGCCAGGCCCAGCGGCTGTGCCGGCCATCGCTGTCCAGCGGGTTCGAGTAGAAATAGTGCTCGCCGTCGCGCGACAGGCCTGTGAGCGCGCCGTTGAACAAGGCCTGCTCGAGCACATCGGCGTAGCGTCCATCGAGGTCGAGATGCAGCATCCGCTGCGCCCAGAAAATCAGAGCAACGGAGGCGCAGGTCTCGGCATAGGCCGTGTCGTTCGGCAGGTCGTAGTCTTCCGTGAAACCCTCGTTCGCGGCGGCCGGGCCGAGGCCCGAGGTGATATAGATCTTCGATGACATGACATCGGCCCACAACACCTCGCAAGTTCGCTTCAGGCTGTCGTCGCCGAGCTCGGCCACGAGATCGGCCATGGCGGAGAACATGTACATCGCGCGAACTGCGTGACCCACGACCTTGGTCTGCTCGCGCACCGGCTTGTGAGACTGGTTGTATTCGTAGCTCTTGGCCCAAAAATCCTCGGGGCTTTGGCCGCGCGCGACGGCCTCCTGGTCAAAATAATGCGGCTGGCGTCCACGCTCGTTTATAAAGTAGGCGGCAAGATCGAGGTGCTTCCTCTCCCCGGTCAGGCGATAGAGCTTGACGAGCGCCAACTCGATCTCCTGATGGCCGCAGTAGCCGCGCACCTGGCCGGGTTCGGGGCCGAACCGGCTGCGGACATGCTCGACATACCGCTCCAGGACATCGAGCAGGCGCCGCCGTCCCGTGGCCAGGAAATAGGCAATTCCGCCTTCCAACATATGACCGAGATTGTAGAGCTCGTGATTGTCGCGCAGGTTCGTCCAGCGCTTGTCGGGATCGCGCTGCAGGTACCAGCAATTCAGATATCCGTCAGGTGCTTGCGCCTTCTCGAGATCGTCGATGATTTTCTCGATTTTTGCCTCTATGTCCTTGTCGCGCCGATGCGAAAGCGCATAGGACGCGGCCTCAATCCATTTGCCAACATCGGAGTCCCAGAACACCTGAACGGTAAAGTTGTGCTCGTTGCGTGGAAAGCGCAGCGGCGGTGGCGGATTGGGAAGCGTCAGAGATTCCAGGATTCCGTGCTTTGCGAGTTGCACATGCTGGCTGGGAATCGTTCGCGTGAGTACCGTTTCAAGCCGCTCACGCCAGAACTGACCTTCGAGCGCCACGTCAACGAAGCGAACCGGCTTGAACGCGCTCATTTCGACGCCTCCGTTCCTAAAGGTTGGGCAATAACTCTTTCATCGGCCGGACGACTCCCGCACAATCAGCGAACATGGCCGCCGCGCGACCCCGCTAAGCTTCTCTCCGGCGATCATGTCGAGCAGGCTGTCGCCCGCCTCCCGGCCAAGCGCCTTCAGGTTCATATCGATACTGGAGAGTGGCGGCCGCGCTGCCAGTGTCATGACGTCCCAGTTGTCGAAGCCGACGATCGCGACATCATCGGGAACCTTGATACCCATCTCGCGCAATGCATCTGCCGCACCGCGCGCAATCTGATCGTTGCCGCAAAAGATCGCATCCGGCTTCCCGGCAGTCGAAAACAGCCGGTCGGCGGCTTGCCTGCCCCACGCCTCGGACCAGACACCGGACAAAAAGTAATCCTTGATCCCCGGCAAGCCGGCATCGGCCAAGGCGGAACGATAGCCAGCATGCCGCAGCCGTACTGCCTCGAAATGCTCGGGGCCCGTTATGTGGGCAATGCGCCTGCGACCGAGCGATGCCAGGTGCGAAACGGCAAGAACGGCGCCACCTTCATCGTCCGGAAGAAGCGATAGAGCTCCGGGATCGTCGGCTTGCGAAAATACGTAGACGACTGGCAGGCCGTGGGCGAAGGGGCCGATCGGCACACGCTTGTCGGCGCGTCGTGCAGTCACCACAAGGCCATCAATCCGCTTGCCGAGGAGTTGGTCGAGATGCTGGCGCTCGCGTGCCGGATCGTCCGTGGCGTTACACATGAAGACAGCAATGCCTTCCTCTGCCAGCCGCTCCTCGAGCGCCTCCACGATGGGAAATGTGAACCGTCCGAAACTGTCGTTAGAAATGATGCCGATGGTGCGCGACTTTGCCCTGTGCAGGCTCTGCGCCAGTTCGTTTGGCCGATAGCCGATCTCACGTGCGACGCGACGTACCTTCTCGCGCGTTTCCTGGCTCAATCTGCCACCGGCATTGAGCGCCTTCGACGCCGTGCCGATCGAGACGTTGGCGAGGCGGGCGACATCGCGAATTGTCGGCGCACTGCTGAACGCAACGGTCGCGATCGGGCCTTGTGTGTGCGGGGAGTCGGAGTCTTGCATGTTATTTGACCGCGCCGCTGAGGAAGCCGGCCATGTAATATTTCTGCAGCAGCAGATAGAAGGCCATGCAAGGGATAATGGAGATCGTGATGCCCGCCTGAAGCATGCCCCAGTCGGTGCCACCGATGCTCGTCTTCTGTCTGGCGGCAGCCAGGATCAAGGGCAAAGTGAAGGATGAATCCTTGTTCATGATGACAAGCGCCGCGAGCAGCTCGTTCCACGAGGTGATGAACGCGAACAGCGACACCGTGATCATCGCTGGCACGACGGCTGGCAGGCAGATGTAAACAAGGACCTGGAAGCTATTGCAGCCGTCCATGATGGCCGCTTCCTCAAGCTCACGCGGCACCGCCTCGAAGGCGTTGCGCATGACATAAATGCTGAACGGCAGTTGGATCGCGGTATGGACGATGGCTAGCCCGACCAGCGAATTGTGCAGCTTCAATTGGACGAACAGGAAGAACAGCGGCGTCAGCAATGCCTGGTAGGGCACGATCAGGCCTAGCAGAAGCACGACGAAGAACCCTTCCTTGGCCGGAATTCGAAACTTTGCCAGCCCATATCCCGCCGGGACCGTGAGTGCGAGACAGAAGGCGATCGCGAGAAGGGCAGCCCCCAGGCTGTTCGAGAAATAGGTTGGCAGCCCTGCCTGATAGCTCCAGAGGCGCTGGTAGCTGTCCAGGCTGAGGCCGTGGGGGAAATAGGTCGGCGGCACCGCCGCGGCCTCTTGCGTCGACTTGAGTGAGGCAAGTACCGAAGCGACCAGTGGAAGAAGCATAATCGTGCAGATGGCCACGCACAGCGCCGCGATCAGATATTTGCTGCGTCCTTGCCAAAGGCTGTCGATTCGCCCTGCCGAAATTCGGGACCGCGCGGACGGGCGGGAGGACACATGCTGCGCCGTCTCCGGAAACGCGCTCATGCGTGGCTCCTGCGGCTGAGGACCATCTGCAGCACTGTGCAAATGAGGATGATGGCGGCGAGTATCAGCGAGAGGGCGGCGCCATAGCCCAGCTTTAGATAGGGGAACGAATTCAGGTAGATCGTAAAGACCGAAGTCGCGGTCATGTTGCGCGGCTGGCCAGCCGTCATGATGTAGAACTGATCGAAGGCGAGCAGCGAGCCGATGACGCTGACCAGAGTGACCAGCAGGATCGTCTTGGCGGTGAGCGGCAGCGTGATCCTGCGCACCCTTTGCCAGTAGCTGGCGCCGTCTACCATAGCCGCTTCACCGAGTTCGCTCGGAATTGCGTGGATCGCGGCGACGAACAGAATCGTGCCGAACCCCACCACCTTCCAGACGATCGAAACGATGACAGCCCACATGGAGAGGGTGACGTCAGCCCCAAACCAGACCACCGGCTTCGTGAGGAATCCAAGGTCGATCAGGGCACGGTTAATGAGCCCAAAATCGTAGCTGAACAGCCAGTACCAGAGCAGGCTCGACGCACCGAGCCCGATAACGACCGGCGCGAACACAACGCCCCGCGTGAACTGTCGAAGGGGCCGGTTTTCCGCGGTCAACAAAGCGATGAGGTATCCGAGGACCATCAGGACCGGCGTGATGTAAGCGGTGTATTTCAGCGTGAACTCGAGCGACGTCCAGAACTGCGGATCGTTCCACGCTTTGACGAAGTTTCCGAAGCCGACAAATTTCTTGGGCGCAATCAGCGACCAGTTGTGCAGCGACATCCACATCATCTGGGCAAAAGGATAGACTGTGAAGGTCAGCACGAAAGCCAGCGCCGGCGCGACGTACAAAAAGCCGACAATTCGATTTGTTTTTACGTGCATGGGATATGCTTCACCGTGACCTCGCGGGACTGCGGCGCCGGGATTTCGCCCGGCGCCGCAGCCTCATCGCCCTTGTTCATTCGGCGGCTATAGCTTTCATCTGAGCTTTTGCGTCAGAGATGATCGTATCGAGGTCCGTGTCTTCATAGTAGGCACGCTGCAACATCTGCAGCCACGGACCTTGTGGCGAGTTGATCAGTTCGAAGAACTTCAACGTGTAGGGCGTCTTTGCCACCGTGATCGCCTTGGCAACATCCTGGACCTTGGGCTCGGCCTGGAAGTACTTATTGTCTGCCATGTCGCCGCGCGTCGTCATATTGAGCATCTTGGCGTAGACCTCGACCTGAGTCTCGTCGGAGAGCAGGAACTTCATGAAGTCGACGGCATCGTCGACGCGCTTGCTGCCATTGGGAATGGTGACGATGTCGCCACCGGCAAACGAGGCCACTTCACCGCTTTTCACGCCGGGCAACAGAGCAATGCCGAAATCCATGGTGGGATTCTGCTCCTTCGCCAGCGTGATGTTGAAGTTGCCCGTTCCCATCATGCCGATCTTGCCCGAGCCGAAGCGCAGGTGGAACGTCTCGCCTGTCTCGGCCCGCGCGTCTTCGTGCACGTTTCCGGCTTTGATCATGTCGCGAGCCCACTGTAGAACCTCTTTGACTCCGCCGCCCTGAAGCGGTTCGTCGTTGGCATCTTTCGGCTCGATCGTCGCGCCGCTCGCCCACATCAGAGGCCCAACGGTGAAGATGTTGCAGCCGGCGCAGTTGCCCGGCAGGAAATAGCCTTTCACGTCACCGCCCAGCGCCGTGATCTTGTCTGCGTACTCCCGGATCTCGGCGAGGCTCGTTGGCGGCTTGTCCGGGTCGAGCCCGGCCTTGCGGAACAGGTCCTTGTTATAGAAAAGCGCCGAGACGTCGGCATAGAGCGGAACGCCGTAGACACGTCCATCATAAGTCGAAACTGTCATGTGTCCGGGGCTCGCGGTCTTGAGTTCCGGCCAGTCTTTGATTTTGTCCGTGATGTCGACGAGTTGTCCCGCAGCCTCGAACTGTGGACCATAAATCAGGTCCATGCCCATCAGGTCGGGAACCTCGCCGCTTGCGATTGCCTGAGCGATCTTGGGAACCATCTCGGTATGCGGAATGTAGGTCAAGTTGATCTTGCGATCGGGGTTTTTGGCGTTCCACGCCGCGACCAACGCATCAACCATGGCAGCATTGCCGCCGGTTCGCTCCCACATCTGCAGGTCTTCCGCCATCGCGGGCAAGGCCATCATGGCCAATAGCCCGGCTACGGCCGACCGGCACGTCCTTCTCAGCTGCAAGCTCATAGGTTCCTCCCTGTCGCGAGCTGCATCGTTATCGGGAAAAGCTTTTCTCAATTTTTTCAGCAACGGCCGGATCAGGTCTGCCTCGGTTGTCTGGGAAAAGCTTTTCCCACGCAATCAACACACATTTTACAATGTCTTGCAAATCAACTTCGGCTCGAGAACGCCCTTGAGCTGTCAGACCTTATTGTTCCGATGCTATTGGCGACCAGAACGTGCAAAAGCTGTTCGCGGCGGGCGGTGGCAGTAGTCGCGGGCCTACGATTGCGACGGCAATCCACACATAGGGCCGCCGCGGTGGGCAAGGGCAGCCAGCTACTCTCCGTCTCATTTCATCGCCCAGTTCTTAAGTTCTAATTTGATCTAAGGGCTGACCGTCTCACAGCGGGAACTGGTATGGATGGGCTCTCCCCTATCGTGCGGCACTCACTCCGTATTCCTGGAGGGCTTCTGCCACCCCATGGAAAACTAGCCCACCGCCCATGGTAGCGACGAAGAACCCGACGATGCGAGTGACCGCATCAATTCCCATAGGGCCAACGCGCCCAACGACCTTTTCCGCATAGGCCAGGCACAGATAAGTGACCAGCATAGTCGCCAGAATTGCCCCGGCGATGGCGAGAAAGGAGATGAGTTCCAGCTCGGAGCTTCTTACGAGTGACGTCATTCCGAGCATTGTTGCGATTGCGCCGGGCCCGCACATAAGCGGCATGGCAAGGGGTACGAATGCAATATCACCTTGCTGTCCATTTGCCTTGACCATGGCTGTTGACCCACCGGAGCCCGAAAACAACTCGAAACCAATCCGGATCAGAATGATGCCGCCGATGACGCGGACCATGCTCAAGGAAACTCCGAATATTTTCAGTATAAATGTTCCGAAAATTAGGAAGAAAAACATAAGAAGCGTTGCATAAAGACAGGAACGCCGCGCGACACTGCGATGTTGTTCGGAATCTTTGCCTTCCAGGAGTTTGAGAAAGACAGGCAAAGCTTCAAGAGGATTTATGATCGCAAGCAATGTGGAGAAGGTGCTCACAAATAAGGTCAGTACCTGTTCCATGACCGCTCGTTTCAACTCACTCTTCGGCGTTCTGTTGGCCGCGACGCTAGCACACAGATTTCCGTCAGGACATGGCGGGCCAATGCGACTGATGACGGGGGATCGCGGCTATACGCAGGCTTTGCAAATACAATCGGTTTTGGATTGCTTCATTTCGCTGGCGCAGAGTTTGGTTTGGCCAGTCAGGCCTAAAAGCGAGCAACAACGCCTAGAATCGGCCCCTGCTCGACGATGTCGTAGACGAAGTCGTCGTTGGTGTAGTCGACGCCCAGGGCGCGATAGCCCAGTACTGCCGACCAAGTATCGTTGAAGTGATAGCCAAGACCGGCGGCGACGTCCCAGTCAATGTCGGCACCGCCGGCGCCAACCATGCCCCAGCCGGTCAAATAGATTTTCGGCGTGAAGTTGAACACTCCGCGCGCGCCAACCAGCCCGTCGACCCAGGCTTGGCTCTCGCTCACGTCAAGTCCGTTGAGAAGGCCACCGGAAAACGACAGATCGGTGTCGACCGACCACACCCGTACGGCGCCGACGATGTCGAGATAACCCTGGTCGCTCTTCAGAATCGAATAGCCGGCGCCGGCCGTACCGATGAAGGTGCTCGTTGTTAGGCCAACAGTCTCGGCAACAATACCACGCGGGGTGGCGCTATCGGTAGAGATCTTGGCATAGATGACGTCGCCGAACAGGCTGAAGCGATCGTAGCGCGCCTCCCCGATCACCATGGCGGCGAAATCGAGATCGCTTAGAATGTCACCGAACTTCTGGTCAATGTGAACTTCCGGTGCCCCGAATTGGGCAATGTCGCCAGAAATGCCCGCCGCCCAGAAGTAGGGCGCGACGGTGAACGTCCACCCGCCGGATTCGACCGGCACCGCCTCGGGCGCCATCGGCGCCACCACGTCGGCGGCAAAGGCAGGTGCGGTCAGCAGCGTGGCACTGAGCAAACCGGCAAATCCGAATGATCGCATCTGATACCTCCCCGTCTCCCCACGTCTCAGTAGCACTTCACGATATAACCGGTTTCTGACGTCCTAGCGAGCAACAGGCGCTGCTCAAGTACGATTGGGCTGCCAATTTCAGTCCAGGCGTGACTATTTTGCAGCTACGTAGCGCGCAATCATCGCCTTCGTCCCCCCGTTGGTTCCGTCGTGCCGTCGTCAATGCTTCGATTGCGCAGTTTGCGGCCTTTAGAGCACACCTCACCCAAATTCGGTGACCCAATCGTATGTCAGGTGGCACTCCGGGCTCAGAAAACCGGCATCGATAATCTAGTGTGGCTTGGCCTCAGTTCGGAGCTTCCAAAATGCGCCGCATTCTCGCTGTGATCGCCCTGACGTTCTGCTGGATTTCGAGCACTTATGGCCAGGACGATTCTGCAGAGTTGGCAAAGAAGCTCTCGAACCCGGTTGCCGCCCTCATCAGCGTCCCCTTTCAGTTCAACTACAATGACGGCATCGGCCCTGCGGGGGATGGTTCACAATATTATCTGAACTTCCAGCCCGTTATCCCATTTACTCTCAATGATGACTGGAACCTGATCTCGAGAACGATCCTGCCGATCGTCTACCAGGAGGATATTTTCCCGGATGCCGGCAACCAGTTCGGCCTCGGCGACACCACCCAGAGCTTCTTTTTCTCCCCCAAGCAGCCGTTCCACGGCTTTGTCTGGGGCGTTGGCCCGGCCTTCGGTATTCCCACCGCGACCGACTCACTTCTTGGCTCCGGGAAATGGAGTGTCGGCCCAACCGGCGTGGCCCTCTGGCAGGGTCATGGCTGGACGATCGGCGCCTTGGCCAATCATCTATGGTCCGTCACGGGCGATGACGACCAGCCCGATGTGAGTTCGACCTTTCTGCAGCCTTTCATCTCCTACACCACCAAAGATGCGTGGAGCTTCACGCTCAACACCGAATCCACCTATGATTGGGAGACGGAGGAGTGGTCGGTGCCGATCAACTTCGTGGTCGCCAAGATCGTCAAGTTCGACAAACTGCCGGTGCAACTTTTTGCGGGCGCCCGCTATTGGGCTGCATCCCCGGATGGCGTCGGCCCAACTGGCTGGGGCTTGCGCTGGGGCTTCACCTTCCTTCTCCCGAAGGGTTAGCCTGGGGCTCATAGGTGTGGATCCGATAGGTCTTCCCACGGAAGACCCCAGTAGACGCCGATCGTATAGTACGGCGATCACCAGCACGATAAGATGCCGAGGTCGGCCCAGCGTTCCGACAGATGGGCCGCAATCCCGTTAGTAGCAGGGCGGAAACGGATAATAGCCGCACTGGTCGGGGACGTAGGGGTTGTTGTAGTAGTTGTTGTAGTAGGAGCGCGTTGCAGCCACTCCCGCAGCGGCACCCAGGGCCACGCCCGGCGCACCAGCATACCAGGCGCCATGATAGACCGGGGCGTGCCAATAGTTATCGTGATAGACATTGACAGTTCGGTCATTGGCGAAGCG
>JBEVEP010000372.1:0-9085 GCA_040512755.1 Mesorhizobium sp.
GAAATACTGGTCCATCTCTCGGCCGTTGAGCTGCACCATCAGATGCCAGCCGAAACCGCGGATCTTTGCCTCGACGGGCTTCATATCCCTGATCGGCGTCGCACCGCCGGGCAGGTTCATGATCCTCGCGCCACAGGCTCCGAGATCGCTCATCGCCTGAATGTCAGCGGCAGCCGTATCCGGCGAAATCGTCACGATCGCGCGCGCGTTCGTCCTGCCGAGCTGCTTCAGCGCGGTCAACGTCGATCCATTGTCGAACTGATATGCATTGCCTTGCGTGATGACGACCCGCTCAAGCCCGAGCCGCTTCTGCACAACCGCATAATGTTCGGGCATCGCATATTCCGCGATGGGCGGTCCGCCGGGCTGCGCCTCGAAACCCGGCATGTAGAAATGCATATGGCAATCGGTGGCGCCCGGTTTTGTCCGCAATCTCGGCGGCGGGCCGTCGAGCGGCCGGGTGTTGGGCTGGATATCGGCCACTTAGTCGTCCTTCAGCGCAAACTGCGCAAGCGCTTCGCGGTTGATCTCGATGCCAAGGCCCGGCCCGTCGGGGATCGCGACAACGCCGTTGCGATGCTCGAGCGGGGCAGTGAGCACCGCCTGACGGTAAGGGTTCTCCGTGCGGTCGAATTCCAGGATCGGGGGACGTGCTTCGCGGCGGATCGGGTCCGGGGTCTGGGCTGCCATGAACTGCAGGGCCGCGGCGATGGCGACACCGGTTCCCCAGACGTGCGGGACGACCCTCACGCCGTGGAGCGATGCAAGGTCCGCGATCTTCCGCACTTCGCTGAAGCCGCCCGACCCGCAGATATCGGGCTGGATGATGTCAACTGCTCTGGTTTCCAGCACTTCGCGAACGCCGTAGCGGCCATGCCAGGTTTCGCCGCCCGCAACAGGAATCGGCTGCCCGGCACGAACAGCGCGGTAGGCGTCCAGTTGCTCCGGAACGACCGGTTCCTCGAACCAGTCGACGCCCAGCGATGCGGCTGCCCGGCCGACTTCGCACGCCTCCAGCGCGTCATAGCCATGATTGGCGTCGATCATCAGACGCATGTCAGGTCCGACGACCGAACGCACGGCTTCAATGACCCGCAAATCCTCGTCGACGTCAAACCCGATCTTGATCTTGACGGCGTGGAAGCCTTGCTTGCGATAAGACGCCACCTCCTGGGAGACATCGGCCACGCGATCGACGCCATCCTTACGGAACGAACCTGTAGCGTAAGCGCGAACGCTCTCGCGGAAGCGCCCGCCGAGAAGCAGGGAGATGGGAACGCCGAAGTGCTTGCCCTTGATGTCCCAGAGCGCGATGTCGATGCCGGAAAGCGCGGTGATGGTAAGTCCGCGCTGACCTTGATCGCGCAGCAGATTGTAGAGCTCGCTCCAGATTTTCTCGGTTTCAAGCGGATTGCGGCCAACCAACGCCGAGGCATAGGCGTTGACGACGGCTGCATTGGGTTGCGCGGGGCCAAGGCATTCGCCCCAGCCGATCGTTCCGTCATCGCAAACGATTTCAACCAGACAGTGCCGCCGGCGGTCAAAGCGCATGGACGCGCTCTCGAACGCCTGGTCCAGCCTGTAATCAAGAAGGTGCGTGCGAACGGATTGAATCTTCATGTCTGCGGGGCTCGATCAGTTGGCAGGCAGTTCTGTTTCGCTCTGCGGCGAGAGGACACAAGTTATCATACATTTAACAGAACAGGTATGATATGTCCAGTTAGCTGTTGCCGCGCGCGAGACGTTCGCGATACCGCTGCTGGCTGCTTTTCAGGTGAATGCGCATCGACTCCCGCGCCGCCGCTTCGTCGCCGGACGAAATTGCTTCAGCTATACGGCGATGCTCGGCCTGTATTTGCAGCAGATAAGGCTGAAGGCGAGAATCGGCCTCGTCGCCCTGCAATTGCGCGCGGGGGATGACGTTGCGGCCAAGCAGTTGGAGGAATTCGCGGAAACGGGGGTTGTTGGTGGCGTCGGCAACCGTCAGGTGGAACGCGACGTCAGCTTCCGAAGTGGGTTTTCCTTCGGCGATAAGGCGGTCAATGTCGTCGCAGCGCTCGCTGATTGCTTCTTCCTGCGCTGGAGAGCGCCGGACGGCGGCAAGTGCGGCGGCCTCCATTTCAACTGCCGTGCGCAACTCAAGCATTTCAATTATTGAGGAAATTCGTGCGAAGTCGGTGGGCTGCAGGGCGCTGGAGGCGCTTGATTGGCTGTTGCGGACGAAGACGCCCGATCCCTGCCGCGCCTCTACCAGATTGTCGTACCGAAGGGCTGCGATCGCCTCGCGAACAACTGTTCTGCTGACGCCATATTGCTTGGTGAGTTCGGACTCGCTGGGCAGCCTTTCACCCAGTTTCAGGACGCCCTTCACGATTTGCTGGCGAAGGTCCTCGCTTACCATTCCCACGAGATTGGTGCGTCCCCGCCGCTGGCTCTGCCCGGCGTCATCCTTGCTGATCCGACTCATCGTCTGGCTTTCTGGCTCAAGCGGCGCGTACTTTATGAAAGCCGGAGGAGAACTTGTCAACAACTTGCTTATTTATATGATGGCTATTGACTGGACGGTGACAAAATATATTATGAGTTGCTCGCTTGACGCCTTGAGTGGCGGCGTGCGGAGTGGCGTCATGAGGGGCTCCATGCTGAAAAGATTGCTCATTACAGGTGCCGCAGGCGTCTTGGGACGTGTATCGCGGCAGCGCCTGTCGCACGTTGCTGAAAAGATTCGCATCTCTGATGTCGCTCCTTTGCACGCCTCGGCTGCCCATGAGGAGGCTGTGCAGTGCGACCTGGCCGATCGTCAGGCGGTTGAAAAGCTGGTGGCCGGTTGCGACGGCATTTTGCATTTCGGCGGTATTTCGACGGAAGATAAATTCTCCAAGATCCTCAGCGCCAACATTCAGGGCATCTTCAATCTATATGAAGCTGCCCGCAACAACGGCTCCCCGCGCATCTTCCTCGCGAGTTCCAACCACGTCATCGGTTTTCATAAAAGAACTGAGCATCTGGACGCTCAGGTCTTGCCGCGGCCGGACGGATACTACGGGGTATCGAAGTGCTTCGCCGAAGGCGTGGCCACGCTCTACTACGACAAATTCGGCCTGGAGACCGCTATCGTTCGTATCGGCTCCTGTGCGCCGGAGCCGGTCACGCACCGCATGCTGTCGACGTGGCTCAGCCATGACGATCTGATTTCGCTGATCGAGTGTGTCTTTCGAGCTCCGAAGCTGCATTGTCCTGTCATCTACGGAGTCTCGGCCAATGATGCGTCCTGGTGGGACAACAGTGCCGTTTCCTATCTCGGCTGGAAACCGAAGGATAACGCGGCTGCGTTCCGGGCAAAGGTGAAAGCGGCAGCGGCCCCATCCGGCAAGGAAGGCATTGCCGCGCTCTACCAGGGTGGCGAGTATGTCGATTACCCGATCTACGATGATTAGTTGCATTGGGCCACTTCAGCGTCTCCTAATGCATGGATAAAACCGTAACTGATTTGGCTTGCTTTCGGGCGATGCTTGCATCGGCCTACAGCAGCGTGGGACGGACGATAACTTTGGCGAGGCGCGTGTTCACGCCACGCTTGTTTGGGATCCGATAAGCGGATAGAGGATCTGCCCGTCTTCCTCTCCTCTCGGAAACGCCCCGTCACGACCGCGCTTGATGTTGCGCTTATAGCCGACGGGACTGATGCCGATGTACCGCTTGAACATGCGTGAAAAGTAATATGTGTCGGCATAGCCGACCATGGCCGCGGTCTCGGAGACGGTCTTTCCGCTCGCCAGAAGATCCATCGCGTGTTCCATGCGCTTGAGCTCCTGGAATTTTGCAGGGGTCCAGCCGATCTGGCGTCGGAACTCCCGTTTGAAATAGTCCGGATTGTACGGAGCGTCAGCAATGACCCTTTCGGCAATATCGGGATCGAGTGGATCAGCGATGATGCGAGTCGCCGCGATCATGATGCTGAGCGACATGCCGTCAGTGCTGTTGACCAGGCTCTCCGACTGATGCTTCCAGGCGATGAAGGCATCCTCGATGAACGCAATGAGCAGAAACATGAACAGGTGGTTCTGCAGCAGCGTCGTCGACGAAGGAGGTGCAATATCATGATAATGTTGCACGATCGGCTGAAGCAGGTCCCAGCGCGACAGCCGCACAACGCGCTTCAGGTGCATTTGTGAAATCAGATCGTGCCGGCCGAAGAGATCGAGCGTGAAGTGCTGCGCGACCCCGGTGTACAACTCCCCTGAAGCATGTCGGCCGACAAAGCGGACATTTGCCGGGATGAGCATGGCCTCACCCGGACGGAGCACGATTTGCTCGTCCTCAATGAAATAACTACCGCTCCCCTGCAGGCAGATCACCAGGTCGTGGACCGCGTTGGTCTTGTCAATCTCCCAGGTCATCGAATGCAGCATCTTTATCGCTGAACGGGTGAGGGTCAGCGTCAGGGCATTCGGCGGAATGCCTGAGAGAATGCCGCCTTCAATTTTGTCCATCTTTTTAACCCGATTCGTCAATTTCAACTTCCGCCTGAGAAAGGTACTGCCGTCTAGCAAAACAGGAAATGCACCAAAGCAGATTGTCATCTTTTCGGGAGGAGATGATGGCGCAGGCTGATCCGCACACCGTGCGCATCACTCGACGTCATCGCGAAGGTCTGATGAAGAGCCACTGGGACAAATCGCTCGTTACAATTGCCTACATTGGCGGCGGATCCCTGAATTGGGCGGCAAAGCTCATGGGCGATATGGCTCATGACGGCTCTGTGGCGGCGGAAATCCGGCTCTTCGATCTCGATGCGGAGTCGGCCAAGCGCAATGCCCGCCTGGGGACGAGGATCGCTGAAGCGTCGAAAGGCGCGGAAGTTCGCTACGTTGCCTCGCCCACTCTCGCGGATGCCCTTCGGGGAGCCGACTTTGTCATTGTGTCCATTCTGCCCGGCACCCTCGACGAGATGGCCGCCGATATCGAGATTCCGGAACGCTACGGGATTCGTCAGTCGGTGGGCGACACGGTTGGTCCAGGTGGTTTTGTCCGCGCCATGCGCGCCATACCGATGCTTGCGGAAATCGCGCGAGCCATCAGCGAGCATTGCCCCGATGCCTATGTCTGCAACCTGACAAACCCAATGTCGGTGCTTACTGGCACGCTCTACAAGGTTTTTCCGGAGATCCGCGCCTGGGGTGAATGCCATGAGGTCACGAAGCTACGCCACATCATTGCATGGCTCGCCAATAGAAAAGCGGGCCGCATTGCTTATACGATCTCGGATGTCGAGGTGAACGTCCTCGGGATCAACCATTTCACCTTTGTCGATCGGGCGGTCGTGTGCGGTGTCGACATGATGCCGGACTATCTGGAGTTTGCCCGCGAACACCGCCTCGATGGTTGGAGAGCGACGCCGCTCGACCGGAAGGACGAGCATCAGCGCTATTTCGAAGATCGCAACAAGGTGAAGTTCGATCTTGCCTGCCGTTTCGGAATCGCCGCTGCGGCGGGCGACAGGCATCTGGCCGAGTTCGTGCCGCAGACATGGTATCTGGATCGCCACGAGGCATTCTCGTTCGGGTTGACGCCGGTCGAATACCGCAAGAGGGATCAGGCTGCGAAGAAGGCCCGAGCAAAGGCGCTGGAAGAGGGCGGTGACCTCCCTCCGATCGTGCCTTCCGACGAGGCGTTGGTCAGTCAGATCAAGGCGCTTGCCGGCGGTGAGCCGCACGTCAGCAATGTCAACCTTCCCAACCGCGGACAGATTGCGGGCCTGCCACTTGGCGCGATCGTAGAATCCAACGCCCGCTTCTCGGGTCTTGGTATCCAGCCGCTGTTCGCCGGGCGACTCCCCGCCGGCGTTGAACTTCTCGTCCGGCCCCATGCCGAGCGCCAGGCAGCACTCCTCGCGGCAGTTCTTAGTGAGCGGTGGGACGATCTTTTCGAACTCTTCGTTTCCGATCCCCTCGTCGCGCCGATCGGCCCGGACAGGGCGCTGCACATGTTCCGTGAAATGGTCGCGGCCACTGCGCAGTTCCTGCCTGAAACAGCTTTGGGAGTATCTCGCTGATGGGTGGCGAAAGTCGTTTCCTCGGGCTAGCTTACATCGCGCCCTATATCATCGGGTTGGCCGCTTTCACGGCTATCCCGTTCTTTGCTTCACTCTATCTCAGTTTCACTGACTATAGCCTGCTGAACACGCCGACCTGGATCGGCCTTGAGAACTACATTGACCTTTTCACCAGCGACCGCACTTTCCGGAAGTCGCTGTGGGTGACCCTGATTTACGTCTTTCTCACTGTTCCGCTGAAGCTCGCCTTTGCATTGTTCATCGCATATATCCTCAACTATCGGCTGAAGGCGATCGGCTTCTTCCGCACGGCCTATTATGTGCCTTCGATCCTTGGCGGATCGATCGCGATTGCGGTTCTGTGGCGCTATATGTTCGCCGATACCGGACTGGTAAATCTTGTCATTACCGGTCTTGGCTGGGAGCCGGTCAACTGGTTCGGCAATCCGGGGCACGGCACTTTTCACGATCACCCTGTTGCGCCTCTGGCAGTTCGGCTCGGCCATGGTGATCTTCCTTGCCGCGCTCCAGAGCGTCGACAAGTCTCTCTATGAGGCTGCTTCGATCGATGGCGCCGGCAAATGGCAGACATTCTTCTTCATCACGCTGCCGCTGATCACGCCCGTCATCTTCTTCAATCTGATCATGCAGATGGTCCAGGCGTTTCAGGAGTTCAACGGCCCTTACGTGATCACCAAAGGCGGCCCGTTGAAGTCCACCTATCTTCTGCCGCTCTACATTTATGACGAGGCCTTCAAGAGGTTCCACATGGGCTACGCATCAGCGCTCGCCTGGGTACTCTTCGCGATCATCATGGTGCTCACGCTGGTCGCATTCTGGTCATCCCGGCACTGGGTCTACTACGCCGGCGATAAGCGGAGCTAATCATGACCGAGCAGCTTGTTCTTTCGAATATGGAAAGCGACTCCGAGCGCTTCGCAGCCGCCGACCGCCGCAAGCACGTCGTCTCGTTGGCGGTGCGTTATCTTCTGCTCGGCGTGGTTGGCTTCATCATGCTCTACCCGCTGATCTGGCTGATCGGCGCGTCGTTCAAGACCAATGCGGAAATCTTCTCGAGCCCTGGCTTCATACCAAGGAACCCCACGTTCCAGGGCTACATCGAGGGCTGGAAGACTTCCACCGCCTACACTTTCGCAACATTCTTCTGGAACACGTTCCTCATCATCGCGCCAAAGGTGATCGGCACGGCGATCTCTTGCACGGCGGTTGCATATGGATTTGCCCGCTTCGATTTTCCGGGCAAGAAGATCCTGTTCGCATCGCTGATCGCGACCCTTCTGTTGCCGAACGTCGTCACGCGCATCCCGCAGTACCTGCTGTTTCGCGATATAGGCTGGCTCGATACTTTCCTTCCGCTTTGGGTGCCATCGGCGCTGGCGGGCGACGCGTTCTTCGTCTTCATGCTGGTCCAGTTCCTTCGCGCCATCCCGCGCGACATGGAAGAGGCGGCGCGGGTTGATGGCGCTTCGACCTGGCAGACTCTGATCTTCGTCGTCGTGCCGCTGCTTACTCCTGCGCTGATCTCGGTCTGCCTGTTTCAGTTCATGTGGTCGATGAACGACTTCCTCGGGCCGCTGATCTACATATCGTCGGTAGACAAATATCCCGTGTCGCTGGCCCTCAAGCTATCGATCGATGCGACCGAGGCATTCGAGTGGAACCGCATCCTGGCAATGTCGGTCCTCGCGCTCACGCCGTCGCTCGTCGTGTTCTTCATCGCTCAGAAATATTTCATCGAAGGCATCTCCGCAGGGGGTGTGAAGGGTTAGTCATGGCTCAACTTCAGATCAGAAACCTCGAGAAGGTTTACGCCAACAGTTTCAAGGCCGTTCATGGCATCAACCTCGATGTCGCGGATGGGGAGTTCATGGTGCTCGTCGGACCATCGGGGTGTGCGAAGTCGACAACGCTGCGCATGATCGCCGGGCTCGAAACGATCAGCGGCGGCCAGATCATCATCGGCGACAGGGTCGTCAACAACCTGACGCCGGGCCAGCGCGGTGTGTCGATGGTGTTCCAGAACTATGCGCTCTATCCGCATATGAAGGTGCGCAACAATCTCTCCTTCAGTCTCAAGCTCAAGCGCCGACCCAAGGACGAAATCGCCAAGAGCACCGCAGAAGTCGCGGAGACGCTTGAGATCGGTTCGCTGCTCGATCGACTGCCGAAGCAGCTTTCGGGTGGTCAGGCCCAGCGCGTAGCCGTTGGCCGTGCGCTGATAAAGAAGCCGGACGTTTTCCTGTTCGACGAGCCTTTGTCGAATCTCGACGCCAAGCTGCGCGCGTCGATGCGTGTGCGCATCACCGACTTGCACAAGCGGCTGAAGCAGGAAGGCAAGTCATCGACCGTTGTCTATGTGACGCATGACCAAACGGAAGCCATGACCATGGGCGACCGCATCTGTGTCATGAAGGAAGGCCACATCATGCAGGTGGCCGATCCTGTCACTCTCTATAACAGGCCTGAAAACGTGTTCGTGGCGGGCTTTATCGGTAGCCCCGAAATGAACCTGGTTCCGGCAGAACTGGACGCGCGGGCAAAGCCCGTCGTGCGCATCGGCGATCAATCCGTCGAGTTTGGCGAAGGGCTGGCGCAACGGCTCCAAGTCAAGGATGTGCGTGACGTCACCTTCGGCATACGCCCGCAACATTTGCGGCTTGCCGGTCCGAAAGACAAGAGCGCGCTGAAAGGCACGATCTCACATGTCGAGTTCATGGGACACGAGGTCTACCTTTACGTCGATGTTGAGAAGCATCGCTTCATCCTTGTCTTGCCGTCGGAGAAATACGACGCGGCAAGCAAGAGCGGTGATCGTATCGCGTTCGTCCCCAATGAAGGCTCTGTTCATCTCTTCGACAAAGAAGATGGCAGGAACATCAGCCTTTCCCTTTGACCCCCACCACAACCAACCCACGCCGGGAGGACAATTAGGAAGAAGACGTTGACGGCACTTGCCACGATCATGGCGCTGACAGCGACAGCGTCCGCTGCCGACCTGCGTATGTCGTG
>JBEVEP010000152.1:0-4279 GCA_040512755.1 Mesorhizobium sp.
GAGGCGTTCTTGCCGGAGCCCGTCCAGGAAGTGAACCGACGTTCCTTCGGTGAGAAATAGCCGGCGCCGTCTTGCCAGATCCAGGATCTGCCCTGATAGAGCTGGTAGAGCTCAAACGCTGTCAGGGTTTTGCCGAACTGAGCCGCTGGGCTTTTGCCGCTTTGAGCTGCGCTAGCATCAAAGACTGTGAGGGCCACGAATGCTGCGATCGCTGTACGGATGGAATTGGATAGGAGTTTAGACATTTGCACTTGTCCCGTTCAGTTGGTGGCGGATGACGTCGCCGCCGAGTTCACGCGCCAGTTGGGGTAGCCATAGTTGTCAGGCCATGCGTACACTTCGCGGTCGTTGAAGTAGACGATGGCGCGGAGTTGCGGGAATTGCGGGTCAGGTTTGGCGACAGTTTCCGCCCAGCGTTTCACGTAATCGCTATCACCTTCGTAGCCCAACTCGGCGACGATGATCGGCTTGCCGAACTTCACAGCCTGCTGGTAGCCAGGCGCCAGGATTTCGGCGAACGTCCGCTCTTTTCCGAAATTGTCCTTGTCGTATTGCTGAAGCGCGAAAACCGACAACCCCACGATGTCGACGAAGCTGTCGCCGGGATAGAAATTGACAAGGGATGAGTTGCCCTTGGGCGACCACATGAACTTGGCCGTCGTATTGTTCTTCCTGCATACGTCCACCGCGCGTTGGTAGGCGTCGATGTAACCGCGCGGACTCCATTTCGCCCAGCTGAACTGGTTGTCGGTCTCATCCATTTCCTGGGCCCAGCGGATGATCACCGGACTCTTCAGTGCTGCAGCCGCGCTGCAGATGGCAGCCATATTGGCATCATACTGCCCCGCGCGAATGCCCGTCAGGAGTTGGTCCGGGGTCTTTCTCCAGTCGACCGACCATGACCACGGCTCGACCGTCAGGATCAAAGTCCGGCCGCGCTGAAGGGCATACTCGTCGGCAACCGCGAGAGATGACAGATCGACGTCCTCCCATGGCAGGAAGAGATGTTCGAACTTCACATTCGGGTCACTGCTGAAGTCGCCATGCGGGTCGTAAGCTCCGAACGGGATCGAATTCTCGCTACGGATCGGCCGCTTGTCAGTGGAAGCAGCTCCGAAAGCAGGATTGGCGGGCGGTACTCCGCGCGGCAAGCTTGCGGCAAGGACACTTCCTGACAGCAGGGCCGCGCTCGCGGAAACAAGGATCAGTCTCGACACTCTACTCATTACGAATTCTCCATTGAAAATAGGAGTTAGGGACTATTGGATCGGGTCCGCAGGAGCGACGTTCCTACGGGGCTGACGCACAGAGTTAGTGAACTCCCAGTGGCTCCGGCCGATTTGCGTATCGGCGACCGAATATCGCCTGGCTTCGATGATCTCAGGCCCGCCTGAGCGGCCGATGCTCGAAACAGAGAAGCCCGCGGCCTGCGCAGCGTCGCGCGCGAATGCATTCCGGAGATCGATCAGATTGCCCGTCCGCATCACGGCTCGCAGCCGATGGAGATCTAGTTTCCGGATGCTTTCCCATTCAGTCACAACCACCACCGCGTCGGCGGCGGACGCACACTCATACGGATCTTCGCAAAAGGTGACGTTCTCGAGAACGCGAGCCGCATTTGCCATGCCGACCGGGTCATGCGCCCGGACGTTGGCGCCGAAACGCTGCAAGGTCTCGATAAGGGGCACGGACGGAGCGTCGCGCATGTCGTCCGTCTCCGGCTTGAAAGTGAGGCCGAGAACCGAAATCGTGAGGCCCTCAACGTCACCCCCTACAGCATCGATAACCTTGAGCGCCATCTTCCGCTTGCGCGCCTCATTCGACGAGACCGTTTCCTCCACGATGCGCAACGTCACGCCGTGGTCTTGGGCTGTTCGAAGAAGGGCGAGCGTGTCTTTGGGGAAGCATGAGCCGCCATATCCCGGCCCGGCATTCAGAAATGCCGCGCCTATGCGGTGATCAAGACCAACACCGAGAGCCAGTTCGCCGACATCGGTCCCCACTCTTTCGCATAGATCGGCTAGCTCGTTGATGAAGGTGATTTTTGTGGCCAGGAACGCATTCGAGGCATATTTGATCAGTTCCGCGGTGCGCCGCTTCGTGATGACGATCGGCGCGCTTCCGCCCGCGAGGGGACCGTAGAGCCTAGTCATGGCTGACTTCGCCCTTTCATCTTCCACGCCGATGACCACACGGTCAGGAAACAGAAAGTCGTTGATCGCCGACCCCTCCCGAAGAAACTCCGGGTTTGAGACAACCGAGACATCGCCCGCAGGGCGTACGGTGTCAATTATCCGCTGAACCGTGTCGCATGTGCCGACCGGAACCGTTGATTTGACGACAACAACGGCCGGGCCACGCAACGCCTTGCCAATCTCCTTGGCCGCCATGTGTACGAAGGAGAGATCGGCATCGCCGTGTCCTGCGCGCGGCGGCGTGCCCACCGCTATGAACACGACCTCGACGTCCTTCATTGCGTCCGCGAGGTCGGTCGTGAAGGACAGTCGGCCAATCTCGCTATTTTGGGCGACCATCCTTTCAAGGCCGGGTTCGTAGATCGGCACGACGCCTCGATTGAGCTTTCCGATCTTCTCGGCATTCTTGTCGACGCATACGACCTGGTTTCCCCATTCGGCGAAGCAAACGCCGCTCACGAGGCCCACATAGCCGGTCCCTACAACTGCTATTTTCATCCTGATCAGCGCTCCTGCGCTCTTAATGGGTCGACGGTTCCATCATTGTCCGAAATCCATCTGGGGCTGAACGTTGCCTTGGGGCGACCCTTCCCCAAGGCAGCTCCCGCGACGGGAAACTGATATTCAAAAAGCCTGAGGTGGCCGGCTCCCCACGCAAGCGAATGCACGCCCGCAGTGCCTTTCTCGGCGATAGCGATTCCCGGCAGCACAAAGAGTGAAACCACGGCAGCCGCGATCGTCGACCGATAGGACCCGCTTGTTGCCCTCACCTCGTTTTCACGTGAATGCCGGTAGAGGATCACCAACGTCAGGACGGCATAGAGCAGCGCATTGATGATCGCGAACACATAGAAGCCGGCGGCCTGTCCCGCATCGTCGACCAGTAGGACGGGCAAGATGGAAACGGCTGACAGAATAACATAGGGAGCAACGACACGGCCCGGAAGCGGATCGACCTGCGAGGCGCCCTTGGGAGTGATACGGAAATCCACAAACGACCCGGTAAGCCAGTCGCGCAGCGCGGCGGCTGTTCCGGCAAGGGCCCATGGCCAGCGCGCGAACAGGAAAAGCGTGGCTTCCCAGCTGAGGATCTTTGCATCGATGGGCCTGAACGAGCCGCTGGCGCGCCAGCGAGAGGCCATCAGGACGAGGATCGTCGAGAGCGGCGCAAAATGGAGAAGGAAGCCTGCGTAGGTGACACCTGCGAAGCTCTGACCGCGCAGGAGGGCGACTATCGGCATGACAAACATCAGCGCCATGAACAGCGAGAACAGTGGATACCAGCACTGCGAAAACAGAAATTGGAATTTCAGCCTGAGGGGCAGGTTCGGAACGTATTTCGGCGAGTATTGCAGAAACAGCGTCACGAGGCTTCGCGACCACTGGAATTCCTGGGTTACGAGGTCTGCAAAAGTGCGAGGTCCATCGCCAGAGGCGATCGCGTCCACTGCATGAACGCCACGCCAGCCGGAGGCGTTCATCATCAGGGTCGTTGAATGGTCCTCTGCAAGTTCTGGTCCAAGGCCGCCGATCTGGCGCAGCGCGGCCGACCGCACCGCATAGTGTGAACCGATGCAGAGCGGCGCTAGACCGCCATTGTAGCCTGCCTGAAGCGAGCCGTGCATGCTTGCCTCGGCATAGAGGCGTCCTCGTGCCGCCCAGCTTTCGGCTGCGTTGCGATCGCAGATACTGGGAGCGGAAACATAGCCGACTGCCGGATCGGCGAAGGGAAGCAGCATGTTTCTCAGATAGTCTTTCTGCGGGACATGATCGGCGTCGAGCTGGACGACAAAGTCGTACCGCTCATACCCGTAGTGATCATAGAAATAGGCGAGGTTTCCCTCCTTGCAGCGGGTTCGGCGAGGCCAGGTTGCACGGTGATAGTCGGAATTGCCCTTGCGGGTTGAAATGGAGACGCCGTGCCGCGCGCACCATTCGATCGCCTCGTGGGAAGGATCCTCGTCGGCAAGCCAGGTATCGTGTGGGACATCCTGGGCGAGCATCGCGCTCAGCGTCTCGGCGACGACCGCAAAAGGTTCTGACGGAGCCTTGGTGACCACCATCGCCACCCGGCTGTCTTTCGG
>JBEVEP010000413.1:0-3174 GCA_040512755.1 Mesorhizobium sp.
TGCGGCCGCTCGAAATTATTGTAGTCGATGACGGCTCGACCGACGAAACGCGCGCTGTCGCGGAGCGGGCCCGCGCGCAAGGCCTGGTGAATATGGTCATCTGCCACGGCACGCGGTGCGGACGCAGCGCGGCACTCAACGCTGCGGCCCGGTTTGCCAGCGGCGATCTGCTTTTGACCGTGGATGCGGACACGGTGTTCGAGCCCACTGCCGTCGCGCGCCTCGCGGCGGCATTCAGCGATCCGCGTGTCGCCGGCGCGAGTTGCAACATTTCGATCAGCAACGAGCGTGACTCGTTATGGACCGGGCTGCAAAGCGTCGAGTACCTGATGTCGATCAGTGCCGGACGATCCATACTGGACATGGCGAACGCGATCGCCTGTCTATCCGGCGCCTGTTCCATGTATCGGCGCGATACATTCCTGCGGCAAGGCGGCCTGGACGTCGGCCCCGGAGAGGACCTCGAGTACAGCTTGCGGCTGCGTCGGCTCGGCTACCTCATCCGTTTCGTGCCGGAGGCGTGGGCGGCAACAGACGGCCCGACCGGCGGCATAAGCCTTTTGCGCCAGCGCGCGCGCTGGGATCGCGATGCCTTGCGAATCCGTTTCATGATGTACGGCGAACTGAGCTTCTTCCATCGCTTCGAGCGCTTGTCGGACACGCTGCAGAGGCTGGACTTCATCATGTTCGATCTGGTTCCCACGCTCAGCCTGCCGTTCTATCTGGTTTACATTTGGCTGTTGTTCGGAGCCGCCGACGCCGCTCTGTTTCTCGGCGCACTCTATTTCCTGCTGCTGTGGATATCGATTTTCAACATGGCGCTTGCGTTCGTCATGTTCAATCGAACGATCGGTTTCTTCGGTCTCGGGGCGTCGCTGATCTTTCCCCTGTACCAGGGCGTCTATCTGAAATGCGGCCGGTTTTTTTCGTATTCCTCGGAAATCATCTTCGCCACGTCGCGGCACGATGACTTCGTACCGCCGCGCGTTCGTCGCGCCCTCTTGGGAAATCGGACTTGAGGAGCCGGACTGATGGACGTCAAGATCAACCGCCTCGACCCAAATGTTCCCGATCCCATCGAAAGCCGCCGGCGCGCGGCCGGACGACTGGTGCGCTTTTTCTATGCAACAATCGTGTTCGGTGTGCTCGGTTTCTTCATCGTCTATTTCGGCTCGCCTCTTGTTTATCTCAGCGGGCCCGGCACCGTCACATCCCCGCGACATGTGGTTTCGCTTCCCTTTACCGTGCAGGTCAACCAGATGAAGCTGGTGCCTGGCGCCATGGTCAAGGCCGGCGAAGAGATCGCAGAGGTGATTTCACCGGAGCAGGACAGCATCGTCGCAACTTATATGCGGGCGCTGGCGGACATCTCCGGTCGCACGGCCGAACTGCGCATCAAGGCCCGGGTCGCGAAGGAATCGCTCGGAGCATCGCGCTCCTATCTGCGCGTGACCGAGGAGGCGGCAGAACGCATCGATGCCATGGCCACGGCCACTGTGACCTTCCGCATGGAGGTCTTGCGCGAGCGGGCCTCGGCCCAAAAGGCCGTCGTCTCGCAAGAGGCGGAAGTCGCCGAGTCCACCGTTCAACTTGCCTCCCTGGATGACTTCATCCAACAGCTTCGAAATCGCCTCGGTGAGGTGGAGGCGCATTTCGCCCATGGCCGGGTCGTTGCGCCGACGAGCGGGATCGTTTCGACAGGTCTCGCCGATGTCGGGCAGTCGCTGGTGGCGGGCACACCGATTGCCGAAATCCTCGATCCGACCGATATCTTCGTGGACTGGTACATTCCCAATGCGCGTCTGTTCGAACCGGAGGTCGGGAGCGAAGTCCTGGTGCTGTTCGGCAACCGCCACCTTTCCGGAAAGATCGCCCAAATCCTGCCGGTTTCCGGTGTGTACGCGGGGACGCAGCAGTTGCAGCTGTTGGCGCGTGACCGTCCTGCGACGCAGATCGCGCGCATCCGCTTCGATCCGGACGCAACGCCGCCGCCGCTGAACTCTACGGTCGAGGTTCAAATGTACTACATCGGCCTGATCGGCCGCATCGCCGACCGGGTCATCCATTTCTCGGGGCCTTTCTGAACACGACGCCACGGATGTCGCGCGGAGTGCCACACGATGCAGATTGAAGCGGATCAATCGCTGTGCCCGGCTTGCGGCGCCGAAGGGCTGGAGATTTTTCCGGTGCTTCATCACATGATGTGTGCCTATGTCGGTCCACAGTATGACTTCGCCCCGGCAGCCGCTGGATATACCTGTCCGAAATGCCGGCGCGATGTCGTCTCGGGCGACCCCGCTTGCGAGATCGTAGGGACAAGCGCGCGCTGTGTGCGATGTGGCAAGGAGATGGTGGTGTCGCCACCTCCTCCGCCGACATTCGAGGCAAGCCAGAATTGATGTCGGCTATGGGGTCAATTCCGAAAAAGCTCACAGCCATCATACCGGGGTGCGATTTAGCCAGTCCGACACAGAAGCTCCAGGCAAGGCTTTACGCAATGCCGAGTTTTCGGAATTGGGCGCCAAGTCCGCGTTGCGTCACACGGCAGGTTGGCTATATCGAGGGCCAGAACGCCACCATCGATTATCGCTGGCCGAGATTGCATCACGTTGGCGTGAAAGCAGTGGCGGCACATTTCGTCTGCCGTGTTCTGTGCGCACAATGGGCCGGTGACACGCCAGTGTGAGGAGGCGCCACATGTCGACATCCCAGCGCAAGTCTTCCTCCAGTTCGGCAAAGCCCGATCGCCGCAGCGTCGTGCTGACAGGCGCCGCATTCGTCGGCGCCTCCGCCCTGCCCCGGCCCGCGCCGGCTGCCGACGATGGACTCGCACCGGCCGCCGATCTCCTCGCCGGCACGCGCAATTTCCTCTCGAGCCTCGAGCCGGACAAACGCAAGGCCGCTTCGTTTGCCTGGAACGGGCCACAATGGACCGGATGGAATTACTTCGGCTCGGCCGGCAACATCAAGCCGGGCCTGCGGCTGGAGCAGATGAGCGCCGCGCAGAAGGAGGCCGCGTGGGGCCTGCTCGCGACGCTGTTCTCGCCGGCCGGGATCGAGAAGACGCGCAACGTCATGACCCTGCAGGACGTGCTGGCAGCGAGCGGCAACGGCGCCGGCCAGCGCTCGTCGCAACGGTTCTCCTTCGCGGTCTACGGCACGCCGGTCGAGACC
>JBEVEP010000018.1:0-24267 GCA_040512755.1 Mesorhizobium sp.
TAGGCCAGTGCGAGGTTCAGGGCATCGGTGGCCGAGGCTCCTTCGCCCACGATGTTGAAGTGGCCGGTTTCCGCCAGGCTGCGGGAAACGCCTTCGCGGATGAGTGGATGATCATCGATGATTGCGAGGCTGATCGAAGGCTTCATGAATGCTCGAACTCCTCGACAGTGAGCGAAATTGTGACCCGCGTACCGGCGTTAGACGTGGCCAGGTCGAAATGACCGCCAATGCTTTCGACACGCTCCTTCAGTCCGGCGAGCCCAAGACCATCGGCGCGCACCAGGGCTGGATCGAACCCCGGGCCGCCATCGCTGACGACAACGTGCAGCCGCCCGTCTTTAATCCCGGCGTGCACAGCCTGACCCTTGCCGCCGGCATGCTTGTGGGCATTGGTCAACGCCTCCTGCACAAAGCGGAAGATGACAATCTTTTCGGATGTCGAGAGGCTTGCCGTAATCGGTTCGACCTGACGCTCGACGCAACTGCCCGTACGCTGCTCATGCGCCGCGATGGCAAGTTCCATGATGTTCGCTGGCGCCGCCGTCTCGATATGCGGCAGAACCAGGCCGTTGCAGATATTGCGAATCTCGGCCATCGCCTCGTTAAGACTGGAACGAATTGCTGCGATTTCCTTCTGGCGTAGCTCCTCCACCGGATCCGAGCCAGTTACCGCTTCGCTCTCCAGCCTGAGCGCCGCATAAGCGACAAGCTGGGCCGGTCCATCATGAATGTCGGCGCCGATCCGTCGCAGGTACCGTTCGTTGATGGCGGCGGCGCGTCGCGACGCGTTTTGAACACGCTGGCGCAGAGTGCTGTTCTGTTCGCTGAGCCGTGACAGCTGTGCGACGCGGTCGGTGAGGGCGCGCCGCTGGCGGTCGATCGTGCGGCTTCCTTTGAAGACAATCCCTGCCAGCAGCCCGACTGTAGCAGCGGCGACACCGGCGACAAGGAGCCAGCTCGCCCTGCGCGCGGCGGCAAGGCGCGCGGTAACATCGCTGGCGACCTCATAGAACTCTGACACGGCCACCACCTCGCCAGTCCATGGCTCGCGGATCGGGCTGTATATTTCGAGCAGGGGGAGTCCAAGTTCACGCTCCTTGCTGCTCTCTTCGTCGGAAAGTTCGTCGAACTCAGCGACAACCCGGCCTTGCCATGCCTCAGCAAGAGCGTCGCTGATCGGGAAGCGCTGACCGATGAGCGAGGCATCCTTCGCATAGAGGATGCTGCCATCGCGTTGCCAGATTTTGAAAGATTTCAGACGCTCGCCGAGCCTGCCTGCCGAAAGAGTTTCGTCGAGCGCGCGGGCGACTCCTGCGTCCAGCTGCTGCTTGCCGCGCAGTTCGGGCAGGATCGGAGCGATGACGCTGTCCACATAGAGTGCAGTGGCGCCAGCGGCATCGTCCTTCAGACCTGCCTCGATCACGCTGGTCACCCAGAAGCCGATAATGAGCATGGCGCACAGGACCACCCCCGCGCCAGCAATACTGTACTGAAGGGCGAGGGAGAGCCGGTTCCATCGCTCACGCAGGGCTGCGAAGATTCCCGCCGTCTGCACCATGCTGGCCGCGACTATAGCGGCGCGGTCGGGCTTTTCCTATCGGACCGAGTACCTGCGCGGAACGGACTTTCGTCCTATGGCACCCAGGCCTAACGTTGAACCGCGGCTTGCTTCGGGTCGGGTTCGCACTCAAGTGCGCGAGCAGGACGAGCCGACCATCGCGCAATTCGCCGGCTGGTATCCATTCGCTGTCGATTGGCAGCCCGCCAGCACGCTCATCACGCCGCCGATCACGAGCATCACCATCATTTCGCGAATCCGTTTTGTTCGCACACTTTCCTCCCGGCGGCTCAGTCCGGCTTGCCGAAGTGCGCCTTACCGCGCCGGTTCGGCGTTCATCGGTTGATCTTCTCGTTCCACAGCCTTTCCGGAAGGGATTCCAGAGCTATGAGCAGCCGATCCAGGCTGGCGCGGTCGTCTGAGCCGGCATGCGTTCGCCGCAGTGCCTTGGCATGCAGACGCAAATCGCCGAGGGATTCGAATGGGAGCGTCTCCTGGATGCGCTGAACGATGGCGTCCACCGGCGCGGTCGCATCGGCATCAGCGCTCGCATGCGTGGCTGTCCAGCGGAGATAATCGGCGACGACCTCGTCCAATTCACGCTCGAGCTGGTCGAGCAATTTGATGCTGTCCTCTGTGCCGGTGGTCATCGCGAAACCTCCGTCGGTGGCAAGAGGCCGAGTTCGGCGTGGCAACATCAGCCGGCCGCGAACGCCAACTTTCCACGCATAGCGGCCGTTGTAAAAGTCCACACGTTTTGTGGCTATTGCGAGGCCCGCTGAGGGTACATAGCAAGGTACTGGCCGCCGACCTCCCAACAGCATCCCAACAGTAAAGGTGCGGTTGGGTCACGGCGTCCGGACAAACGCATCGGCTCCGAAAATCGGGATCGATCTTCGGAAAGCGCGATGCGCAGACCCAAGGACATAGCGTCCTTTTGCGCTCCAAACGGATGCGCGGCGCTCTACAGCATCGGACCGAAAAGTGCGAAGCGGTTTTCGGATGAATCCGATGCGCAAATAAAGGCGTAGAACAAGATGCCCGGTTCGGGGCCGCTCACTCTACGTGCGGAATTTCGACAGCGTGAACGCCAGATCGCGCGGTTGCATGCACCGGATCTTCTTCACCCGGTGGTCCGGGTGCATGGATATCCAGTGAGCAGCCGACGTCTGGCTACTGACCATACACTGGTGCAGCGGCATCAGATCGAGCAACTGCACGGCAACGCACTCGGCTGGCTTTTCGGCCAGACAAGCCACAAGAACCATGGCAAGCATGTGATTCCCCTCACCCCTGAGAATTTTAGGATAACTCTCGCTTGTGAGGTCAACAAGCCGCTACGCGGCCTATCCGGGCCATTCGTTGGAGGTACCTCTATTGCAAGTCGCCCGAAGCCAGAATCAGGGCGGCTTGCTCCAAGCCTTTGTTTGCGCATCGGATTGATCCGAAAACCGCTTCGCACTTTTGGTCCGATGCAGTAGGTGCATGCTCCGGGACCGCGATAGCCCTGAGCAAACGCGCCCCAACAGCGCGCCACGTTGCTTGACCTCACAAGATTGCGTGGCGCCGCCGTGGGACCTGAAAACGAAGCTTTGATTTAATGGTCGGAGCGGCGGGATTCGAACCCACGACCCCTTGACCCCCAGTCAAGTGCGCTACCGGGCTGCGCTACGCTCCGAACCGTCGAAACCCGTAGAAGATCAAGGTTTTGAGCGCAAGGGGTGATTGGCCATTATTTTCGGGAATTGGAACAAAAGGTGTTTTGGTGTGCAATGCGCGCCGGAGATGAAGGCGATCATATTTCAGACAAACCATCCTTGGCGCACAGCATGATCGGGTCTGTCTCGAGTAGGCGGAGCGACCGCACCATATTCGACGTCGATGTTTTGTATTTGAGGAAGTGGGGCGAAGCCAGATGGGCTTCGTAAGCCTCTTGGTCGGCATAGACCTCAAAGATACGGATTTGCGCGGGACTACCTTTGACCGACACGGCATGCAGCATCAGCACCCCTTGCTCCATCTTGACCGAGGCCTTGATCTCCTCGGCAAGCAAGGCCTTGTAGCGGTGGAGTTGAGCCGGATCGATCTCCAGATCTGCCAGTCTTACGATCAATTCACTGTCACCGCTTTGCCTCTCACGTTCACCTGCCATGGCCATCCCCCCTTCCACTTCAAATATTCTGATATCGGAACAGCACGTGCAACCGGCGGGACGAACAATGCCGTCAACAGTGCTCACAGCGGCGGCGATCTTAACCACTGGGTTACCATGTTTGTTTACTCTTCGCTTCCTAGCGTGGAAGCGGACCAATGGCTGGCATCCATCACCCGACCAATGAAGTTAGTGTTGATCTCGGCAGACTCTTTGCCAGTCTAGCCGCGAACTGGCTTCGTATTGTGCTTGTGGCCATTGGCGTGACCGCCGTCGCGCTGGCGGTCACGAGAAACGCTATGCCGCGCTACCAGGGCGAGACGCGTCTGCTGATCGAGACCCGGCAAGCGGGTTTCCTCCGTCCGGGCGCTGGCGCGTTGAACGACCGACCGATCCTCGACGAAGAGGGCCTGACCAGCCAGGCGGAGGTGATCGCCTCGGCCGATATCCTGAAGCAGGTTGCGCGCAAGCTGGAACTTTTCAGCCTTCCCGAGTTTGACCAGGCGGCCGAAACGACGGTCATTGGAAAACTGCTTGTCGCCGCCGGCCTTCTATCCGATCCAGCCGAGCTCTCGCCGGAAGAGCACATCCTGAAGGCGATGCGGGAAAAGCTGAACGTCTATCGCCTTGAAAAATCGCGCGTGATCGTGATCGAATTTTCGTCCGGGGACCCCAGGCTTGCCGCCGATGTCCCAAATGCTCTGGCGGACGCCTACATCGCCCTGCAGCGTGACACGAAGCTGCCGGGTGAAGCGCGCATCTTCTCCCGCGCCATCATTGCGGCGGAGCCGCATTTCCCCAAGATGCTGCCGATCGTCGGGGCGGCGCTCGCCGCAAGTCTGCTGGTGATGGCAATTGTGACTCTCTTGCAGGCACTGTTCAGCGGGCGGGCGATGCGGCCGGGGCATGGCGCCAAGCCGGGGCCGATCGTGCAGGTTCTGATGCCGGCGGCCGTTGACTTATCCGGCACGGACGAGCAGGGGGCAGAGCCCCAGCGGCATGTCGCGTCGGGAAAAGAAGCTGCCCTGTATGCCCGGAGAGAGGTCGATATCAAAACCGCAGCGGAAAGGCTGATCACCGGAGGGGCGGCTCGGGCCGTTGTGGTTTCGCCGGAGGGCGACAAGGCAGCAGCCACGGCCGCGTTCATTGCCCGCGAGGTCTCGCATAGGGGGCTTCGCGTCCTGTTGCTCGACCTGACCGCGAGCGGTGCGGCATCCTTGATGATGCTGAGAAGCCGCTTTCATGCGGGCATAACCAACCTTCTTGCCTCCGAGGCGCAGTTTTCGGACGTGATCCACGCCGACCGCTATTCGGATTGCCACGTCATTCCGCTCGGAACCGCCGATCTTGAACGGGCGCTGCGTGCGGCCGACCGGCTGCCGATCATCATGAATTCGTTGACGACGGCCTATGATGTCGTGATCGTCGAATGCGGCGCAGCAGATGCTGCAGGCATTCGCAGGCTGGTGTCAGAGGACACTGAGATCATGGTCAGTGTGGTGGAGCCTGACGGCGCCGCCGTTGCCGAATCCATCGCCGATCTCGCCAGCGGCGGCTGTGGCAGGCTTACGCGCGTTTCTCCGCTTGGTTACGAGCGCTCGGGCTCTTCGGTCCGGTCTGCGGCTTGACGGATGAGGGAGGAGAGCTCAGGGGCGGGGTCCAGGGACCCGAATCATCCATTTTATGATGGCCATGGCGGGCAGAATCCAGAGTAGGCCGGACAGAACAAAGAAGGCCAGATGGACAATTGGTCCGGATTCGGAAAGCTGCGCCACGGCCACCATTGTCGCGACAAGCGCGTAAAGGATCACCAAAACGATCAGCAGCACGGTTCCGATGAGCTTCTTGAGGCGAACAGGCATTGATCCATCCTTTTGGGCCTCCTAAGGCTTACGGGGATCGGGCGCAACATCTGGTTTTGGCGAGGTGAACCGGCGCGACGGCTTGTCGCGCGAACGCCTCTCTTCCAAGGTCTGCGCTGATGGTACACCTAGTCCGCGCAAGAAAGTCCCAGGCAGGCCATGGCAGCGGTTGCAAGCACAGAAACTCTGGTCGCCCTGCACGAGCGGGAAGAGCGCAACCGGACATTCGTCCGCACCTGGCTCTATGCGGTTCTTGTTGTCTTGTTTGCACTTGTAATGGTGGGCGGCGCGACGCGGCTGACCGATTCCGGGCTCTCCATCACCGAGTGGAAGCCGATCCATGGCGTGATTCCTCCGCTGACTGATGCGGAATGGCAGGAGGAATTCGCCAAGTACCAGCAGATCCCCGAATACCGGCAGATCAACGACGGAATGAACCTTGACGCGTTCAAGACCATCTTCTGGTGGGAATGGGCGCATAGGTTCCTGGCGCGGGGCGTCGGAGTCATCTTTGCGGTGCCGCTGGCATTTTTCTGGCTGACCGGCCGCCTCGAGCGTTCCTTGAAACCGAAACTCGTAGGCCTGCTCGCGCTGGGCGGCCTGCAGGGGGCCATCGGCTGGTGGATGGTCGCTTCTGGCCTTGTCGACCGCGTCGATGTCAGCCAATACCGGCTGGCTACTCACTTGACCCTGGCCTGCCTGATTTTCACTGCCACGATGATCGTGGCGCGGGGGCTTGTCCCTCACAGCGCGCCGGCTGCTGATGGCCGAACGCAGCGGGAGGCCGGGTTCCTCCTGCTGCTGGTTCTGGTCCAGATCTATCTTGGCGGTCTGGTCGCGGGGTTGGATGCCGGCCTTTCGTACAATACGTGGCCGCTGATGGATGGCGCTGTCATCCCCGGCGACCTTTTCGTCATTGATCCGGCGTGGCGGAACGTCTTCGAGAATCCCAAGACCGTTCAGTTCGTGCATCGCATCGGCGCGTACACGGTTCTGGCTTTCGCGCTTTGGCACATGATTTCGGTGTGGCTGCGCGAACCAGGTAGGACGCATGCGCGCCGGTCGGTAGTACTGTTCATTCTGATCCTGGCGCAGGCGGTGATCGGAATTTCGACGCTTGTCCTGCAGGCGCCGCTTCACTGGGCTTTGGCCCATCAGGCCGTTGCGCTGATTGTGCTGGGCTTTGCCGCTGCGCATTGGCGCGGCACGAAGGGAAGCTACCCGATGCCGCAGGTCACTGCCGAGCGCTGACGAACAGCGATCGGCCGACTGACAGATGGGCAGACGACCGTTAGTTTACGGTTCGTCCGAGCATCAGATCCATATTCTGCACCGCGGCGCCTGATGCGCCTTTGCCGAGATTGTCGAGCAAAGCGACCAGGTTGACCTGGCCCAGGCCCTCCGTTCCGAAGACGTAGAGCCTCATCATATCCGTATCGGCAAGCTCGGTCGGATCGAGGCGTGCAAGCTTGGCGCTTTCGGCAAGCGGCGCGACTTCAACGATCGTCTGGCCGGCATAATGAACCGTGAGCGCGTCGTGAATGTCCCGGAACGACGGCGCGTTATTGAGATCGGCCAGATGCAGCGGCACCTGCACGATCATGCCCTGCGGGAAGCGGCCAACACTTGGAGCAAAGATTGGCCGCCGGTCCAGAAGGCCGTGCAGTTTCATCTCAGCAACGTGCTTGTGTTGCAGGGGAAGCCCGTAAAGGAAATGCGGGGCGGCGATATGGTCCTCGCGCGTCGGATCTTCCATTTGGGCGATCATCTGCTTGCCGCCGCCGGTATAGCCGGAGACGGCGTTGATCGTGACCGGATAGTCAGCCGGCAATATGCCTGCCATGACGAGCGGGCGGATCAGAGAGATCGCGCCGGTCGGATAGCAGCCTGGATTGGCGACCAGCCTTGCGCGCGCAATTCGCACGCTCTGGGCGGCATCCATCTCGGCAAAGCCGTAGGCCCAATCCGGATGCACGCGATGTGCGGTGGACGTGTCGATGATGCGCGTCGAATTGTGTCCATCGAGGATGCCGACGGCTTCCTTCGAGGCATCGTCCGGCAGGCAGAGTATGGCGATGTCGGCTTCCTTGAGGAAACTGGCGCGCATGTCGACGTTCCGCCTTTCCGCCTCCGGGATGGACAAGATGTCGAGGTCATGCCGGGCGGCAAGCCTTGTGCGGATCTGCAGCCCGGTCGTTCCGTGTTCGCCATCGATGAAGATTCTGGGTTTCATGGGGTTTCCAACGCCATTTCAATGAAAACAGCCGGCGCATGAGGCCGGCAGGCGGTCAGGCCGCCAACTCTCCGTTGCGTGTCTTCTGTTCCGCAAGAAGACCCAGGACATGCATCGCGACCGTTGCTCCGGCAATGGCCGTAATATCGGCATGGTCGTAGGCGGGTGCAACTTCGACGACATCCGCGCCGACGATATTGACGTGGCCAAGCTGGCGAAGCGCCGACAGAATTTTCGATGATGAAGGCCCGCCTGCTACCGGCGTGCCGGTGCCCGGCGCAAAGGCGGGGTCAAGGCAGTCGATATCGAAGGTCAGGTAGCTCGGCTTGCCGCCTGTGCGTTCCGCGATCGCATAGGCGATGTCGGCAGGCCGCATGTCTTCGACATCGTAGCCGTGCAGGATTTTTATTCCGAAATCGTCGGGCGCGTGCGTACGGATCCCGATCTGGATCGAGCGGGCCGGATCGATAACGCCATCCCGGGCGGCGCGCGCGACGAAAGAGCCGTGGTCTATCCGCTTGCCGTCATCGAACCAGGTGTCCTGATGGGCGTCGAAATGAATGAGGGCAAGCGGCCCGTGGATCGCAGCATGGGCTTTGAGAAGGGGCCAGCTGATGAAGTGGTCGCCGCCGAGGGACAGCAGAAAAGCGCCCGACTTGAGAATCTTCGCCGCCTCGCGCTCGATAATTGCCGGCGTCTTCTGATGGTTGCCGTAGTCGAACAGGCAGTCGCCATAGTCAACGACGCTCATCGCTTCGAACAGATCACGGCTGAACGGATATTGGGGGTCGTTGTCGAAGATTGCTGAAGCGCGCCGGATAGCCTGCGGGCCGAACCGGGCCCCCGGCCGGTTGGAAACGGCGGCATCGAAGGGGATTCCCCAGACCACAGCGTCGGCGCCTCTCACATCCTTTGTGAATTTGCGTCGCATGAAGGACAGCGCCCCCGCGTAGGTCGGGTCGCTTGCGGCGCCAGTCGTCTTGCGCGCAGTGAAGGCGTTGTCGATCGAGGTCGATGGCATGTGGTTCCCCTCTGACATCTTCGGAAGGGACCTTATTGGATATTCTTCCCGGAAATGCGACCCCTTTGTTGTCCTCCGTGACGGCGAGTGTCATCCACTTGTCATCCCGCTTCATGGCCGTGTCATGCTGACTCTCTAAGCCCTCGCGCGTCTCTCTTCGTCGTGGAGTGATTCATATGCGGGGGATTTCCTGTGTCGCGATCCTTGTCGCCGCGCTGGCGGGGTTTGTGACGCCCGGACAGGCCGAGGGCACCCGGGTCGAACAGATACTCGAGCGCTTCGAGCACGCAAATCTCTGGCGCGACCATGTGATGATCGTCGCTCATCGCGGCGGCTGGATGGAGAACGGCAGGATCGTTCACGCCGAGAATTCCATAGAGGGCATCAGGAATGCGGTCGCCTTGGGCGTCGAAATGGTCGAGATCGACGTCAGAAAATCGAAGGATGGGGAATTCGTGGTCCTGCACGATTCCTGGCTCGACCGCACGACAAGCTGCCGGGGCGAGGTGGTGCAAAGGACGGTGGCCGAGCTCAAGCAATGCCGGCTCGTGATCGAGGGAAGCGGCGTCGAGACTGCCGAGAGTGTACCGACACTGCGCGACATGCTGGCGGCGACCAGGGATCAAGTGCTGGTCAATATCGACAACAAACTCGATGTTGAGGATCTTGCCGGTGTTGTGGCCATCGCCCGCGCCATGGACATGGCGGATCAGGTGCTGATCAAGCAGAATCTTTGGAACGCGGAAAAGATATCGCAGATGAAGCGGCTGATGGCGGCGATGGGCGAGGGCGTAAAATTCATGCCGATCATCGCCGATGACGCGGTTCAGGATGTTCGCTTTCTGGAAACCGCGAGCACGACGTTTTCGGCCGACGCCGTCGAGATGATCAACTGGCACAGGGGCGGCGAGCGGATGACCCCTACGGGTGGCGCGCTGTTCGGCACGAAGGCGCGCGCCGTCGCCGCGCGGGGCGACTGGCACCTCTGGGTCAATACCTATTCCATTGTCAACAAGAGCGGCGGCTATCTTGCCGGCGGGCGCGGGGACAAGCTTGCCGTGTTCGCGAATGTCCCGGAGGAGGCGTACGGGTTCTGGGTCGATCATGGCGCGACCATCATCCAGACCGACGAGCCCAAGGCAGCAATCGAATGGCTGGAGGCCAACGGCTACCGCGTACCCTATGATCTGACCAACTGAATGCTTATCCGGTGCGTCGACGCTCGCCCTTTGGCTGGAGTGCGTGAAGCCTCCGACTTTAGGACGTTGTTTTGCGCATCGGATTGATTCGAAAACCGCTTCGCCCTTTTCGGTCCGATGCTGTAGCGATCGAGCGGCGGCGGCTCTATCCGCTCCTGAAGTGAAGGCCGCATCTGACGGTTCAAACAAAAAAGCGGACCCGAAGGTCCGCTTTTTCGAAAGATGTAAGTTCGAACCGCTTAGCGCTTCGAGAACTGGAAGCTGCGGCGGGCCTTCGCCTTGCCGTACTTCTTGCGCTCGACGGTACGACTGTCGCGGGTGAGGAAGCCGCCCTTCTTGAGTACCGACCGCAGGCCGGGCTCGTAGTAGGTCAGCGCCTTCGAAATGCCATGACGGACCGCGCCGGCCTGGCCGGAAAGGCCGCCGCCGACAACCGTCGCGACGATGTCGAACTGGCCATCACGATTGGTCGCGACGATCGGCTGCTTCAGAATCATCTGAAGGACAGGACGGGCGAAATAGGCGTTGAAATCCTTGTCGTTGACGGTGATCTTGCCGGAACCCGGCTTCACCCAGACACGGGCGATCGCGTCCTTGCGCTTGCCGGTGGCATAGGCGCGGCCGCTCTTGTCCAGCTTCTGGACGTGGACAGTCGCTGCCGGCTGCGCGACGGCAGCAGTTCCGAGTTCTGCGAGCGAATTGAGCTCAGCCATAATCAAGCCCTCTTGTTCTTGGCGTTCAGCGCGCCGACGTCGAGCGTTTCGGGCTGCTGCGCAATGTGCGGATGTTCAGCGCCTGCATAGACGCGGAGGTTCTTCATCTGGCGGCGGCCCAGCGGACCGCGCGGGATCATGCGCTCGACGGCCTTCTCGACGACGCGCTCCGGAAAGCGGCCTTCAAGCAGCTGACGCGCGGTGCGTTCCTTGATGCCGCCCGGATGGCCGGTGTGCCAGTAGTAGACTTTGTCGGTGAATTTCTTGCCGGTGAAGACCACCTTGTCGGCATTGATCACAATGACATTATCGCCGTCATCGACGTGCGGCGTGAAGGTAGGCTTGTGCTTGCCCCGGAGGCGGTTGGCGACGACGGAGGCGAGACGGCCGACGACCAGTCCTTCGGCGTCGATCAGCACCCACTTCTTCACCACGTCCGCAGGCTTCTGCGAAAAGGTTTTCATCTGGATTTGCTTTCTTCTGGGACCTTCCGAAGAAGGCGTTTCTTGTTGCTTTGTTTGGTCAAGGGCAGAGCTCGCCAAAAATGAAACGGCGGCCAATTTGCGTGGCCGCTGTCTCGGGGGCGCTTATAGGCGAGACGGCAAAGCATGTCAACGAAGGGTTGGCGATTGTTGTTCGAAAAAACGCTTACAAATCAATCTGTTAATTGAGAGGTATTATTTTACCACATACTTGCGGCCCAGCACGTGGCTGCTGGAGTTGTGACCTTCGACCCTGGGCGCGCCGTTCTAGAGACTTCTGGGCGGAATGGAATAGGTCCCGGTCGCGTGGGCGACGGTGTGCCGATCAGGACCGGCGGTGATGTCGATATCGAACACCATGAGGCTTTTTCCGAGCTTGAGGATACGGCAGTTGCCGTCTATCGGGCCGGCCTCGGCCTTGCGCATAAAGTTGATGTTGAGGTTGGTTGTGACGGAAAGGGCGTCCGGCCCGGCGTGCGAAAGCACGCACACATATCCGCCGATGTCGGCCAGCGTGAACAGGGACGGTCCCGAAACCGTTCCGCCGGGGCGCAGATGGCGCTCGGTGGCGTTCAGACGCACCGAGCAGCCGCCCGGGAAGACATCGGTGACCGTATAGGCCGGGAAATCGTCGTTGAGCTGCGGATAGACCGATCTCAGGAGCGTGGTGACCTCGTCGGCGCTCATCAGCGGCGTGAGCTTGGCCGTCATCCTCTACTTCCCCACCCGGCGTCCGATGAACTGATACGGTCGCCAGTCGTTACTGTTGTCGATGGAAGGCAGAAACCATTTTCCCGGGTGCTCATCAACCCGCCATGTGTTACTTCCCGCGGTGACGGAACCGGCGTGACGTGCGACTGCAGGAGACAAGCATCATGGCAGAAATTCTCGCGATGAAACGAGGCGATGCCCAAGGGCTGCTCGCCGTCGAGCAGAGAGGCCCGATCCTGCGTATCGCGCTCGCAAACCCGCCGGCCAACCCGCTCTCGATTGCTATGATGGACGCGCTGCAGTCGGAACTGGATCGCGCACGGGACGATGCCGCCATTCGGGTGATCGTGCTTGCCGCTCATGGCAAGGTTTTCTGCGCTGGCCATGACCTGAAGGAAATGACGGCGCATCGCGCCGACGCCGACCGGGGCAGGGCGTTCTTCCAATTGTCCATGACACGGTGCTCCGCGCTGATGCAGTCGATCGTTGGCCATTCGAAGCCGGTGATCGCCGAGGTCGATGGACTGGCAACCGCCGCCGGTTGTCAGCTTGTCTCAAGCTGCGACCTTGCCATTGCATCCGAGCAGGCCACGTTTTGCACGCCGGGCGTAAACATCGGGCTGTTCTGTTCCACGCCGGGCGTGGCCCTGGCGCGCAATGTCTCGCGTAAACAGGCAATGGAAATGCTGCTGACGGGTGAAACCATCGATGCGGCGACCGCCAAGGATTTCGGGCTCGTCAATCGTGTCGTGCCGCGCGAATATCTCGACCAGGTTGTGATGAAATACGCGCAAACCATTGCATCCAAATCACCTTTGACGCTGAAGATCGGCAAGGCGGCGTTTTACGCCCAGATCGAGATGGGCCTGGCCGAAGCCTACGACCACGCTACGCAGGTGATGGTGGAGAACATGCTCATCCGCGATGCTGACGAAGGTATCGGCGCATTTGTCGGCAAGCGCAAACCGGAGTGGAAGGGGGAGTAAAGGAACAAAATGGAGCCCCGTATTTCCATCGTGACACTGGGCGTTCGCGACCTCGACCGCGCGGTGAATTTCTACGAGAAGATGGGTTTGAAGCGGAACGAGAGCATCACCGAAGGCGTGGCCTTTTTTCAGATGGGCGGCATGATCCTGGGTCTTTGGCCGCGCGATCAGCTCGCGAACGATGCAGGTGTGGAAAATAGCGAGCCGGGGTTCTCCGGCATGTCGCTCGCCTACAACACGCGATCCGACGCCGAGGTGGACGAAGTCCTTGCTGCCGCCGAAAGGGCCGGGGGACGCATCGTCAAGCCGGCGCAAAAAGCCTTCTGGGGCGGCTGGTACGGCTACTTCGCCGACACGGAAGGCCAGCTGTGGGAAGTGGCCCACAATCCGGCCTTTCCAATCGATGCGAAAGGCAACATCTCGCTGCCCGCATGAATCACGACTCCTACGACAATGCCTATGTCAGCGGTATACTGAACTCCGTCCGCACGATCGCAATCGTCGGGGCGTCGGCAAATGATGTGCGGCCGAGCTTTTTCGTCACCAAGTATCTCATCGACAAGGGATTCGAGGTTTTCCCGATCAATCCCGGGCACGCCGGCAGGAAGATTCTCGGCCGGCCTGTTTATGCGAGGCTGGCGGATGTTCCGGTCCCGATCGACATGGTCGACATCTTTCGGGCGTCAAACGGTGTGCCACCGATCGTTGACGATGCGTTGAGGCTGAAGCCCCCGCCGAAGGTGATCTGGATGCAACTGACCGTGCGCAATGACGCCGCCGCAGCCAAGGCGGAAGATGCCGGCGTCAAGGTGGTCATGAATCGCTGCCCGAAGATCGAATATGGACGCCTCTCGGGTGAGATCGGCTGGACCGGCGTCAATTCAGGCGTACTGTCTTCGAAAAAGCCGATGATGCGGCAGGGTTTCCAGAGCTTCGGCGTTCGGCCGAAGTAGAGGAAAAGACATTCCGGCGGTGCCTGTCTCTGCGCTTCGCTGAGTTGGCTGCTTGCCGCAAAGCGGAATTTTCTTCTTTGCAATCAGCGCCGAGCTTGGCCAAGAATGCGCGACGGGTTTACACTCCAAGGGGGGAACGATGTCTCAGCGCATACCGGGCTTCAACACATTGGCAGTCCATGCCGGCGCCAGACCCGATCCCGCGACGGGTGCGCGCGCGACCCCGATCTATCAGACCACAGCCTATGTTTTCGACGATGTCGACCACGCCGCTTCCCTGTTCGGGCTGAAGGCGTTCGGCAATATCTATACCCGCATCATGAATCCCACCCAGGCGGTGCTGGAAGAGCGTCTCGCAGCCCTTGAGGGCGGCACAGCTGGGCTGGCGACAGCGTCCGGCCATGGCGCCCAGCTTCTGGTGTTTCATACACTGATGAGGCCGGGCGAGAATTTCGTAGCCGCCAGAAAGCTTTACGGGGGTTCCATCAACCAGTTTGGTCACGCGTTCAAGAATTTCGGCTGGGAGGTGCGGTGGGCCGACATCGATGAAATATCGAGCTTCGAAAGCCAGATCGACGCCAAGACACGCGGCATCTTCGTTGAAAGCCTGGCGAACCCAGGCGGGGAGTTCGTCGATATCGAGAAGATCGGCAACATTGCCCGCAAGCATGGCCTGCCGCTGATCGTCGACAATACGCTGGCCAGCCCCTATCTGGTTCGGCCGATCGAACATGGCGCCGACATTATCGTCCACTCACTGACCAAGTTCATCGGCGGGCACGGCAATTCGATGGGCGGGGCGATTGTCGACGGCGGAACGTTCGACTGGTCCAAGTCCGGAAACTATCCGATGCTGTCGGAGCCGCGGCCGGAATATGGTGGCGTGGTGCTGCACGAGACGTTTGGCAATTTTGCCTTCGCGATTGCCTGCCGGGTCCTCGGATTGCGGGATTTCGGTCCGGCGATATCGCCATTCAACGCATTTCTCATTCTCACTGGGCTGGAAACGCTGCCGCTCAGGATGCAGCGCCACTCTGACAACGCGCAGAAGGTTGCCGAATGGCTTTCCAGGCAGGACAAGATCGCCTGGGTCTCGTATCCCGGACTTCCGAGCGACAGGAACCACGCGTTGCAAAGGAAATACTCGCCGCTCGGCGCCGGATCCGTCTTCACGTTCGGCCTCGAGGGCGGCTATCCGGCCGGCATAAGACTTGTGGAATCGGTCGAGCTATTCTCGCACCTCGCCAATATCGGCGACACGAAATCGCTGATCATCCACCCGGCATCGACCACGCACCGGCAGCTTTCCGACGAACAGAAGATAGCGGCAGGCGCGGGCCCGGATGTCGTCCGGCTTTCCGTGGGCATTGAAAATGTCGAGGATATCATCGCGGACCTCGAACAGGCGCTGGCCAGGATAGAGTGAAGATGTACGTCTCCCATTTCCGACCGATCACCATTGCGGGCACCGAAGCGGAACCGGGAGCGCCTGCTCCCGAAAGAGTGATTGCGGGCGATCCCAAGTTCCGGACCTGGAACGTGGAGGAGGCAGGCGAAGGCCTTTACGCCGGCATCTGGGAATCCTCCCCCGGCAAGTGGCGTATCGAATATGACGAGTGGGAGTTCTGCCACATCCTGTCAGGCGTCTCGATCGTCACGGAAGAGGGTGGCGAGGCGAGGACCCTGAAAGCAGGCGACTCCTTCATCCTGCGTCCCGGCTTCAAGGGAAGCTGGGAAGTGATCGAAACGACGCGGAAGGAGTATGTGGTCCGGGTTTGACGGATGGCGAGGGCCTGTTGAGATTCAGGTGATGCCGGCCTGCAAATGGCGGTTTTCTGCGCTTCCGGTACTCACGTACTCAAAGTACGCTCCGTTCCGGTTCTCGAAATCCACCATTTTCGGCGCGGCCTGACCTGAATCTTAACAGGCCCAGGGGCGCTCCAGGGGTGTGGCTTGTCAGAAGTTGACCCGCAGCGTCTCCAGCCCGTGGAAATGATAGGTGTCGCGATAGCGCGGTTTTTCGGCCAGCCGCAACCGGGGCAGCCGGTCGAACAGGACCTTGAGCGCAACCTGAAGCTCGAGCCGGGCAAGCGGCGCGCCGATACAGAAGTGGATGCCGGCGCCGAATGAAACGTTCTTCTGGTCGGTTCGGCCGGGATTGAATCGGTCCGGTCCGACAAAGGCGCGCGGATCATGATTGGCTGAGCCGAGCAGCAAGCCAATCTGCTCGCCCTGCCTTATGATTGCGCCGTTGCCGGCGTCCATTTCCTCATAGGCGTAGCGCGTGAACATGTGCAGCGGCGCGTCGAAGCGAAGGCATTCCTCAACTGTCGCAGCAGTTGCCTCCGGCGTTGCAAAGAACCGGCGAAGGTCACCGCCCTGACCAAGCAGCGTGCGGACCGCATTGCCGGTCTGATGGACAGTTGCCTCATGCCCGGCGTTGAGCAGCAGGATCGTGGAGGAGACGAGTTCGTCTTCATTGAGCTTCTGGCCGTCCTCCTGAGCCGAGAGCAGCAGGCTCAACAGGTCATCCCCCGGCTTCTTTCGCCTGTCGGCGGCATAGCCGCGGATGAATTCCGAGAAAGCGCGCGCCGCCTCATTGGCGCGATCCTCGGTCTCGCGCGTGCGGCCGTGCATGTACATCGTAACCATCTGATGCGACCAGTCGAGCAGTTGCGGCCCCATCTCGACCGGCACGCCAAGCATTTCGGCGATGATCGTGATGGGCAACGGCGAGGCGAAGGCGGGCAAGAGGTCGGTTTCGCCATCCGGCTCGAACCGGTCGATCAGCTCGTTTGCCAGGCTTTCGACGCGCGGGCGGAGCCGTTCGACCTGACGCGAAACGAAGGCGCGGTTGACCAGCATGCGCAATCGCGTGTGCGCCGGCGGCTCGAGCTCCAGCATGGAATTCGCCTCAATGGCATCGAAGGCTGCGAGGTGGGAACGATCCTGTCCAATCCCTCGGCTGTCGGGAACGCCGGCGGGATTCTGCCGTCCGAAGCGGCGGTCGCGAAGCAGGCGGCTGACCTCGTCGAAACCGCCAGCGCACCAGAAGCCGAAGTCCTCCCAGAAGAACATGCTGCCGCGCGAATGCAGCCAGGCATATGCCTCGTAGGGATTCTGGACGAAACTTTCCTCGTGCGGATCGAGCCGCAACCGGCGCGTCGCGGCATCGAAGCGGAGGTAAGGAGGAGGCATCAACTTATCCATCATGGATCATTAGCGCGGCTTGCCCGAATGGCGCCAGACCGCCGGCGCCACGCAAACGAATTCGGATTTGCCAAGACACAAGGTCGATAGGCTGATTGGCTGGCCTTGCGCGAACGGGATCGGGCATCCTATTTAGAAAGAAAGACGGAACAACCGATTCAGCCCCTCAGGTGCTGAAATCCTCCCGAAAAGGCCAACCTATGAAGCACCCCGCTGAAACATATATGAATCTCGTGCCGATGGTCGTCGAACAGACCAATCGCGGCGAGCGGGCTTTCGATATTTTCTCCCGGCTGCTCAAGGAGCGCATCATCTTCATCACCGGCCCGGTGGAGGACGGGATGGCGACACTGGTCTGTGCGCAGCTTCTCTTCCTCGAAGCCGAGAACCCGAAGAAAGAAATTTCCCTCTACATCAACTCGCCTGGCGGCGTGGTGACGAGCGGCATGGCGATCTACGACACCATGCAGTTCATCAAGCCGCCGGTCTCCACCTTCTGCATAGGGCAGGCCGCATCCATGGGATCGTTGCTTCTCTGTGCCGGGGAAAAGGACATGCGGTTTGCGACGCCGAACGCGCGAATCATGGTGCATCAGCCGTCGGGCGGCTTCCAGGGTCAGGCTTCCGACATCGAGCGCCACGCGCAGGACATCATCAAGATGAAGCGGCGCCTCAATGAAGTTTATGTGAAGCACACCGGGCGTGACTACGACACGATCGAGCGGACGCTCGACCGTGACCACTTCATGACCTCCGACGAGGCCAAGGAATTCGGCATTATCGACAAGGTGATTTCATCGCGCGAGGCAATCGAAGGCGTCACGGCGCTTTGACCTCGTAGTGGCGGCTTGTTGCAGGTGTCGCATTTTGACCGATTCTGCGGCATTTCTGTCACATTTTGGTGTTTCCACCGGGCGTCTGGCATCCTACGTTAAGCGTCTGTTGAGTTTCGACGGCTTAGCTTTTATTGGGGCTGCCGGAGATTAACGACGCGTTTCCTGAACTGTACCTGGTCTGGAAATGCGCTTGCGTGGGGGCCAACTTTCAGTTGGCGGCGGCGGATTCCCGCCATAGATTGCTATTCAGCCGCAGCCAGACGACCGGGTCGGCGGCACTGAAAGGGACTGAAATATGAGCAAGGTCAGCAACAGCGGCGGCGACTCCAAGAATACGCTCTACTGCTCGTTCTGCGGCAAGAGCCAGCATGAGGTGCGCAAGCTGATCGCCGGTCCGACCGTATTCATCTGCGATGAATGCGTCGAACTCTGCATGGACATCATCCGCGAGGAGAACAAGACCTCGATGGTGAAGTCCCGTGAGGGCGTGCCGACCCCGCAGGAAATCCTGAAAGTGCTGGACGACTATGTGATCGGCCAACCCTATGCCAAGCGCGTATTGTCGGTTGCCGTCCACAATCACTACAAGCGCCTTGCTCATGCCGGCAAGAACAACGATGTCGAGCTGGCGAAGTCTAACATCCTCCTGATCGGCCCGACAGGCTGCGGCAAGACGCTGCTCGCGCAGACGCTGGCCCGCATCATCGATGTGCCCTTCACCATGGCTGACGCGACTACGCTGACCGAGGCCGGCTATGTTGGCGAGGACGTCGAGAACATCATCCTGAAACTCCTGCAGTCGGCCGATTACAATGTCGAGCGCGCGCAGCGCGGCATCGTCTACATCGACGAAATCGACAAGATCTCCAGGAAATCTGATAATCCGTCGATCACGCGCGACGTGTCGGGCGAGGGCGTGCAGCAGGCGCTGTTGAAGATCATGGAAGGGACAGTGGCCTCGGTGCCGCCGCAGGGCGGTCGGAAGCACCCGCAGCAGGAATTCCTGCAGGTCGATACGGCCAATATCCTCTTTATTTGCGGTGGCGCCTTCGCGGGGCTGGACAAAATCATCTCCGATCGCGGCCGCAAGACCTCGATCGGTTTCAGCGCGACGGTGGCTTCGCCCGAGGATCGCCGCACCGGTGAACTATTCCGTCAGGTCGAGCCGGAAGATCTGTTGAAGTTCGGCCTTATCCCGGAATTCGTAGGCCGTCTGCCCGTTCTGGCCACGCTGGAAGACCTCGACGAAGAGGCGCTTGTCCAGATCCTGACCGAACCGAAGAATGCGCTGGTCAAGCAGTACCAGCGGCTGTTCGAGATGGAGAATGTCGACCTGACGTTCCATGAGAATGCGCTCAGCGCAATCGCCAAGCGTGCGATAGAGCGCAAGACCGGCGCGCGCGGCCTGCGGTCGATCATGGAGGCCATTTTGCTGGACACCATGTTCGAGCTGCCGGCGCTCGACGGCGTTCAGGAAGTCGTAATCTCGGAAGAAGTGGTTTCCGGCAGTGCCAGACCGCTTTACATCTATGCCGAAAAAGAAAAGGGCAGCGTCAGCGCCTAAGCCCTCGACAACGGCGCCTGAAGGCGCCGTTGGTGTTAGTGGGGTTACCCAAGCAGGCTAACCGACCGGGCGAACGGGTGTATGCTTTCGCTCTTGATCTTTGACAGGATCGACGCCAACTAACCGGAGTAAAGTCGGGGCCGAATTCCGTGCTCAAAACTTTCCGTTATCCGAACGGGCAGGTAGGCGGATTGGTTCGCGACCGTTAATATGAGTCGCGGTTGGCCATGGGCGGCCGCGAAATGAAAGGTTGGACAATGGCCAAAATAACCAGGTCTTCCGGCGACGGCGTTTTCGCGGTCCTCCCGTTGCGCGACATCGTCGTGTTCCCGCACATGATCGTGCCGCTTTTCGTAGGGCGCGAGAAATCGATCAAGGCGCTGGAAGAAGTGATGGGCGCGGAGAAACAGATCCTTCTCGCAACCCAGATGAACGCTGCCGACGACGATCCGGAGCCGGGTGCGATCTACGACATCGGCACGCTGGCGAATGTGCTTCAGCTCCTGAAGCTTCCCGATGGAACCGTAAAGGTGCTCGTCGAAGGTACAGCGCGCGCCAAGATTCAGTCATTTACAGAACGCGCAGACTTTCACGAGGCCAATGCCGTGGTCTTGGGCGAGCCCGACGATGAGGAAGTCGAGGTCGAGGCGCTTGCACGCTCGGTGGTTGCCGATTTTGAGAATTACGTAAAGCTGAACAAGAAGATTTCGCCCGAAGTGGTGGGCGCCGCCAGCCAGATCGACGACTATTCGAAATTGGCCGATACCATCGCCTCGCATCTCGCGATCAAGATCCCCGAGAAGCAGGAGATGCTCAGCACGCTTTCCGTGAAGGAGCGGCTTGAGAAGGCCATGGGCTTCATGGAAGCCGAAATCTCCGTGCTGCAGGTCGAGAAGCGCATCCGCTCGCGCGTCAAGCGCCAGATGGAGAAGACGCAGCGTGAGTACTACCTCAACGAACAGATGAAGGCGATCCAGAAGGAACTCGGCGAGGGCGAGGACGGCCGCGACGAGGCTGCCGAGATCGAGGATCGCATCAAGAAGACGAAGCTCACCAAGGAGGCCCGCGAGAAGGCGGAAGCTGAACTGAAGAAGCTTCGGACGATGTCGCCGATGTCCGCTGAAGCGACTGTGGTGCGCAACTATCTCGATTGGCTGCTCTCGATCCCATGGGGCAAGAACTCGAAGATCAAGCATGACCTCGATTTCGCTCAGAACGTTCTCGACACCGATCACTATGGCCTGGACAAGGTCAAAGACCGCATCGTCGAGTACCTGGCCGTCCAGAGCCGCCAGAAGAAGCTGAAGGGCCCGATCCTCTGCCTCGTCGGCCCTCCCGGCGTGGGCAAGACATCGCTCGGCAAGTCGATCGCCAGGGCCACCGGCCGCGAATTCATCCGGATGGCGCTCGGCGGCGTGCGTGACGAAGCCGAAATCCGCGGACACCGCCGCACCTATATCGGCTCGATGCCCGGCAAGGTCATCCAGTCGATGAAGAAGGCGAAGAAGTCCAATCCGCTCTTCCTGCTCGATGAGATCGACAAGATGGGCATGGACTTCCGTGGCGATCCGTCGTCGGCGCTGCTGGAGGTGCTGGATCCGGAGCAGAATTCGACGTTCATGGACCACTATCTGGAGGTCGAATACGATCTGTCGAGCGTGATGTTCGTGACCACGGCGAATACGCTAAACATACCGCCGGCCCTGATGGACCGCATGGAGATCATCCGGATCGCGGGCTACACGGAAGACGAGAAGGTTGAAATCGCCAAGCGGCACCTGCTGCCGAAGGCAATTCGCGACCACGCGCTTCAGCCAAAGGAATTCTCCCTGGCCGATGACGCTTTGCGCGGCATCATCCAGACCTACACGCGTGAAGCAGGCGTCCGTAACCTCGAGCGCGAGCTGATGAAGCTTGGGCGCAAGGCCGTCACGGAAATCCTGCGGACCAAGAAGAAGTCGGTGAAGATCACCGCGGAGAACCTGGATGACTATCTCGGCGTGCCTCGCTTCCGCTACGGTCAGGTCGAGTCGGATGATCAGGTTGGCGTGGTGACCGGACTTGCCTGGACTGAGGTGGGCGGCGAACTGCTGACCATCGAGGGTGTCATGATGCCTGGCAAGGGCCGCATGACCGTTACGGGCAACCTGAAAGAAGTTATGAAGGAGTCGATTTCGGCCGCCGCATCCTATGTCCGGTCGAGAGCGATCGACTTCGGGATCGAGCCGCCGATCTTCGACAAGCGCGATATCCATGTCCACGTGCCGGAGGGTGCGACCCCCAAGGACGGCCCGTCGGCTGGCGTGGCTATGGCGACCGCGATCGTATCGGTGATGACCGGCATTCCGGTGCGTGCGGACGTGGCGATGACCGGCGAGATCACGTTGCGGGGCAGGGTGCTGCCCATCGGCGGCCTCAAGGAGAAGCTCCTGGCTGCGCTTCGCGGCGGTATCAAGAAGGTGCTGATCCCCGAAGAGAATGCCAAGGACCTTGCCGAGATCCCCGACAATGTGAAGAGCGGGTTGGAGATCATTCCGGTCAGTCGCGTCGGTGAAGTGTTGCGGCACGCGCTTGTGCGTATGCCGGAGCCGATCGAGTGGGTGGAGCCGGTGGAAACGCCGGCCACCAAGACCGACGTGGCAGAGGATGTGAGTGCGACAACTTTGGCACACTAAGTCTCATTAATGACTACTTATGAGAGAAGCCGGGCTTTCGAGCCCGGCTTTTTGTTGAAAAATAAAGGAAAACCAAGGAATTTGACGACTCTACCGGGGTTTCCATCTTGGTTCGGGGAACAACTGTTTCTAGAGTCCGTTTCCTGCCGGTTGAGTCGTTTGTCCGGTCTTCACATGGAAGGATTTACTTTATGAACAAGAACGAACTTGCATCCGCCGTCGCCGAAACGGCGAAAATTTCCAAGGGCGACGCGCAGGCTGCGGTCGATGCGGTATTTGCTGTCATCACCGGAGAGCTGAAGAAGGGTGGGGATGTCCGGCTTGTCGGCTTCGGCAATTTCAGCGTTTCGAAGCGGGCAGCCTCGACCGGCCGCAATCCGCAGACGGGCGCCGAGGTCAAGATTCCGGCGCGTACGGTGCCGAAGTTCTCGGCCGGCAAGGGCCTCAAGGACGCGGTCAATTGATCGTCGTTTAGACACTGCTTCAAAAGCCGGGCTTGCCCGGCTTTTTCTTTGTTTGAAGCTGCGCCTGAAGTGTCAGCTGGAGAGTGGCCCGTTGCAGATCGGGACGCCTTGAGGTTTCTGCCGTGGAGACCGGTCCCTCGTCTAACCAGTTGTAAGTGAGAGATGGAGCTGCCTCTGGTAGGCTGTTTCGACTTCGTCCGCGTCTGGGGAAGCGTGAAGGTTGGTTGTCATGACCTTCTTCAGGATGTTTGAATGGCTGTCCCGCTGTAGGAGAACCGTCATGAAGCAACTCCTCGCGCTTGCTGTACTCGCAGGTTTATTTACTTCGGCTGGCTGCCAATCTGGCATGGATCATGGGGGGATCGCCGCATCCGGTGGTTGCCTCCACTCGCACTCAACGAAGCTAGGATCGAGCGGCTACTGCAGGTGAGGCTTTAGATCGGAGATCCGCGCCGCCTCCTGTCACATCAACGTCATCTGTTGCATCCATAAACACTGACGATTCTGGAATATTGGATAGATGGACAAGAAATCGGCGCTCGCGGCGCTTGCAGCACTTGGTCAGGACACACGGCTGGAGGTGTTCCGACTGCTCGTGAAGGCGGGTAGCAAAGGCATTCCGGCCGGTGGGGTCGCATCACGATTGGGCACGGTGCCGAACACGATGTCCGCGCACCTCAAGGTGCTCGAGCATGCAGGACTGGTGCGGGCCGAGCGCGACGGCCGGATCGTCCGCTACGTCGCCGACATGAGCGGATTCCGCGACCTTCTGGCTTACCTGATGGAAGACTGCTGTAACGGCTCGCCGGAACTTTGCCGCCCGGTCATCGATGCCGTCACCTGTGATTGTTAGGGGAGGAAGTCGCCGTGAGCGAACACGTCTTCAATGTTCTGTTCCTGTGCACCGGAAATTCCGCCCGATCCATCATAGCCGAGGCCATCCTCAACCGGGTCGGCAAAGGCCGGTTCATTGCCTATTCGGCGGGTTCGCAGCCGAAGGGAACGGTGCATCCTTACGCGCTCCAGCTTCTGAAGACGATGAACCACGATACATCATTCGCCCGGTCGAAGAGTTGGGACGAGTTCGCCAACCCCGACGCGCCCGAGATGGATTTCGTCTTTACGGTTTGCGACAGCGCAGCCGCAGAAGCGTGCCCTGTCTGGCCCGGCCAGCCGATGACGGCGCTTTGGGGCGTGCCCGACCCGGCTGCCGTCGAAGGGACGGACGCCGAGAAGCATTTGGCTTTCGCCGACACGTATCGGATGATGAACAATCGCATCTCGGTCTTCACAAGCCTGCCGCTTGCCTCGCTCGATCGCCTGGCCTTGCAGAAGCGGCTGGACGAGATCGGCCGCACATTGCCGAAGGCGGGCTGACGCGTGACCTTTGACCTCTTGCGGCGACTTACAGCAGAAGCGCTGGGCACGGGGTTGCTGGTGGCAACCGTCGTCGGTTCCGGCATCCTGGCCGACAAGCTCACCGACGACACTGCGCTTGCATTGCTCGGCAACACCCTGCCAACCGGGGCAATCCTGGTGGTCTTGATCACGCTTCTCGGGCCGATTTCGGGTGCGCATTTCAATCCGGCGGTGACGATGGTCTTCGCGCTTCGCCGCGAGATCCAGGCACACGAGGCGCTCGCTTATG
>JBEVEP010000033.1:0-7856 GCA_040512755.1 Mesorhizobium sp.
GGATCGCTGCCATCAAGTCGCACCGGCGACGAGCCCGCCACAACGCTCACGCCATTTCAAGATAGTTTGTCCCTGCAGGTTTACGTGCGAATGGTCGATTGACAGCCGCGAGGATCAGCCCTTAATGTCCGCAGCCATGAAACAGAATCTCATTCTCGTAGTAGGAAGGCGCGTGGGCAAGGCGGTGTGACCGCCGGGCGATGTCCTCCCATGCGCAACCAGGCTCCTTCGGGGGCCTTTTTTATTGGCTCAAACAGGGCTAAACGACCAGCGTCGCCAGTGGGCGAAGGAAACGGGACAGATCGATGAGCAACCGACAGGATGAGAACGGCCGACGCGAGATGTCGGGCGCGGAGATGGTGATCCAGGCTCTCAAGGATAATGGCGTCAAGCATGTCTTCGGCTATCCGGGCGGCGCTGTTCTCCCGATCTATGATGAACTGTTCCAGCAGGACGATGTGCAGCACATCCTCGTCCGCCACGAGCAGGGAGCGGGGCATGCGGCGGAAGGCTATGCCCGCTCGACCGGAAAGGCGGGCGTCATGCTGGTGACCTCGGGACCGGGCGCTACAAATGCGGTGACCCCACTGCAGGACGCCTTGATGGATTCCATCCCACTCGTCTGCATCACCGGTCAGGTTCCGACAACGCTGATCGGGTCCGACGCCTTCCAGGAGTGCGACACTGTTGGCATCACGCGGCCTTGCACCAAGCATAACTGGCTGGTGAAGGATGTCAGCGAGCTTTCGGCCATCATTCATGAGGCATTTCACATCGCCACAACAGGGCGGCCGGGGCCTGTGGTCGTGGATATTCCCAAGGATGTCCAGTTTGCCAAGGGCATGTACACGCCGCCGCAGACTGCTCCGCGGACCAGCTACCAACCCAAAATCCAGGGCGACTTGGATAAGGTGAGGGCGGCTGTCGCACTGATGGCCGAGGCAAAAAGGCCAATCATCTACAGCGGAGGTGGCGTCATCAACTCCGGGACCGAGGCGAGCTACTTGCTGCGGGAACTGGTCGATCTCACCGGATTTCCGATCACTTCCACATTGATGGGGCTTGGCGCCTATCCGGCCAGCGGCAAGAGCTGGCTCGGTATGCTCGGCATGCATGGCACCTACGAAGCCAACATGGCGATGCATGATTGTGATGTGATGCTGTGCATTGGAGCGCGGTTCGATGACCGCATCACCGGACGCCTGAATGCGTTTTCGCCCAATTCCAAGAAAATCCACGTCGATATCGACCCATCCTCGATCAACAAGAACGTTCGCGCCGATATCGGCATTCTGGGCGACGTGGGCCGGGTCCTTGAAGACCTGGTGCGCTTATGGCGTGCGACCGCCCGGGCCGACAAGAAGGCGCTCTATCCTTGGTGGGAACAGATCGCGAAATGGCGCGCCCGCGATTCCCTTGCCTACAAGCCCAATGACGACGTGATCATGCCGCAATATGCGGTCCAACGGCTCTATGCGCTGACCAAGGACATCGACACCTACATCACCACTGAAGTGGGCCAACATCAGATGTGGGCGGCGCAGCACTACGGCTTCGAGAAGCCGAACCGGTGGATGACCAGCGGCGGCCTGGGCACGATGGGCTACGGCCTGCCCGCGGCGCTCGGCGTGCAGATCGCCCATCCCGAGGCGCTGGTGATCGACATCGCCGGCGATGCCTCGGTTCTGATGACGATGCAGGAGATGAGCGCGGCCGTCCAATACGACGCGCCGATCAAGATTTTCATCATGAACAATCAGTACATGGGAATGGTGCGCCAGTGGCAGCAGCTTCTCCACGGCAACCGGCTCTCGCATTCCTATACCGAAGCGCTGCCCGATTTCGTGAAGCTGGCCGAAGCTTATGGCGGGCACGGCATCCGCTGCGAAAAGCCGGGCGATCTCGACGATGCAATCAAGGAGATGATCTCGGTGAAAAAGCCGGTGATCTTTGACTGCCGCGTGGCGAATCTGGCCAACTGCTTCCCAATGATCCCATCCGGCAAGGCGCACAACGAAATGCTGCTGCCTGATGAGGCAACAGACGAGGCAGTAGCCAACGCCATCGACGCCAAGGGCCGGGAACTGGTGTGAAGCATATCTGAAGGGCGCGACGGCCCGCAAAGTCGTTGTTCCGCAACAATGCCCCCAACGGCAACAACGCCCAACTGAAGAGCTTGCTAATGTCCGCCCACCTTCAACCGACCGGTTCCGCTTACTTCATCGCCAAAGAAACGGAAACGCCGGAAATCCATACTCTGTCGGTTCTGGTCGACAACGAGCCGGGCGTGCTGGCGCGCGTGATAGGCCTGTTCTCCGGGCGCGGCTACAACATTGAAAGCCTGACGGTTTCCGAGACCGAACATGAGAAGCACCTGTCGCGCATCACCATCGTGACACGCGGAACCCCGCACGTGCTCGAACAGATCAAACATCAGCTCGAGCGTATCGTGCCCGTTCATCGCGTCGTCGATCTATCGGTGCGCGCGCTGGAACTGGGCCAGGACAAGCCGCTGGAGCGCGAACTGGCGCTGGTAAAGGTAACGGGTACTGGCGACGCACGCGTTGAGGCGCTGCGGCTCGCCGAAGCATTCCGCGCCAATGTGATAGACGCCAATACCGAACACTTCATCTTTGAGATCACCGGCAAGGTATCCAAGATCGAGCAGTTCATATCGATCATGCAGCCGCTTGGGCTCGTTGAGGTCTGCCGAACCGGCGTGGCCGCGATGAACCGCGGTTCGCAAGGGATGTAACGTCAGTCCCTTTTCCTTAAGCGCCACTTCCAACGTGTAAGATCGGGGCTCATGTCGTCCGACGTCTTTTTGGCACTCCTTATCTATGCCTTCGTCACCTCAATCACGCCGGGGCCGAACAATTTCATGCTGCTGGCGTCCGGTGTGAATTTTGGGTTCGTGCGGACAATCCCGCACATGTTCGGCATTGCTATCGGCTTCCTGGGTCTGCTGCTTGCAGTAGGCTTCGGCCTCGGCGCGGTGCTCACGGCCTATCCCGTCTTGCACACGGTGCTCAAGGTCTTAGGCGGCACGTATCTTCTCTATCTTGCGTGGAAGATCGCCACGTCGCGGACGATGGGAAAGGATGGCGACCACAAGGCCCGGCCGATGACGTTCCTGGAGGCCGCAGCATTTCAATGGGTCAACCCCAAGGCCTGGGTTATGGCTGTCACCGCGATGGCAGTTTATTCAGACTCCACTGCGCCGTTCCTGTCGGTCCTTATCGTCGGAGCGGCATTCGCTGCCGTGAATTTTCCATCCGTATCCACATGGGCCGGCTTTGGCGTGGCGCTGCGCGGGTTTCTTTCCGATCCGTTGCGGTTGAAATGGTTCAACATTGCCATGGGTGTATCGTTGGCTGCGACACTCATTCCGATGGTTAGGTAGCTGGCCCGCGCGGCTTGGCGGCAGGCTTCTATGTTCGCAGGGGACGCGTGCCGATCGGCTTCCAGGCCAACATCGTCGATGACCACACTCCGCTGAAGATGCATTTCAAGGAGCTCAGGGAGACTCAAACCGGGGCTTGGTTGCGGCGATAGGCTGAGGGAGCTTCCCGCCGGTATCGCCTCAACTGTCTGGCTCTTGCGCTACTTGCGCGAATCCTGTCTCTCGGACGGATGGAACTGTCTCCACAACAGGACGAGGCGCTGAAGGCGGTTGCGCGCTGGCTGAAGGCCGGCAAGCCGCAAGTCTTCCGCCTTTTCGGCTACGCCGGAACAGGAAAGACAACGCTTGCCCGCTATTTCGCCGAGCATGTTGACGGGCAGGTTCAGTTTGCCGCCTTTACCGGCAAGGCCGCGCAGGTCTTGCGTTCGAAGGGCGCCGTCAATGCGCGCACGATCCACTCATTGATCTATCGGCCGCGCGGCGAGGAAGCAGTGTCCGACGAGGCGACCGGGAAGACATCGATCTCCCCGACCTTTTCTCTGAACCGGCAAAGCCCGGTGGCACGTGCAAAGCTTGTCATCATCGACGAATGTTCGATGGTGGATGAAGAACTCGGCCGTGATCTGATGTCGTTCGGCACACCGATCCTCGTGCTTGGCGATCCGGGTCAGCTGCCGCCGATTTCAGGCGGCGGGTTCTTTACCGATCACGAGCCGGACTTCCTGCTGACAGACATCCATCGGCAAGCTCGTGACAACCCGATCATCCGCCTTGCGCTCGACGTCCGTGAGGGCAGGGAGTTCATGCGCGGCGATTATGGCACGGCACAAGTTATCGGCCGGGATGAGGTCACCCGGGAACTGGTGCTCAACGCCGATCAGGTGCTGGTCGGCACGAACCGCACTCGGCGGCGCTATAACCAGAGGCTTCGCGAGCTCAAGGGCTTTACGGCTTCCTTTCCGCAGGCCGGCGACAAGCTGGTTTGCCTGAGGAACGACCCGGCAAAAGGTCTCCTCAACGGATCGCTTTGGAAGGTGATGACTTCCTCGCGCGAAACCGTGAAGCCGGGGATCAACCTGCTCGTGTCTCCGGAGGAGGACGATCCGGAACGCGGTGTCGCCAAGATCAAGCTCTTGAAGACGGCCTTTGAAGATCCCGACGCCGATATCCCGTGGACCCAGAAGAAACGCTTCGACGATTTTGACTATGGCTATGCGCTGACGGTGCACAAGGCCCAGGGTTCACAATGGGATGACATCGTGCTCTTCGACGAAAGCTGGGCGTTCAAGGAGACACGACAGCGCTGGCTATACACCGCCATCACACGGGCAGCCGAGCGGCTGACTGTCGTGCGGTAGCCGGGCGCTACGTCTCCGTCGGCTTTTCCGCGCCACCGATCCATTCCCATGCGCGAGCTTCATTGGAACTGCGGAAATGCCGTGTCTTGACCGATGTCAACGGGCCGAATGCTGTGAGCACGGCCCGCATCCAGACTGGGCCACCCACGACCGCATATTTGCGTATGTGGCGAAGCGCCTGGGCTTTGCCTCGAATGGTTGCTTCATTCAAGACCGCCCCCCAGTCGAACCCATCATATTGCGTTATGCGAACCAGGAGATCGACCTTGTCGTTCTCCGCGTAAGCCGCCTCAAGCAGTCCGTACGCATTCTCCAAATCGTTCGCGGTAAAGTGGCCGACAATTTCGAGCGCGCAGAGATCGCTTCGGTCGGTGTCGATCCGGCGGATCGCAGGCAAGGGGTCGATTGCCTTCATCCTTGAACCTTCGAGGTCCTTTGTGTGCTGGTTCCCCGGCTCCAGCAACAAATCACGCTGTGCGTTCCCGCCAAAGCCACTATACCTGCCTCTGCAATCCTTTGTCGTCAGGTCAGACCTATGCCCGCCAAACTCTCTGTCAACCTCAATGCAATAGCCATGCTTCGCAACCGGCGCGACCTGCCCTGGCCAAGTCTGACCGGCCTCGGGCGCATCGCGCTCGCTGCTGGGGCGCATGGACTGACAGTGCATCCCCGCCCGGACGAACGCCATACGCGACACTCAGACCTGCCCGAGATCAGGGCTCTGATCGACGATGAATTCCCGACTGCGGAGTTTAACATCGAAGGTTATCCGACCGAAGATTTCCTGCGTCTGGTCGAAAAGAACGAACCCGACCAGGTGACGCTTGTTCCGGACGACCCCGCCCAGGCGACGTCCGACCATGGCTGGGACTTCATGCGGCAGACGGATTTCCTGACGCCAATTGTCAAACGACTGAAGAAGGGGGGATTTAGGGTTTCGCTCTTCTCTGACCCCAATCCCAGCCAAATTCAGGCGGCCGCTGACACGGGCGCCGACAGGATCGAACTTTACACAGGTCCTTACGGTTCCTTCTACAATGATTCAACAAAGGCCGCCAACGAACTGGAAAAGCTCGGAAAAACGGCGGATGCCGCGCTTTCGGCGGGGCTTGCGGTCAACGCCGGGCACGATCTGACCGTCGCCAACCTTCCGGCGCTGGCCCGGCGAATTCCGGCGCTCGCGGAAGTCTCGATCGGCCACGGCTTGACAGCCGACGCTCTCGAATATGGGATGGCGGAAACGGTTCGGCGGTTCCTCAAGGCATCGGCTGGAGGATGATATGGAGGACCCGAGTGCGATGATTGACGCAACGAGACCCATTGCTTTTGCGTTGTAACGGGACTATCGCAGCCCGCCAGTTCTGGATGGAGTAGTCACATCATGGCCAGTCCCGACGCGGGCAGCCGCGCTGAACTCAGCGCGCAACCGGCAGTCCAGGATTCGCCCCGCCAGCATAGCCTGTCTGTTTTGATGATTGGCGCTCTCGGGGTGGTTTACGGTGACATCGGCACCAGCCCGATCTATGCCTTCCGGGAAGCTCTGCATGCGTCATCGGGCGGCGGAGTCGCGTCCCGATCCGACGTGCTTGGCGTCCTTTCGCTGATCGTTTGGGCACTGACAGTGATCGTCACGATCAAGTACGTGGTGTTCGTGCTTCGAGCCGATAACAAAGGCGAGGGCGGCACACTTTCCCTGATGGCGTTGGCGCGCAGCGCCTATCCGCGCGCCGCGGGGGCAATCCTCACGATCGGCATTTGCGGCGCCGCGCTGTTTTTCGGTGATGCGATCATAACGCCTGCAATTTCCGTCCTGTCGGCCGTGGAAGGCCTGAAAGTTGTGACGCCGGCGTTCGATCCCTATGTCGTGCCGATCACCCTTGTCATTCTGGCAGCCCTGTTTTCCGTTCAGCGTTTCGGGACGGGCAGCGTCGCGACTGTTTTCGGACCGGTTACCGCTCTTTGGTTCCTGGCGATTGGACTGGCCGGTGTGTCTCATATTGCGGATGACCCGACAGTCGTCTTCGCGGTTAACCCATACTACGCGGCTGCCTATCTCGTGGGGCAACCCGACGTGGCTTTTGTCACGATCGGCGCGGTGTTTCTCGCCGTGACAGGTGCGGAAGCTCTCTATGTGGATTTAGGCCATTTTGGGCGTCGTCCGATCGTTATCGCATGGCTGGCGATCGTTTTTCCAAGCTTGTTGCTGAATTATTTCGGGCAGGGCGCATTCATTCTGGCCCATGGCGGGACGCCGCATAATCCATTTTTCGAGATGCTGCCGGGTTGGTCGCTGGTGCCGATGGTCGTGCTTGCCACCGCGGCGACCGTCATTGCCAGCCAGGCTGTTATATCGGGTGCATATTCCCTGACCCGACAGGCTGTACAGCTTAGTATTCTACCGCGCTTCGAGATCCAGCATACGTCCGAGATGCAGTCGGGGCAGATCTACCTGCCTCGGGTCAACCTGCTAGTCGCGCTCGGCGTCATGTTGCTGGTCGTGGGCTTTGGAGAATCCAGCGCGCTGGCATCGGCCTATGGCATTTCCGTCACCGGCGAGATGCTAGTCACCACGATTCTGCTGTTCGTGGTCATGCGTTGGCGCTGGAGATGGACCTTGGCGGCGGCCCTTGCGCTCACCCTGCTGTTTGGGACAATCGACACCGGCTTCTTCCTGGCCAACGCGGTGAAGATTGCCGATGGCGGCTGGGTATCGATCAGCGTTGCCGCGATCATGGGTCTGGTCATGATGACGTGGGTCCGTGGAACGCGCCTGCTCTTCGAGAAAACGCGCAAGAGTGAGATCCCTCTCGACTTCCTCACGGGGCAATTGGTCAAGAAACCACCGCAACTGGTGCCCGGAACGGCGGTCTTCCTGACAAGCGATCCAACTAGCGCCCCGACGGCTCTGATGCACAGCCTGAAGCACTACAAGGTCCTGCATGAGCAAAACGTCATCCTTTCCGTGGTGACAGCTCAGGAACCAACGGTGCCCGACAGCGACCGGGTCAAGATGGAGCAGATCAACGATCTCTTCATGCGGGTAACGATGAAGTTCGGCTACATGGAGCAGCCGAATATCCCCAAGGCGATGGCTA
>JBEVEP010000037.1:0-4034 GCA_040512755.1 Mesorhizobium sp.
TGGCGTCTCGTCGCCGGCTCACTCTGCTTTCCATCGTCATGGTCTCTCACCGAAAAATTTGGCAAGCCGCTTGAACTCATTCACGAACCGGTCCCCGCTTTCGGCTCGGGCACGCGGAATGCCGGCCTCATCACCCGCATCTTCGACAATATGCTCGTCGAACAGCCGGTCGAGCGCTTCAATTGGACACTGCAGTCCGGGAATGATCTTTACCATCCCCTGTCTGGCCGGCAGCGCGACGAGCGCGCCGAAACCAGACCGTCGAAATTCCCGGGTGACGAACACCTGGCGAAAGCCTTTATCCGTGTTGAACGGCAGACGCTTCGGAAGCTTCCGGTTTCCCGCGACATCCTGTTCACGATTCGAATCTGTCTCGATCCGCTCCGCGCGCTCAGCGAACATCCGGATGGCGGGCGCATTGCAATGGCGTTTGCGGACCAGCTCTCGGCCCTCGATTTGGCTCAGCTCGACTACAAAGGGCTGACTGCAGACCGCGACCGGCTTATCTCTGTGCTCATGGAAATCGCAGTGCCGGCTTAAACCATAGCCGTGCTTTTCTCTTTATTGTGAAGGCCGAGTATGGTTTAGCGCCAGTCAAGGGTGGCGGCATCACGCCGAAAGACGGGAGTATTGAAATGGCTGGAGCGAATTGGCCGATCCATGGCGAGATCACCGGTCCAATCGTCATGATCGGCTTCGGGTCGATTGGCCGCGGCACGCTGCCCCTCATCGAACGTCATTTCAAATTCGACAAATCGCGGATGGTCGTCATCGACCCGCTCGACCACGACAGAAAGTTGCTTGATGAGCGTGGCATAGCCTTCGTGCAGGAGGCCGTGACGAAAAAGAACTACAAGAAGCTGCTGACGCCACTGCTGACCAAGGGTTCAGGACAAGGCTTTTGCGTCAACCTGTCTGTCGACACATCCTCGCTCGAACTGATGAAGCTTTGCCGCAAGCTTGGCGTGCTCTATGTCGACACAGTCGTCGAGCCGTGGCTCGGTTTTTATTTCGACACCAAGGCCAGCAACGAATCGCGCACCAACTATGCCCTGCGGGAAACCGTGCGTGAGGAGATCCGCAAGAATCCAGGCGGAACCACAGCGGTTTCCTGCTGTGGCGCGAATCCGGGCATGGTTTCCTGGTTCGTCAAACGGGCGCTCGTGACCCTCGCCACTGACCTCAAGCTCGATTTCGAAGAGCCTTCCGCCAGCGATCGGGATGGCTGGGCGAAGCTGATGAAGAAGGCTGGCGTCAAGGGCATTCACATTGCAGAGCGCGACACCCAGCGCGCCAAGAAGCCGAAGCCCATCAACACGTTCCTGAACACCTGGTCGGTCGAGGGGTTCATTTCCGAAGGGCTGCAGCCGGCCGAACTCGGCTGGGGCACGCATGAGAAATGGACGCCGAAGAACGCAAAAAAGTTCAGGACTGGCTCGAAGGCCGCGATCTATCTCGAGCAGCCAGGCGCCAATACGCGCGTCCGGACCTGGTGTCCGACGCCGGGCGCCCAATACGGTTTTCTCGTCACCCACAACGAGGCGATCTCGATCTCCGACTATTTCACTGTGCGCGACAAGAAGGGCAAGGTCACCTATCGGCCCACCTGCCACTATGCGTACCATCCCTGCAACGACGCGGTCCTTTCGCTGCATGAGATGTTCGGTGCCTCAGGAAACCCGCAGCCGGTCCATCACGTGCTCGACGAGAATGAGCTGGTCGACGGCTGCGACGAACTCGGCGTGCTGCTCTACGGCCATAGCAAGAATGCGTACTGGTACGGATCGCAATTGACCCTCGAGCAGGCGCGCAACCTCGCGCCTTATCAGAACGCGACGGGCTTGCAGGTGACCTCCGCCGTCCTTGCCGGCATGGTCTGGGCGCTGGAAAATCCGAACGCCGGCATCGTCGAGACCGACGAAATGGACCACCGCCGCTGCCTGGAAGTTCAGATGCCCTATCTCGGTCCCGTAAGGGGCTATTACACGGACTGGACACCGCTGGAGGGCCGTCCCGGCCTGTTCCCGGAGGACATCGACAAGAAGGATCCCTGGCAGTTCCGCAACATCCTGCTGCGATAGCGGGCCAGCCACCTCCCGACTGCCCGAACGCACGGCGGCGCAAACGACATGGGCAGTCGGCGCACATGTCCAGCCGCGATATGTCCTTGTTCGACCCGGCATTTTCGCGGCCTCTCGCCAGAGGACACCTTGCTTTCCGCGCCAAATCGGGCGATGGAACGCCGTGCGTCCCCCAGAAGAGGATTACAGTGATGAACAAAGCGCGCCTCGTGTTTACGGCCGGCTCGATTGCCGCTGTTGCGTTTCTGGCCGGCTGCATGAGCGGCGGACCAGGTGGAGGTCCATTCGGCGGGGCGCGAGGTGTCGAGGGCGAATGGCTGAGCACTGATGGCGTCGCGGTTTCCCGTTTCAATGGCGGCGTCTTCGAAACTGTCGCGACCGACACGGGCAACAAACTTGCCAATGGCAGCTATCAGATGGTGGACGCGCGGACCGTCACGATCAACGGAACGTCGCTGATCAGGCAGTCTCCAATCAGCTTCAACTGCTCGATGGCAACCTCCAGCCAGTTGAACTGCACCAGCTCAACGGGCCAGCAATTCGTATTGACCCGCCGCCAGGCGGCGACCTCCTAAGCTAGAGACCCAGCCGCCTACTGGTACGGCCTGCCCGCTTGCGCGGGTAGCCAAGCGTTGCAATAACTCCCGAAGCGAAAGGGAGAAGCCATGGGCGCGTTTTTCGACGATCTGGAAACCCGCGACCCTGAAGAACGGGAGCGAGATCTGTTCTTCCGGCTTCCGCAGTTTCTAAGGACTGCAACCGCCGCAGCTCCCGGTCTTGCAAAATGGCTCGGCGGACACGATCCGAATGCAGTCCGTGACCGGGCCGCCCTCGCGCAACTGCCGGTCTTGCACAAGGCCGAGCTGATGGCGCTTCAGCTCGAATCGCCGCCATTTGGCGGCTTTGCCGATCCCGCCACACTCCAGGGTGGCCGAATTTTCCAATCACCCGGACCCTTGTGGGAACCGCAAGGCCCTGGCGCCGATCCGTGGTCTTCGGCGCGCGCCTTCTTTGCGGCGGGTATCCGCGCCGGCGATGTCGTTCACAACGCTTTCGCCTACCATATGACGCCGGGGGGCTTCATTCTCGACGAAGGCGCTCGCGCCCTTGGCTGTACCGTGTTTCCGGCCGGCACAGGAAACACCGATGCGCAGATCGATGCCGCTGCCATGCTACGCCCCTCGGTCTACTGCGGCACGCCCGATTTCCTGAAAGTCATGCTCGACCGTGCGGCAGAAAGCGGCAAAGACCTATCGTGTTTCAGGCGTGGGCTTGTCTCCGCAGGCGCGCTTTTCCCCTCGCTTCGAGCCGAATACGCTGAGCGCGGCGTCGCGGTTCTACAATGTTACGCAACCGCCGACTTCGGCGTCATTGCATACGAGACTGCCGGCGCGGACGGCGGCCCAAACCCTGGGATGATCGTCAACGAAAACCTGATCGTAGAAATCGTGCGTCCGGGAACCGGTGATCCGGTCCCCGAAGGGGAAGTCGGCGAACTGGTGGTCACCAGCTTCAACCCGGCCTATCCGCTGGTGCGCTTCGGTACCGGTGATCTGTCGGCGGTGTTGCCTGGCCGTTCACCGTGCGGACGCACGAACGTGCGAATTCGCGGCTGGATGGGCCGTGCGGACCAGCGCACGAAGGTAAAGGGAATGTTTGTCGATCCCAAGCAGATCGCGGACCTGCTGCGCCGTCACCAGGAAGTCGCCCGGGCGCGCCTTATCGTGACCAGGGACGAAGAGCGCGACATGATGGCTCTTCACGTTGAGCCGGCAGCAGGCGCGCGGCCGGATGTGACCGCAATTGAAACAACGCTGCGCGAAATCACGTCATTAGGCGGCTCCGTGATTATCGTCGATTCCGGTTCACTCCCGAACGATGGCAAGATTATTTCTGACGAGCGCGATTACAGCAAATAGGCCCGTAAACGCAGCCCCGATTCCGCTTGCATCG
>JBEVEP010000038.1:0-6662 GCA_040512755.1 Mesorhizobium sp.
AAACAAAAGCGCCTCTCGCACCTTTTGGTGTGCGGGAGGCGCCTCTTTGTTGAATGCTTTCGGTCTGGATTGCTCCGTCTTGAATGCTTTCAACAGCGCAATAATGCGCAGTCGGCAAAAGGGTTCCGCAGGGTTTCGTTTTTTTTGAGGTCCTCGCTCTGACAGAAAAAGGGCGGCATCACTGCCGCCCTTCCTTAGAGACTGAGCTTTTGGACTTCCTTGCGAATGATCTTGTCCGAAAAGTCTGGAACTTTTCGGGATCATTCGTTTTTAGAAGTCCATGCCGCCACTCAAGCCCGCCTGGCGGGCTTGAGCATTGTTTAGTCCATGGGCGTGCTTATGGACTTCTTAGAAGTCCATGCCGCCACTCAAGCCCGCTTGTCGGGCTTGAGCATTGTTTAGTTCATGGGCGTGCTTTTATGGACTTCCTAGAACTCCATGCCGCCACTCAAGCCCGCTTGTCGGGCTTGAGCATTGTTTAGTTCATGGGCGTGCTTATGGACTTCTTAGAAGTCCATGCCGCCCATGCCGCCGCCGGGCATTCCGCCCGGCATTCCGCCGGCGGAATCCTTCTTCGGAGCCTCGGCAATCATGGCCTCGGTGGTGACCAGCAGGCCGGCGACCGACGCGGCATCCTGGAGAGCCGTGCGGACAACCTTGACCGGGTCGACGATACCCATGCCAATCATGTCGCCATATTCGCCGGTCTGGGCATTGAAGCCAAAAGTCGCGGCCTTGTTTTCCAGGATCTTGCCGGCGACGATCGAGGCTTCCGCACCGGCGTTCGCGGCAATCTGGCGAGCAGGCGACTGGAGCGCACGGCGAACGATGTTGATGCCGGCTGCCTGGTCGGAGTTCTCACCGGTCGCACGGATGGCGAGCGAAGCGCGGAGCAGAGCGACGCCGCCGCCCGGAACGATGCCTTCTTCCACGGCCGCGCGGGTCGCATTGAGGGCGTCGTCGACGCGGTCCTTCTTTTCCTTGACTTCGATTTCCGTCGCGCCGCCGACGCGGATGACCGCAACGCCGCCCGCCAACTTGGCAAGACGTTCCTGTAGCTTCTCTTTGTCGTAGTCCGAGGTGGTTTCCTCGATCTGCTGCTTGATCTGGGCAATACGGCCCTGGATCTCGGCCTTCTTGCCGGCGCCGTCGACGATCGTCGTGTTTTCCTTGGAGATCGACACCTTCTTGGCGCGGCCGAGCATGTTCAGGCCGACGTTCTCGAGCTTGATGCCGAGGTCTTCCGAAATTACCTGGCCGCCGGTCAGGATCGCAATGTCCTCGAGCATGGCCTTGCGGCGGTCGCCGAAGCCCGGAGCCTTGACGGCGGCAATCTTCAGGCCGCCACGCAGCTTGTTGACGACGAGCGTGGCAAGCGCCTCGCCTTCGACGTCCTCGGAGATGATGAGGAGCGGCTTGGACGACTGCACGACGGCTTCCAGAACCGGCAGCATCGCCTGGAGGTTGGAGAGCTTCTTCTCATGGAGAAGGATGTAGGCATCATCGAGTTCCGCAACCATCTTGTCGGGGTTGGTTACGAAGTAAGGCGACAGGTAGCCGCGGTCGAACTGCATGCCCTCGACGACTTCGAGCTCGGTCTCGGCGGTCTTGGCTTCCTCAACCGTGATCACGCCCTCGTTGCCGACCTTCTGCATCGCCTCGGCAATCATCTTGCCGATCGAGGTTTCGCCATTGGCCGAGATCGTTCCGACCTGGGCAACTTCTTCCGAGGTTTTGATCTTCTTGGCGTTCTTGATGAGGTGGGCGACGACCTCGGTGACAGCAAGGTCGATGCCGCGCTTCAGGTCCATCGGGTTCATGCCGGCGGCAACAGACTTGTGGCCTTCCTGCACGATCGCCTGGGCGAGAACGGTCGCGGTGGTCGTGCCGTCGCCGGCGATGTCGTTGGTCTTCGACGCGACCTCGCGCACCATCTGGGCGCCCATGTTCTCGAACTTGTCCTCAAGCTCGATCTCCTTGGCGACGGTGACGCCGTCCTTGGTGATGCGCGGCGCGCCGAACGACTTGTCGATGACGACATTGCGGCCTTTCGGGCCGAGCGTGACCTTCACTGCGTCGGCGAGGATGTTGACGCCGCGCAGCATACGCTCGCGGGCATCACGGGAAAATTTTACGTCTTTGGCAGCCATTTTTTACTCCTGAGCTCTTGCTCGAATTCAGATTGGATGGTGCGAATTTGAATGGAAATCAGCCGATGATGCCCATGATGTCGGATTCCTTCATGATCAGAAGGTCTTCGCCATTGAGCTTCACTTCGGTGCCGGACCACTTTCCGAAAAGGACGCGGTCGCCGGTCTTGACATCCAGCGGAACGAGCTTGCCGCTCTCATCGCGAGCGCCCGAGCCGACAGCGATAATTTCGCCTTCCTGCGGCTTTTCCTTCGCCGTGTCGGGGATGATGATCCCGCCCTTGGTCTTCTCTTCAGATTCGACCCGGCGAACGACCACGCGGTCATGAAGCGGGCGGAACTTCGACTTTGCCATATTTCTATCCTCGAATTGGGGATGTTGAGAATGTTCCTCCGTCCGGCGGACCGGACATCGAGTTAGCACTCACAAATAGCGAGTGCTAATCGTGGCGGTGAAATAGTCGCTGACATTTCCGGAGTCAAGGAGACGCCCGGTCTTTCCGACGCACGACTTGCCGGCGACGCACGGAAGCAGTTCCCGTTCGGTAAAAAACCGGTGAGCGTCCGCTTGAATGATAAGCACGCTTATAATATATGGAGCTCATGAATTTGGACGGTACGGAAAGACTGGGCTTTCTCATCCACGACGCCGCGAGGCTGATGCGCAAACGTTTCGAAACGCTTGGCGCAGCCCACGGGCTATCGGCAGCGCAGTGGCGGCTGATGGTGCGGCTGGTGAAGGAAGAAGGCGTGGCGCAGGCAAGGCTGGCGGAGCTTCTCGAGATTGAGCCGATCAGCGTGTCGCGCCTGCTCGATCGCATGGAAGAAAGCGGCTGGGTCGAGCGGCGGCAAGACGCCGCGGACCGGCGTGTCAGGATGATCTTTCCGACCGAAAAGAGCCGAAAAACCTTCGGCGAAGTAAAGGCCGTTGCGGGTGAAGTTTTCGAAGAGGCCCTTGCCGGCCTTTCACAGGAAGAGCGGCGGGTGACGATCCACGGCTTGAGGACGATCGTGGAAAATCTCTCCGCCGCCGAGACGCCCGCCGAAACGCAAACGAGACTGTCAAAGGGTTCAGCATCATGAATGCCGTGTCAAAAATCGACGAAGGAGCCGCCGAAGTGACGGTGGTGGAGAAGACTCCACCGCTCGCGCTGGCGCCCAAGCCAGCTGTGGAAACGTCGGTGGCTCCGAAGCGCCGCCGCGGCAGGCGCTTTCTTCTGATGGCGGCGCTGCCTTTGGCGCTGGCGGCAATCGGCGGCTATGTGTGGGTGACGGGCGGCCGGTACCAGGAAACGGACAACGCCAACCTGCGCCAGGCCAAGGTCTCGATCGCTTCCGAAGCGGCCGGGCGCATCGTGGAAGTCGCCGTGGCCGACAACGCGGCAGTGAAGACCGGCGACCTGCTTTTCAAGGTGGATGCCGAACCCTACCGGATTGCGCTGTCCCAGGCTGACGCCATGCTGGCTGGGGCGCGGCTCAATGTCGAACAGCTTCGGGCTGCCTACAGCCGGGCCACCGCTCAAGAGCGTGCGGCTGCGAACGAAGCCGACTACGCAGGCCAGGAATTTCAGCGCCAGTCCGAATTGGTCAGCAAGGGCATTGCCGCCAAGTCGGCGCTTGACGAGGCCCGGCGTGATCTGACCAAGGCGGAAGAGGAACAGGCGGCTGCCCAGCAAGGCATAGCCAGTGCCCTTGCTGCCCTCGGCGGCGATGCGAGCATCGAGACCGAAAAGCATCCGGCCGTTCTGCAGGCTACGGCGGCGCGCGACAAGGCTGCCTACGATCTGGCCCAGACGACAGTGCGGGCGCCGGCTGACGGCATCGTCTCGCAGGCTTCCTCCTTCAAGATCGGGCAGTTCGTGGCTGCCGGAACGCCATTGTTCTCGCTGGTCGAGACAGGCGACACCTGGGTGGAAGCCAATTTCAAGGAAACGCAGCTTACGCATATGAAGCGCGGCCAAAGCGCGGAAATCGAGCTCGACACCTATCCGGGCAAGCCGTTGCACGCCACCATCCAGAGTATCGGCGCGGGCACAGGTGCGGAATTCTCGCTGCTGCCGGCGCAGAATGCGACTGGCAATTGGGTGAAGGTCACCCAGCGTATTCCCGTGCGACTGAAGGTCGATGCGGCGGATACTGATGTGGCGCTGCGGACCGGCATGAGCGCCACCGTCACCGTCGACACCGGCGTCAGCCGTGGCCTGGGCGGCATTTTCGGCACAGCGCACGCTGCCGGGAACTAATACTAAGGGCTGTGACCTTTGACCGATTGTGTCGCCCCTCACCTGCCTGCCGGCATCCTCTCCCCGCAAGCGGGTAGAGGAGCGCTGGCAACGCCGGTGGCGCTGAAATTTGCAGCGTTGGCGATTGGCGAAATCCGCAATGAAGGCGTCTCTTCTCCCCGTTTTGACGGGGAGAAGTGCCCGGCAGGGCGATGAGGGGCAGCACAATCGGTCAAATATGACAGCCGCTGGTATAACGTGAAAAATACAGGCGTCGACCGCGCAACATAGAGCAAGCAAGCGCTTCAAACTGCGCCCCTAACTGGGCGGCGCTCCAGGGAAAGTCACGGAAGTCACGGTAATGTCCACATTGGCAGCGGCAAATCGCTCGGAGGTCCCACACAAGGGCCTCATCACGCTGTCGATCATGCTGGCGACGATCATGCAGGTGCTCGACACCACGATCGCCAATGTCGCGCTTCCGAACATGATGGGCGACCTCAACGCCTCGCAGGACACGATCACCTGGGTGCTGACGTCCTACATCGTTGCCGCCGCCATCATGACGCCGGTCACGGGTTGGCTGTCCGATCGCATCGGCCGCAAGGAACTTTTCCTGACCTCGATCGTCGGCTTCACCGTCTCCTCCATGCTCTGCGGTCTCGCCTGGAGCCTGGAGAGCATGGTGCTGTTCAGGCTCATGCAGGGCGTTTTCGGCGCTGCGATCGTGCCGCTGTCCCAGACATTCCTGCTGGACATCAATCCCAAGGAACGCCACGGCTCGGCCATGGCCATGTGGGGCGCCGGCATTATGGTCGGGCCGATCATTGGCCCTACGCTGGGTGGTTGGCTGACCGACAGTTTCAACTGGCGCTGGGTCTTCTTCATCAACCTTCCGGTGGGCATCGTCGCCTTCCTCGGCTGCGCGGCCTACCTTCCGGCCGTGGTCAAGAGGCTGCGCGGTTTCGACTTCTTCGGCTTCGCGATGCTCAGCCTCGGCGTGGGCGCGCTGCAGCTCATGCTGGACCGTGGCGAACAGCTGGATTGGTTCGCATCTCCCGAGATCTGGATCGAGCTCGGCCTGGCAATTACTGGCTTTTGGGTCTTCGGCGTCCATCTGCTGACGTCGAAGGACACGTTCATCGACGCCAAGATCTTCCGCGATCGCAACTTTGTGACCGGGCTGGTCTTCATCTTCATCGTCGGCATCATCCTGCTCGCCAGCCTCGCGCTGCTGCCGCCGATGCTGTCTCACCTGTTCGACCATCCGACCATCACGACCGGCCTTGTGATGGCGCCTCGCGGCGTCGGCACCATGATCTCCATGATCCTGGTCGGAAGGCTCGTGCAGAAGGTCGATGCGCGGCTGCTTGTCGTGACGGGCCTGCTTTTGACGGCGCTCTCGCTCTATTACATGACCGGATTCTCCCCGCAGATGGATGACTACCTGATCGTCGTTTCCGGCGTGATCCAGGGCCTTGGCCTCGGGCTGGTTTTCGTGCCGCTTTCCACAGTCGCGTTCGCGACCCTGGACGTTCGCTTCCGCACGGATGCAGCCAGCCTGTTCAGCCTGGTTCGTAATATCGGCTCGTCGATCGGCATTTCGATTGTCACGATGTTCCTGACGCAGAACACACAGATCAACCATGCCGAGCTTGCGGCCAATATCACGCCGTTCAATCCGGCGCTGAACGCAATTTCACCGGCTGCCGCGCAGGGGGACCCCATGGCTCTCGCGCAGATCGACGGTCTGGTGAACCAGCAGGCGATGATGATTTCCTACATTGACGACTTCAAGCTGATGATGATCGTCACGCTTTGCGCCATTCCGCTGGCCCTTCTGCTGAAAAAGCCCCGCATGCAGGCCCCGGGTGCGCCTGCCGCGCATATGGACTAATATCAAGGGCATCGCCTTTCCGCTTCGATACCCGCGCCCCAACTCCTCCCCTCAAGGGTCCCTTGCAGGGGGATCGGCGGCGCAGCCAGGCTGGAGCACCCCTCATCCGCCTTCGCTGCGCTCAGGCCCCTTCCCACAGGGGAGAAGGGGCCACCCGGCCGGGGAGAAGGGAAACCGCTTCACCGCGGCCGGCAATCACCACCGTTCGAGATTAACTGAAGCGCTGATATCGCGCCTCTCCTTCTCCCCCTTGTGGGAGAAGGTGGCCGAGCCGGAGCGAAGCGCAGGCGAGGCCGGATGAGGGGTGCTGGAAGGAGCGCAGCGCGCCAAGCTGGAGCACCCCTCATCCGTCTCGGCTCCCGGCAACGGATAAGAGAAAACCGAAATTTCTTT
>JBEVEP010000039.1:0-3345 GCA_040512755.1 Mesorhizobium sp.
AGCGGCCGAGCAATGGTATGCCCTGGACGATGACGCCGCTCGCCGGTTTGATGACATTGAAGGCAATGTGGGCTGCATGGCCGATGCTGCCGATCTGAGGTGAGGAGTCGAACGTCGCGCAAACCTTGTAGTGGATCAGCCGGGGGGCGAGGCCGTTCAGAAGCTTGAGCTGGGCCGGCAGTTCATCGTCCATCTGCGCCGGCGTCATTGTACGGCTGGTGCCGGAAATCCCGACCGCCTGAAGGCTCTGGAGCTTCTCCTGCAACCGCTCTTCGGTCGGGTGCCCAAGGAACAGAGCCGTCCTGACGCCGTTGATCGTCAGCGCTTCCATGGCGTCAGCGGACCCTGTGAAATCGTCGCCGTAAAAGGCCATAAGCAGCGGATTCATCGTCGCCTCGATCAGCTTCGTTTACTTCCAGGTGCGCCCGAGTGCATCGTCCATCGCCTGCAACTGGTCATCCGTCAGGCTGGCGCCCTTCAAACCGGTCGCAACGGCAATCTGGCAGCACTGCTCCACCTCCTCCACGACACCTATTGCCACCGACATGTCGGCGCCGGCGACAATGACGCCGTGCTGGCGCAGGAGGATCGCATGGTAATTCGGCGCCAGCGCCGCCACGGCTTCATGCAGCGAATGGGCGCCAGAGGGATGATACTTGATCATCGGCACCCGTCCCGCCCGCACGTAGAACGCAGCCGTATAGGGTGGCACTGCGTTGGAAGACTCCCCGCTGATCAGCGTCGAATAGGCAATCGCATAGGTCGGATGCACATGGACGACCGCCTGGGCATTGCTTCTCGCCCGGTACATCGCCAGATGCATGTCCATTTCCTTCGACGGCCCCGATCCTTCCAGGACTTTGCCCTCAAGGTCGACCGTGACGATCTTTTCCGGCGTCAGCTTGCCCAGTTCCGCGCCGGTCTGGGTGATCCTGACAACATCCCCGTCCCGGACGCTCGTATTGCCTCCCGCCGCATGGATCAGTTTCCTGTTATAAAGTTCCCTGCTGGCCTCGATCAGCTCGTCTATCTTTCCTGATCCGCTCATGCGAAACTCCTCATTCTTGTTTTTGCACGTCTGACAGCCACAACGGCTCCGTCTTGCGTCAATAGGCGGTGACGCCGCCGTCCACCGGCAGGGCGATGCCGTTGATGAAGGAGCCCTCATCCGAAGCGAGATAAAGCGCCGCCTCGGCGATATCCTGCATGCTGGCCATCCGGCCGAGCGGCACTTCTCCGAGCCTCTCCTTCTTCCGCTCGGGGTCCTTGAGCATCTCACGCACCAGCGGCGTGTCGGCCGTGCTCGGATTGATCGAATTGCAGCGGATGTTGAACTTGCCGTAGCGCGAGGCTACCGCCCGGGTCAGCAGCGACACCGCGCCCTTGGTCGTCGTATAGGCTTCGGGCGTATACATGTGACCGATCAGTCCGCAGACGGACGACATGTTGATGATCGATCCGCCACCAATCTTCTTCATCACCGGCAGTGCGTACTTGATGCCGAGGAACGGCCCCTTGACGTTGACATTGTACATCTGATCGAGCTCTTCCGCGCTTATTTCCTCGATCACCTTGCGGATGTTGATGCCGGCATTGTTGACGAGGATGTCGAGACCTCCCGTTTCATCCTCGATCTGCTTAACGGCCCGCTGCCAGTCGGCCTCCAGCGAGACGTTGAGCGGCAGGAAAGTGGCCCTGGTGCCCGTCTCGCGCAGTTTTGCTTCTGCCGCCGCGCCGGTCTCCTCGTTGACGTCGGCGATGTAAACGATCGCGCCCTCCCGGCCGAACGTCTCCGCGATGGCGTGGCCGATCCCCTGGGCGCCCCCGGTTACCAGAGATCTCTTGTTGCTTAGTCTCATGACCGAATGCCGTGGGAAAGTGGAAGAACGGATGTCGCTGGCCGCCAGGGGACGCTAGGCGATCACCTGCGGAAAAGCAAACACCGGTGCACCAATACAGCGAACGGGATCACGACGCCCCGGGCAGGGGGCCGAAAATCGGCTTGTGTTTGGTATAGGCACCGTTGTTTGGTATAGGCACCGTCCGTCGTCAGCACTTCGCCCGCACACCAGCATTCGTCCGCCCAGAAAAAGGTGGTGTCATGTGTGGACGGCTCGGTTCTGCAAGGGGAAAGTTAGGTGGTTTTTGAGCGGTACGGGTGCAGTCATGTGTCCGGCCTCTTGGCGCGGTGCTCTCGACCGCTGGCCTTGATGAAGTCCGCTGGCTGGGTCCCGCTCAGTCCAACGAGCTGTGATGCCCTGACAACACCTCGGGGTGTCCCTGCAGTGCCGTCACAACCAATCCCCCGTCTGCTGTCAGGAACCCAGCGAACGGGGCCGAGCACGAATCAGCAGGACGCCATAGATCGCGATGGTCGCGAGGTGGAAACCGACCAGACCTGGATGATTGCCGAAGGTCGCGGAATAGAACGGTACATGACGATCTGCGCCACCGCGGCAGCGAGGAAGGCCATGACACCCCACCAGGCTCGCAACCAAAGGCCAGCCGCCGCGACCAGATCAACCGCAGCGAAGCCAACCGTCCCGATCTGCCACGGCAAGCTCATCTCGGGGAAGGCGAGGCCATGTGTCTGGCCGAGATGGTGGCCGAGGCTGAGCAGGTCGGCCAGGTGGACGAGGGCGCCATACAAATAGAAGACGGCCAGGATCCTGAGGTACGTGTTCATACCAGCTTCACCGGTTCCGGCTCGCCCGATCGATCGCGCGCGCCATGTCGGCCGCGATCTGGCCCTGACTCGCACGGAAGGAGCTCGCGTCGGCGGCGGTGACGTTGACCACCACGGTGATCGGCCGCTGCTCGCGTGCCGTCTTCTCCTCGCGCACGACCCGCTCGGGAGGCACCACCAATTCCCCGCGCCGCGCGATGATCGGGACCTCGTCCGGCAGGAGGCCGGAGCCGGCGAAGCCGCCGCCGTGGATGCGCGGTGCGTGCTCTAACGCCGCGGCATCGGCATAGCGCACCGCGGGCGCACGCTCGCCGGCGACGCCGCCATCATGGAACAGGCCGAACAGGCCGCCGCCGGCGAACGCGCTCTGCAGAGCGCCGGCGAGCGGGGCCGTGATGGTCTGGCGCACCGTCGTGCGTGCGAGGTCGGCGAGGATGCTGTCGGCGAGGCCCTGGAACTCCAGCTTGCCGGTCCTGATGAACTCGAGCAGCGAGTCCTCCGCACCAGAGAAGGCATTCGCGAACGCACGCTCCGTGGCGGTGGCCGCGTCGTTGCTCTCGGCCACGTAGTCCTTCAGGAACCTCGTGGCGCCGTCGGTCCACGCCTGACTCGAGCGGAGCGCGCGGTCGTTCGCGTCCTCGACGGCCCTGGCGTAGGTC
>JBEVEP010000045.1:0-5072 GCA_040512755.1 Mesorhizobium sp.
CAAACACCGAGTTTGGCGCGAATAACAGGACGGCGAGGCGTGTTGCAGTCCAAGCATCTCTTCGATTTTGTGGCTCCAGCAAGCCTCCACAACAAGTCGGTTGTCTATTATGTTGGTAGATATTATGTTTTTACTAGGTCTGGGCGTCGCGGGGAAATGTCGAGGTGCCAGGCGCTCTCTCAACAAAGACGTCGAAACGGCGCCCCTCAGGACAACATTCGCATCATGCTCACCAGAAAAGGCAAATACGGGCTCAAGGCGCTGGTGCATCTCGCGTATCTGCCCGAAGGACAACTCGCTTTCGTCAATGATATTGCCGCCGCGAACAACATTCCGAAAAAGTTCCTGGATACAATTCTTGGCGAACTGCGGAACGCCGGCTTCGTTCAGAGCCGCAAAGGTAAGGCTGGCGGATATCGCCTCGGCCGTGCGGCATCGGAGATCAAGGTCGGTCATGTGCTTCGTATCCTCGGCGGTCCACTTGCGCCGTTCGCTTGCGCCAGCCGTACCCGCTATGAGCCGTGTGAAGATTGCGATGAGGCGACATGCCAAGTTCGTCACATGATGCTGGAAGTGCGTCAAGCAATCGCCGGGGTTCTGGACAACCGGAGTCTCGCGGAAATGCGCGACGCTGCAAACGACGACGAAGTAGCGGCTGCGCTGAAATATCAAGTCTGATACCCGCCAGTTTTGCTCCGGGGCGCCACTTATGACCGAGCGCGGTCGCGCCTCCTTCATCATCGTTGGAGGCGGCGCAAGCGGTGTCATCCTGGCCGCTCACCTGTTGCGGTCTCCGAACGCGGCATTGCGTGTAACCATCATTGAAAAGCGCTCAGCTTTTGGTCAAGGGCTCGCCTACTCGACTTACCTCCCCGACCACCTGCTAAACGTTAGCGCCATGGGCATGAGTGCGCTTGCTGACGATCGCGAGCACTTCTGGCGCTGGATCAAAAGCAACGGACTTGCCACGGAAGAAGAGGCTCCGGTCTACGCGCCGCGCGCCATCTACGGGCTATATCTTCAGGAATTGCTCACTCAATTGTACGACCGCGAGCCGGACCGGCTGCGGCTTGTCCAGGAGGAGGCGATCTGGGTCGCACCTACCTCTGCCGGTGTGGACGTTCGCCTGGCGAACGGTACCAACATCCTCGGCCATGTGGCAGTCCTAGCAGCAGGGCACGACGAGGAGCCGGCGCCGGAACAGCGCTATGCGATACGAATCGGCTCGAATGACGATACGCTGATCGATCCTGAAAGCCGCGTATTGATATTGGGCAGCGGGCTTAGCATGGTTGATGCGTGGCTGACGCTCGAGCATCGAGGCCACCGGGGGGAGATCGTTGCGCTTTCCAGGCGAGGGCTCTTACCGTCGCCCCACCGTCAAGGAAGGCCGATCCTACTCGACAGTGCTGATATTCCGCTCGGAACGGAACTTTCGTACTTCTTCCGGTGGTTTCGCAATCTCATCCGTGCAACCGAGGCGGCCGGCGGTAATTGGCGTGATGCCGTCGACGGTCTGCGCCCGTTCAATCAACTCATCTGGCAAAGTTGGCCGGTAAGCGCAAAACGGCGCTTTCTTGAGCACACCAAGGCGTGGTGGGATATTCACCGGCATCGAATGGCACCGGAGATTTACGCAAGGCTGAGCGAGGCGATCGGATCCGGCCGGTTGCGGCTTCTCGCAGGCCGGGTGCTTGACGTCCACAAAGCGAAGGAAGGATTCGAAGTTGACATTCAGCGCCGCCCAGCACAGCAGGTTGAATGCCTTCGTGTATCGCGGATCTACGATTGCACTGGGATCGTCAAGGACGTCTCGACCGGCGCTATCGCCATCGTCCGATCGCTTACCGATCGCAGGCTGGCCCGCCCCGATTCCCTTCGGCTCGGCATCGACGTAACCAAAGACTGCGCCGTGATCGACGCTGATGGCGTGGCTTCAGCAACTCTATTTGCAATCGGGCCGCTCACGCGCGGGACTTTCTTTGAAATCGACGCCGTCCCGGACATCCGCAAGCAATGCGCGAGCCTGGCTGAGCGTCTTACAAACCAATCGTCGTAACACTTCGGCTACTGCCGTCGAGAGCGTCGAAAACGTCGATCAGGTTTTAGAAGCTGGAGCCTTGGTGGCGATTGGGTTTCCGAGGTTCTCCGGCGGTCTCGAGGGTTATGCAAGCTATGTGGCGATCCGTCCGCCGGATTGGAAATTCGGCGTGTCGGTCGGCGAGGTGGCGGAAGCTCTCCTACCCAAATCCGACAAGCCGCTGCATTTCGACGGGAAGTGCGGGAATGCGGATCAGATAGTCGCGATTTTAGCCAACGCCGCTCCGGCCTCCGTGAAAGGAGCGGCGACGCTTATGGTCAGCGGCATACCTGTTAGACGACGGACACCTAACCCTTTACCCGCGTCCAGGCTCATCGTCGGGCGCCGCCATCGCTTTTGCTTTTGCCCCTGCTCCGCTTCGGTTTTCTGGCTCGTACCGCTGCAGCCATTCTACCTCCGATAGTGGTTTTGTCAGTTGCTGCAGCAGTTTTGGCGTCTTGATTATCCACTGCCACAGCCTGCCCAGCGCCCCTGGTCCATCAGAGGTCGAAGTTGCTAGGCATCATGACGACGTCGCGTATTGTCATGCCGCGTGGACGCGTCAGCATAAAAATTATTACGTTTGCCACTTCGCTGGCTTCCAACAGGCTTCCCGACTCTTTGGCCTCTTTAAGTTTCTCCGGCGGCCAATCCGCGAGCAATGCGCTGATGACCGGACCCGGTGAGATGGAGCCCACCCGAATCCCGTGCTTGAAAACCTGCCGCCGGACCGTCTGAACAAAGCAGTTGATCGCCCATTTGGATGACGCGTAGACCGGCTCCCACGGTGTCGGAAAATGGGCTGCCAGAGAACTCGTGACGATGATGTCACCCGTCCCACGCTCAATCATGTGAGGCAGCACGTCGTGGACATTCTTCATAACAACGTTGACGTTCAGGTTCAGCATCCGGTCGATGGCCGCTGAATCGGCATCGACGAGATCACCGCCCACATAGGTGCCTGCGTTTGCATGCAGGATGTCGAGTTGGCCCGCCTTTTCCAAGACCCTCGGCAGCAGCGTAGCGCAATCCTTTGGGTCCAGCAGGTCAATGACCAGCGGCGTCACTGCCTCGCCATGCTTGTTGCTGAGCGCCTTGAGCGCGGCCTCGTCGCGGTCGATCATCACCACACGCGCACCTTCGGCCAACATTGCCTCGGTGCTAGCCAAACCGATACCCGACGCCGCACCAGTAACGGCAGCAACTTTGCCTTCCAACTGTCTTGCCACAAGGGGTTCTCCTTCTGCGTCAGTGATCCATTCGGGAGCGGGTGAACGTGAATCTAGCGCAGCGCCAAAGCACCGAAGAGTTTCCCACCAAGGCGCGAGGAATGCAGCATCAACAACGATGAGCGTCCGCTCTGGGTCGGATCGCAACTTTTCCGGCCGGTGACCCAGATGTCAAGGTTTGGCACTGAGCCGACGTTCGCGAAAGGCCGAGTCTGACCCTTCCTGCACCGGCCATCACGCGGATCCTTCTGAAGCGGGTGGGCGTCTCGCCTACCCCCAGCTACCGACCAAACGCGCCTTTAGTCTGGTCTGAACCGCACGCCTGTGAAGGCCACTTTGCGACGTCCCTCGCGGCCCCGGCCGGGGGGTATCAGATGGCGATTTCTGTGCGCGTAGGGAAAGCGGCACTGGCGCGGCAAATGCCTTTCACCGCATGTGCGATTAACTGCAAGGCACGAGGTGGATGGAAGTCCGCCGGGTCTCGTTCAACGCTCCCACTGGGGGTCCGCTTTTTGGAGAGCAGCGTAGAAAGATTCTCGGCTGCTGCGATCCTCGAATTAGCGCTGCGGCGATCGAGGAAACCTCGGAACAACCGCGAGCAAGCACCTTTCGACTGAAAGCGAGACGAATGTTTCGTTGCACAACCGCCGGCAGTTTCATTGAAGGTAGAATTCGCTAAAGTTCAGCCCATACGCGGGCGCGGCCATACCGCTCGCTGGCGGTGCGTTGGCGCGCGCCAACGCGGGGTTTCAATCTTATGCAGAGCTGCGGGCGGCACGGCCATCGCCGATGGTTCGGCTTGATGCGGCAGAAGCTCCTGAGGACCATAGAACTGGTTTCGAGGATACTTGCGCCGCTGTTGCGGAGGCCGCTGGCCAGCTGGCGACGGATCCCATTCGTCGACTCGCGGATGCCATTCCAGGGCTCTTTCGTGGCGATGCGACCGGCGCTGTGGCGCTTCGGAAATATTGGGTGGAACCTAGGCCTCCCGCCGGCCTGTGTTGACGCCTATATTGCTGAAGTTTCGAAAGCTCCTCCGCCGGCGCTGGTGCAAGTCGTTCGCGCGATTTTGGACAGCGACGACTGGCCCGAAGCGGTCAAGGTATTTGGCACCGGCAATCCAGATCCGAATGAATGGGGGTTCGGATTCAGCACTACTGCGGACCTCAATCGATCGGCGAGCGCTTTCGCTACGATAAGTCGTCAGGCCGGCATCATGCCGTCAGTGTACTTGATGGCCAGTATGGTGCTGCTGCTACAAAAGATAGGGGGAGAGCTGGCGCCGAAATAGCGGGTCCCGTCGGAGAGAAACCCCACGCTGCGTCATCCGGAGGCGCGGCTCAAACGGCGCCCTCTACGGCTTACCCCAAACGAGTATCTCAATATCTGCCGAAACCGGATGAACTAATCGTCTCATGGTATGGAGCGCGGAGACACCGTCTTGCAAAGGCCGCGAGCGGCAGCAAACTCAATCTTTCCGAAGCTTTCATCCGCGGGATCTCGACTAAGAAAGTGCTTGGGAGGGGATGAATGGCCGGGACTTCTCGTTCGAGCCGGGGGCGACGTCGCTTGGCGGCCCTCCCGTGCGCTCTTCTCGTCACAGCGGTTTGTTTCGCGGGTACAGTCGGGTCCATTGGCGTGGCGGACTCTGCGGACGCTTCGCGCCAGATCTTCACGGTGATCGTCACCCGGCATGGCGTGCGCAGTATCTCGAATACCCCCGGGGATTATGACTGGCCATCGTGGGAGCCTGTCAAAGCGAG
>JBEVEP010000055.1:0-34466 GCA_040512755.1 Mesorhizobium sp.
CAAGATCAACACGCTCTGACCATCCCCGTCCGGCGGGTACGGAGCCCGCCGGAGGAGACTGACATCTTTGTCAGTGGAAAGAGGAACCCTGTCTTGAACGGCAATCTGCGCCCGATCATCGGCCGGCTCTACCGGTTTGCGGAGGCGGCGCTTGCAGCGATGCTGGCGCTGATGTTCGCCGCCTTCATCCTTCAGATCATTTTCCGCTACCTGCTCAACTTCCCGATCGGCTGGACCAACGAGCTCAGCGTGATCCTGTGGATCTGGCTTGTCTTGTGGGGCGCGGCTTTCGTGATCCGCGAGGAAGAGGAGATTCGCTTCGACCTGATCTATGCCTCGGCCGCGCCGAAGGCTCGACGGATCATGTTCCTCGTCGCGGCCGCCGCCCTGATTGCGCTCTACACGATCTCATTTCCGGCGGTTTTCGACTATGTGACGTTCATGAAGGTCGAGAGTACGGCCTATCTGAAGGTCCGCTTCGACTGGCTGTTCTCTATATACCTGGTTTTTGTCATCGCGGTGATCGTCCGCTATCTCTGGCTCTCCTGGCAGGCCATGTTCGGCCGCGCTCCGCAGGAGTTCGATCCGACCAAGGCGGGCTCGGGCGTATGAACCTGGCCAGTCCTTTTTCGATATCGATCGTGGCGATCACGGCGATGGCTTTCCTTGGCCTGCCGATCGGTCACGCGATGATCGCAGGCTCGATACTCTATCTGCTGCTTGCCGGGCTCGACATGGGCACCGCCGCCGAGCAGCTCCTCAACGGCATGTACTCAAACTACATCATCCTTGCCGTACCACTGTTCATCCTCGCGGCCGAACTCATGAACATCGGTTCAATGACCGACCGGCTCATGGCCTTCTGCAACGCCATCGTCGGCCGATTCAGGGGTGGGCTGGCGCATGTCAATATCGTTCAGTCGATCATCTTTGCGGGTATGTCCGGCTCGGCGATCGCCGATGCCGCGGGCACCGGCAAGATGATGCAGCAAATGATGACCAGGGACGGGAAGTACACGGCAAGCTATGCAGCCGCGCTCACCGCCGTGACCGCGGTCATCGGTCCGATCATCCCGCCTTCCATTCCGATGGTGATTTACGCGCTCGTATCAGACGCCTCCATCGGCTACCTGTTCCTCGGCGGGGTCATACCGGGCCTCCTGATGGCGTTGTCGCAGATGATCATCGTCGCCGTCGATGCCCGCCGCAAGAATTTCCCCGTCGAACCACCGACACCGGTTCGGAAACTGCCGCGTATAACATGGGAGGCTTTCCCGTCGCTGATGATGCCGGTAGTCCTGCTCGGCGGCATCTACAGCGGCGTCACCACGCCGACGGAAGCTGCAGCAGTGGCCGCAGCTTACGCCCTCATCGTCTCGGCTTTGCTCTATCGCAGCGTCAGTTTCTCAGATTTCTACCGCTCGATTCTGTCGAGCGCCCGCACGACCGCCTCGATCGGCATGCTCATCGCCGGCGCCCTGGTGTTTAACTATGTCGTCACCGTCGAGAACATACCGCAGTCGGTGAGCGCTCTGCTTCAGGCATGGGAACTCACTCCGACAGGCTTCCTCATTCTCGTCAACGTTCTGCTTCTCATGCTCGGCTGCGTGCTGGAGGGCACGACAATCCTGCTGGTCGTCGTGCCGGTGCTTATTCCTACCGCGAACGCGCTCGGCGTCGATCTGGTGCATTTCGGGGTGATGGTGGTCGTCAATATCATGCTCGGTCTCGTCACGCCGCCCTACGGGCTGCTGCTCTTCATCATGACCCGGATTGCGGAAGTGCCGCTGAAGAACATTGTGCGCGACGTGCTGCCGTTCCTGTGGGCAATGATCGGTTCGTTGGCGCTGATCACCTTCTTTCCCGAGCTTGTCCTCTGGTTGCCCCGCATGCTCGGCTATCAGGGCTGACAAGGAGGTGGAAAAATGAGGCCGATCTTCGTGATCAACGGTCCCAACCTCAACCGGCTCGGAAAACGCGAACCGGAAATCTACGGCACGATAACCCTCGCCGAGATCGAGACTATGTGCCGGGAAGCGGCCGGCAAGCGTCCGCTCCGTTTCCATCAATCTAATGCGGAGCACGAGATCGTCGACTGGATCCATGAGGCGATCGACGAAGGAGCAGGGATTTTGATCAACCCCGCCGGCCTCAGCTTCAGATCGATCCCTGTCCTCGACGCACTGAAGATGTTTCCCGGGCCTATTATCGAGTTTCACATCTCGAACATCCACCGGCGCGAGGCGTTCTACCATCGCTCTCTCGTATCGACCGTCGCTACAGCCGTGCTGGCCGGGCTTGGACCGCGCGGCTATGTAGCGGCGGTACGCGCGCTGATCGAGATGATCGACGAGCGCGTGCCATGAAAACCTCCATTGCCACCGTCTCGAACAGCGGTGATCTGCGCGAGAAGGTTGCGGCGGTCGCTGCTGCCGGGCTTCGACGGCGTTGAGATATTCGAGAACGATTTCCTCGCCTTCGACGGCACGCCGAGACACCAGTGAGTGCACTCTCGACGAACTCTCGGCCATTCAAATGGCAGCGTCATCATCCCCCAGCGCGTTAGACATTCCGCATAAAAGCCTAACCAGATCAAAACCGCCGATATGACACGTTAGACAACGTAAGGCATTGAGATTATTGTATTATTCTACACCCCTTGGGCGTACCAACAATTTCAGTAGATTAACTAATCTGAGCGTTCAGCGGTCCCGATAAGAGACCCGAAAAGCAATTGGTTTGTGGCCGCGATGCCAGCAGTCGCGCTGAAAAAGCGGGGCGAGAACAAGGACGCCGACGCTGCGCAGACGATAGCTTATGGGAAGGAGCTGAAGAGCCTAGCCCAGAAACTCGGGACTGGCCCTAGCCCACTGGTGGTGCAATCTTGTCGCCGGTGAGGGTGATCCGCTGGGAGGACTGGAACGTGGCGAAGACGGTTGCGGTGCTGGGGACCGGGTTGATGGGCGCGGGCATGGCGCGCAGCCTGCTGCGCGCGGGCCTGGACGTGGTGGTGTGGAACCGCGACGCCGGCAAGGCCGAGCCGCTGGCCTCCGACGGTGCGCAGGTCGCCTCCGGCGCGGTCGAGGCCGTCGCCGCTGCAGACGTGGTGCTGACGCTGTTCGACGCCGACGCGACCGCCGAGGTCGCCTCGGCCATACTGCCATCGGTGCGCGAGGGCGCGGTGTGGGCGCAGTGCGCCACGGTCGGCCTCGACGGCGCGCGGCGGCTCGCCTTTATGGCCGCCGAGCATGGGGTCGTGCTGGTCGACGCGCCGGTGCTGGGCACGCGCAAGCCCGCCGAGGACGGCGCGCTGGTCGTGCTCGCATCGGGGCCGGACTCAGCGCGCGAGGCTGTAGAGCCGGTGTTCGCCGCGATCGGCTCGCGGACCGTGTGGGTTGGCACGCGCGCCGACGACGGCCAGCGGCTCAAGCTGGTCGCCAACGCGTGGGTGCTGTCGATCACCGCGGCTACGGCACAGTCGGTGGCGTTGGCGCGTGGGCTGGGCATCCCGCCGGAGTCGTTCCTCGACGCCATCTCGGGCGGTGCCTTGGACAGCCCGTATGCCCACATCAAGGGCAAGGCGATGATCGCCGGCGACTTTGCCCCGTCGTTCGACGTGCGGGGCGCGGTCAAGGACAGCGCGCTCGTGCTCGGCGCGCTGGAGGAGGCGGGCGCCGACCAGCGGCTGATGGCAGCGCTGCACGGCCTGTTCCGCGACGGCGCCGCCCTGACGGGCGACGCGCGGGAGGACATGGCCGCAGTTGTGCGCGCCTACCGGGCCTGACCGGGTAAGGAACGTCGAGTACACCGCCACCAGCGGCCGTTGCTGCTTGCCAATACTTCAATCAGCTTGGGTCGAACGACTTTTCGCAACGGCGAAGAGCACCATGATGTCGTCGTGTGAGACACCGATGTCGGTGAGAAACGCCTCGGGCGAGTGACCAAGTCCGTCGGTTGCCACTAACAGCGCTTTCCGCTCGGCCCGACGGTGCAAAAACCCGCGAAGCGGCTCGACGACCAAGGCAAGGAACTTTCCAGGCATGGTGATGCTCCCAATGGCAGAGCAGGAAATCACGCAGTGCTAGCCAGAAAAGTTTCGCTTGTCGGTGAGGCAGTTCACAGAGCAAAGCCCCTCGGCTCCCCGAGATCACTAGCGACCGGGGCCTCGATTTCGTAAGATTTGGAGGGCAGTTTCCTTCTACGCGCCTCGGCGACGAAAAGACACCCACACGATAGCGCCGCGCGACGGTTCAAGAGCCTCAGGACATTTTGGTTCCAGCAATGAACCAGCTGCGAAGGAGGTTTCCAGTTGCGGCTCAGTGAATGGTTCCTGACCCGGATATCGGACCGCAATGACGCCGACCAGTACACCCCGCGCGGTGCAGCCCCTACTCCTAAAGGATTAGCCTACCCCAAATGGGGGATAGGCTTCTGCAAGACTGCCATATTAGCGCATGGTAAAGAATTGGCTGTGCAGGAGGATATGATGTCGTCCTTGCGTCTGGCCGCCGTTGCCGGACTGGCCACTACGCTCATCAATGTGACGCCTTCGATCGGCGCCGAGGCGGTCGGCCAGGCGGTGCTGATCAAGACGGCAGTCACCGGCGCGACCGGTCCTCTGGTGGTCAAAGCGCCGGTTCACCGGGACGAGCGCATAAGAACCTCGAACACCGGCTTGGGCCAGTTCGAGTTCCTGGACGGCACAAAGCTGGCGGTTGGCTGGGGCTCCTCCGTCGTCATCGACAAGTATGTTTTTGACGACTCCAATTCCGTCAAGAAGCTGACTATTCGAGCAGCCAAGGGAACCTTCCGCTGGATCAGCGGAAACTCGAATTCATCCGCCTACAGGATTCTGACGCCCGCAGGGACAATCGGTGTTCGCGGCACGGCGTTCGACTTCTACGTCGCCCCTAACGGAAAGACAGCCGTCGTGCTGCTGAACGGCCTGGCCCAAATCTGCGGCAGCGGTGGTTGCCGGGAACTGAGACGGCGCTGCGATTGCGTGATCGCGACTCCCGGGGGCGGCCTGACCCAAGCCAGCAGGGTCAACCGTTCCGTATTGGCCTCAATGGGCAGCACGCGTGCGCTGCCCTTCCTTACAGGCAATCAGGCGCTTTCGAGGGGTTTCGGTCTGGGCGGAGCCAACTGCGGACTCTCGTCAGCGGCCGCTTTCCAAGGGGACCAGCACCAAAATCGGCAGCAGCCGGCCCGGCAAGGCGCTTCGGCGCCTTCGCGGGGCAACGCCCCGTCGCCTGGTGCACCCAGCCCGTCCAGGGCCAGTTCACCCAGCCCGTCCAAACCCAATTCACCCAGCGCGTCGCCATCGTCTCCGCCCTCGGCTCCGCCCGGCGGAAATGTCGGAGATGGCAATAATGGTCATGGGAATGATCCAGGCAGGCACGATGTGAGCAATCCCGGCAAATCGTTTGGTCCGGGCGGCAACAGGCCTGGCAATGGAAAACAAAACGGAAACGGAAACGGAAACGGGAGCGGGAACGGCAAGGGCAAGAATAGCAGCCGCTAAAGCAGGGCGCCTCCAACCGGCAGGCTTGATACGGAAGGTTGAAGGGTACGGGGACGATGTGCCGTGAAGAAGTTGGCCCAGACCCGCCCTTTTACTCAAGCGAATGGGCGCGGAAGGAGGAGACTTGCACTCTAATTAGCACCCTCCTTGCGCGCGCCGCTCGCTGCGCCGATTTTGGATCACCCGCCAGATCCAGAACTCAGCTGTAGACTATTGCAAGCGATGGAAGTGTACGCCTTGTGGTGAAGTCTCATCAATTGCGAAGACGCCGGGCTTTCTCATCAAAATGAGGTGTGTTCCGCTACGCCTATCGGTGGAGGATACTCCTTTCACAGGGAGCGGAGAACAATGCGGAGCCGGGACGCCTGCGTCCGGCGCCCGTCTGCAAGGAATGCGGCGAGCGAAGCGAATGGCGGGTGAGCGTTCCGCCCGCCCTGTCAAAACGGACAGACCGGAAGTTGCGAAGTGTCCGGCGCAAGCGATTGAGATTATGAGATTTTTCGTGAAGCCGAACAACGATGAGGAAGGCGTAGCACGCTAGTTCCTGATGCTGTTCAAACGTTGCAGGAATACGCCTATTGGACGGGGTGTCTCCGCCGGGGTGAGAACCTCTTTCTTGCCGATTGCACCCTGTGTTGAGCCGGACGTCCCCAGTCCGATGTAACGCAGCGCTTTTCGGGAACGCTCCCGATGTGACGCTTCTCAGCTCCAACCGCAGATCAAAACCCAGCCGGACGTGCGAGGAGCCCGTTACGGTCACACATGCCAGAACCATACGGAAAGGGATCCGGCCCGGCCGCGAATCCGCGTTTCCACTGGCCCGGAGAGCGCCCCGGATTTCGCGAGATTTCTGTCATGGCCTGCCGCTTTCAGCAGATCGTCGCTGATCGCGACTTCCGCATCCGAGGCAGCCGCAACTTCCATCAGCCGACTTGCGACATTGACGGTATCGCCCGTGGCAGCGATGTGCTGATGAGCTCCGCCCCCGAGGCGTGACGCGACAACCGTGCCGAAATGCGCCCCGATCTTGAAGCCGATCCGCGATCGGGCCGAGGCAGGCAGGGATGCAAGCCATCGTCTTGTCCGGTGGGCCAGTCGAACGCAGCAGCGCGCCGCGTTGGCGGCGTCCTCAGCGGCGGGTTCCGGAAGGCCGAACACGATCATCGCGCCGTCGCCCATGAAACTCGTGACGACTCCGCCGCAGGCCACGACTTCCGCCTCGATCACTGCATGGAACGAGTTCAGCAATTCGCGAATGGCCGAAGGGCCGAGAGCTTCGCTTGCCCCTGTAAAGCCGGACAGGTCGATAAACACGACGGCTGCTTCTTCACGGACGGGCTCCGACAGAAAATCGGGATGGGCCGCGAGGAACTCCCCCAGTCCAGGCGCTTGTACGCGCTGCAGCAACGCGCTTTGGCTCGCGTAGTATTGCGCACGGCGCCGGCCCAGCCATAGCTGCGCTGCGCCGAAGAGAATGGCCGGAGGCACCGCTGCTGCCATCGGCAGCGCCGCGCTCAGCCAGATGCCGTTGGTGAAGGCGGCGATGTTGGTTCCCAACCAGAGCAGGATCAGGCCGGTCATGGCGGCGAGGCCAGCCGCGCTGCTGCGCCATGCAAGCAGGCCTACAAGACCAGTGGCTAGCAGCAACCCAATGCATCCGTCCGCCAAACGAACGGTTCGATCCCGCGCGATCCCGTCTCCAGCCAGGAGATGCGTCACAGCTGTGGCAATGACCTCCACGCCGGGCAAGACCGGATCGAACGGTGTGGGAAAAACGTCGCCGCCGCCTGTGACGGTCGCTCCGATGACCACGACATGATTTTGGATGCGCTGCCTGTCCAGCTTGCCCGCCAGAACCTCGGTCGCGCTGATCGTGGGGATCGCACCTCGGGAGCCGTAGAAGGAGAGTGGCAGGACCTGACCGAAATCCGTGCGGATTGCGCGATCGCCAAGAGTGAGCCGGTTCTCTTCGATGACGGGATTTGCTCCGGTTGCGATGGAGGCGACCCGAAGCGGCAAGGACGCTTCGATCGTCTCGCCGGACCGGAACAGCATTGGAAACAAACGGGGTGTGCCGGTCTGGTCGGTTGTTACATTGACAATCCCCACAGCGGCCACGTCCGTAAACCTCTGCAAGGGCAAAAGGAATCGCTCGGCGCTCGGCACATGGGTCAAGGGGCCGCTGCCGTCGGCGGTCACGCGCTGTGTCCCTTCCGAGAAAACGGCGGCGGCCGCCACGACGGTCGGCCGCCGGGATAAGGATTCGGACAACTGTTGGTCGTCTTCGTCTGGTCCGGGTTCGACCAGCAATAGATCGACAGCAATGACCTTCGGGTCGAGGCGGGCAATGGCGTCGACAATGCGAGCGAGTGTGACGCGTTTCAGGGGATAGCTGCCTTCCTGAGCCACCACAGCATCGTCGATTGCGACGATCGTGACCAGATCGGGAGGCTGTTTCGGACCGCGGACAATCGTCCGCAGGTCTGTCAACGAGGCTTCCATGCGGTCGACGAACCTGATGTCGCCGTTGATATGAGCGACCCCCAGCGCAATAGCCCAGATAGCCGTCAGTGCAAGGCCTGTGAGTATCTGGAAGGCACGGCCGCCCATCTTCCCTCACTGGCCGAAGCGGGCCATCAAAGCCGCCACACGCGGGGCTCCCCAACGCTTAACGGTCAATGGGGCGGTGCCTTGTTCGACGTCGACGCCTTCGCCGGACCTGAGAACAACACCCCTGCCGACGGCTGGCCGGCGCACGTCAACACGTCCCGTGACAACGAAAACGGAAGTCTTCCTGCCGGCGACATCGACGGCCCATTTCGTTCCGCGCACTGCTGCGATGGCTTGTGGGGTAATCACCTCAAAGCCGCCTGCGCCTGCCGGTGCGTCCAGCAGCAGCGCCTTGTGCCGCAGCACGACCGAATCCGCCGTACCGTCCGAATTCCGGTCGCTCAGCTTGTATCGAGCCCCTCGTTCGACGACGATCGTGACGGTCCCGCATACCAGCGTCTGTCGCGATGTGCCTGCAGACTGTTGCAACAGGCATCCTGCATGCGTTGTTTGTGCGGACGCCGGGGCAAGCCAGATCAAGCAGAGGAATATCCCAACAGCCAGCCTGCGGAATTGATGGAAGGCCACCAAGATCATTTGTCCCTCCTGCGGCAGTATGAATTAGAACATCCTTATATTATCTCCCGATCGGTGCATTGCTTCAGAAAAAATAAGCCGGCCGCATGACGTGTCCGCAGGCCTCAAGGGGAAGCCTGTCAGCGGTTATCGATACGACACAAAACTGTCATCGAACTGTTACACACGGAGTTTAGGGCTCTCCCGGACGCCGAAATGGCGTCGCGACCATTTCCGCACAGGAGTAGGCCAAATGAAGAAAGTTCTCCTCACGACGTCGGCGGTAGCGCTCGCGCTGGCCATGTCGGTGGGTTACGCCGCTGCGCGTGACCAGATCCAGATCGTCGGTTCTTCGACCGTGTTTCCGTTCACCACTGCCGTAGCCGAGAAGCTCGGTCAGGGCGGCAAGTTCAAGACACCGGTGGTCGAATCGACCGGCACGGGCGGCGGCATCAAGCTCTTCTGCGCAGGTGTCGGCGAAGGCTCACCCGATTTTGCCAACGCTTCCCGCGCAATCAAGGATGCGGAACTTGAGACGTGCAAGGCTGCCGGCGTGACGCCGGTCGAGATCAAGATCGGTTTTGACGGTATCGTCCTTGCCAACGCCAAGTCGGGCGCTGCAGTCGATGTGACCAAGGAACAGATTTTCAAGGCTTTGGCCAAAAACGTGGCCGTGGACGGCAAAGTTGTCCCCAATCCTTACGTGAACTGGTCCGATATCGATTCCTCGCTGCCGGCAACCAAGATCGAAGTGCTCGGCCCGCCGCCGACCTCCGGCACGCGTGACGCCTTTGTCGAGCTCGTGATGGTCGAAGCCTGCCAGGATGAAGTCAAAGCCGCGAACGAAAAGGGCTGCGGCGAGATCCGCGAAGATGGCGCCTATGTGGAAGCAGGCGAAAACGACAATTTGATCGTCCAGAAACTCGAAGCCAATCCGAATGCCTTCGGCATCTTTGGGTTCTCGTTCCTCGATCAGAATGCCGACAAGCTGCAAGGACACAAGGTTGACGGCGTAGACCCGACCTTCGAGAACATCGCCTCCGGCGACTACAAGGTTTCGCGCTCGCTCTTCATCTACGCCAAAAAGGAACATGTGGGCGTCATTCCTGGCATGGAAGAGTTCATTGCCGAGTACACGTCGGATGCCGCCTGGGGTCCTGAGGGCTACCTTGCTGACAAGGGACTTATCCCGCTGCCGGACGACCTGCGCGCCAAGTCGGCTGATGACGCGAAGGCTCTGAAAGGTCTTGGCTCATAAAGCCATCCTCCCGATCCGGTCCGGGCTGCGTTTTTTGCCCGGACCGGATATTCAGGCCGTATCGGGACCACTGATTCCCCGGTATACGCCAAGGGAAGCACGGGTTCGTCGAGGCGGTTCGTAAGATGGTTGGTTATCTTCTCCTCGTTCTTGCCGGTCTTTTCGTCGCCGCATATCTGGTCGGCCGGGCGCGTGCGCTTTCGGTCGTCAATGGCGAAACCTCCAAGCTTCATTCACTGCCCGGACAGCATGGCAGGTTCCTTGGCATAATGGTTGCCGGCCCGGCCCTTATCGCGGTGCTGTTGTGGGGCCTGGTCACGCCGCGCATCGAGTCGGCGATGGTTAAGGACCGCTTCGCAACCGAACTTTCGGGCATGGGCGTTCCGCAGGTTGAGGCTTTCATACGGGACGCCAAAGCTATCGCGTTCGGCGGCGTGGCCGGTTTTTCCGACGCGACCAAGGAGGCGGCTGCTTCTGTCTACCGTTCGATCCATTCAACCAGCATCTGGATCATTGTCGCCACCGTAGCACTGCTTGCGGTTGGAGGATTTTTGCTGAGTTACGGCAGGATTTCGCCTGCTTTTCGAGCCCGGCATATCGTAGAGCGCGTCCTGCGCGGGTTGCTGATCCTGTGCTCGGTCGTGGCAATCCTGACGACGATCGGCATCGTGCTTTCGCTGATTTTTGAATCCCTGCGCTTCTTCCAGCAGGTGCCGGTTTACAAGTTCCTCTTTGGAACCCACTGGAGCCCGCAAAGCGCCTTTACTGGCGCGGGCACGGAGGCCGGCGCCGTCAACCCCGACATCTTTGGCGCCATCCCGCTGTTTGCCGGCACCTTGTTGATCACATTGATCGCAATGCTTGTTGCCGCTCCGCTCGGGCTGCTGTCCGCGATCTACCTGTCGGACTACGCCTCGCCCCGCATTCGGGCGGTGGGCAAGCCGGTCCTGGAGATCCTCGCCGGCATACCTACCGTCGTATACGGATTCTTCGCAGCGTTGACGGTGGCTCCGTTCTTCCGCGGCGTCGGTGAAAGCCTCGGCCTCGGCGTGGCGTCCGAATCCGCCCTCGCTGCGGGCGTTGTCATGGGCATCATGATCATTCCGTTCGTGTCGTCGCTTTCGGATGACGTCATCAACGCCGTGCCGCAATCGCTGCGCGACGGGTCGGCGGGGCTCGGCGCAACCAAGTCGGAGACGATCCGCAAGGTGGTTCTGCCGGCAGCTCTCCCCGGCATCGTGTCCGCGATGCTGCTGGCAGTCAGCCGCGCCATAGGGGAGACCATGATCGTGGTCATGGCCGCCGGTCTTGCGGCGAACCTAACGATCAATCCTCTGGAAGCCGTAACCACGGTCACGGTTCAGATCGTAACTCTGCTGGTCGGCGATCAGGAATTCGACAGCGCCAAGACGCTGGCTGCTTTCGCGCTCGGCCTCGTGCTGTTCTGCATCACACTCGCTCTCAACATCGTCGCACTTCGCGTCGTGCAGAAATATCGTGAGCAATATGACTGATACGGCCTCAGCCTTAGACCTGCCCAGGCGCGCCGCGAGCGTTCATACGGACGATGCTGCACGGGAACGCCTGAAAGCGCGATACGCCGCCGAACGCCGCTTCAAATGGATGGGCGCGGCTGCGTTCGCCGTTGCCGGCATTTTCCTGGTGCTGCTGCTTTCGACCATTGTCATGCAGGCGCTCCCGGCGTTGCGCATGAATTATCTGACGCTGCCGCTCGACCTGTCGGCGGCGATGGTGAACCCGCAGGACGCAGCCGGGGCGGATTACGACAAGATCGTTCAGGACGCGCTGCTGGCGAACTTCCCGCAGGCGACCGGCCGTCAGGATCGCCGTCTTGCAAGAGGCCTGATCTCTACAGGTTCCGGCACGATCCTGCGCCGGGCTGTCGCAAATGGCGATGTGGCGCTCGGCGAGACCGTTGAGTATCCGGTGCCGCTGGATGACTTCGCGGACCTTTACATGAAAGGACTGCTTGCCGGGAAAGGCTCGGTCAATCCGGTGCAGGCTACCGTTACGCCCTCGGGTACGAGCGGGGATATCGAACTCACCTTTGACAATGACAGCATCCTCGCCCTTGCAAGGGGTCTTGGCGCTGTCGCGGGCGAAAACGGCCTTCTGAGGCTCACAAGCGGGGCGGCGTCCCTTTTGCTGGGCATCGACGGCGGCGTCGTCAAGATGACGGAAATTACGCCCGCCACCGTTGGGGCAATAGCGAAGGGAATTGTGTACAGCCCTCTGGCGAACGCCGGACCGGCGCCATCCGGGGCCGCGTCGCTTCGGATCATCGACCTGCCGGAAGGCAGCCGGAAGATTTCCGACAAGGAGATTGTCTGGCTCGACGGTCTCAAGGCGCAGGGCCTCGTCCACAGCCGCTTCAACTCCCAGTTCTTCTTCACAGGCGCCAGCCGTGAGCCGGAACTCGCCGGGATCTGGGGCGCGGTGGTCGGTTCGTTCCTGACCATGATCGTGACGCTTGGGCTGTCATTCCCGATTGGCGTTTCGGCTGCGATCTATCTCGAGGAATTCGCCAAGAAGAACCGTTGGACCAATCTCATCGAGGTCAACATCAACAATCTTGCCGCCGTGCCGTCGATTGTGTTCGGTCTGCTCGGCCTTGCGGTGTTCCTGAACTTCTTCGGGTTACCCCGTTCCGCTCCGCTGGTTGGCGGCATGGTGCTGGCGCTGATGACGTTGCCGATCATCATTATCGCCTCGCGGGCGGCGCTGCGGGCGGTGCCACCTTCCATCCGCGAGGCAGCCCTTGGCATTGGCGCGTCCAAGGTTCAGACGGTTTTCCATCATGTGTTGCCGCTTGCAATGCCAGGCATCATGACCGGCACGATCCTTGGCATGGCTCATGCGCTCGGCGAAACGGCACCGTTGCTGATGATCGGCATGGTGGCCTTCATTGTCGATATTCCGGGCGGCTTTACCGATCCGGCGACGATCCTGCCGGTTCAGATCTTCATGTGGGCCGACTTTCCCGAGGCTGGCTTCCAGCAGAAGACTGCGGCCGCGATTCTGATCCTGCTGGGATTCCTGATAATCATGAACGCGATGGCTGTGATCGTACGCAAGCGTTTCGAGCGCCGCTGGTAATGGGATACAAGGATATGAACATGCTGACAGAAGCAGCCTTGGAGAACGCGATAAGCGCCAGCCCGGATGAACCGGAAGTGAAGATGCGCGGCCGCAAGGTTTCTGTGTTCTACGCCGAGAAGCAGGCGCTTTACGACGTCGACCTCGACGTTCGCGAGCGGCAGGTTACCGCGCTGATCGGTCCTTCGGGCTGCGGGAAGTCAACGTTCCTGCGTTGCCTCAATCGCATGAACGACACGATCGACATCGCCCGCGTCAAGGGCGAGATCACGCTTGACGGCGAGAATATTTACGACCCCCGGATCGACGTGGTGGAACTGCGGGCACGTGTCGGAATGGTGTTCCAGAAACCGAACCCTTTTCCGAAATCGATCTACGAGAATGTCGCTTATGGGCCGCGCATCCACGGCTTGGCCAAGAACAAGGTGGATCTCGACCAGATCGTCGAGTCGAGCCTTCAGAAGGCCGCGCTGTGGAACGAGGTGAAGGACCGCCTTCATGAGCCCGGCACCGGACTTTCAGGCGGCCAGCAGCAGCGCCTTTGCATTGCGCGCGCAATCGCCGTGAGCCCGGAAGTGATCCTGATGGACGAGCCTTGTTCGGCGCTGGATCCGATCGCAACGGCCAAGGTGGAAGAACTCATCGACGAACTGCGCGAGAACTACACAATCGTCATCGTCACGCATTCGATGCAGCAGGCCGCGCGCGTTTCCCAGCGTACGGCGATGTTCCATCTCGGCTATCTCGTTGAGGAGGGCGCGACGGACAAGATGTTCACGAATCCGGATGACAAGCGCACGCAGGACTACATCACCGGCCGGTTCGGCTGACCCGGACAACCGACGACGAGGAGAAAACGATGCGTGAGCATACCGTCGCGTCCTTCGACGAGGAACTCGAACACATCGACCGGTTGATCCGCGACATGGGTGATCTCGCCGGTACGATGGTTCGCGCGGCGACGCAGTCGCTGCTTTCGTCCGACAATGCCCTGGCTCAGCGCGTCATTTCCGAAGACGCCATCATGGATGCCAGGCAGCGCGAGCTTGACGACCGGGCGATTACGCTCATTGCGAAGCGCCAGCCCATGGCGCAGGATTTGCGGGCTGTTGTTGGAGCTATCCGCATGGCGGCGGATTTGGAGCGGATCGGCGATCTTGCCAAGAACATCGCCAAGCGGGTCGGCGCGGTCGGGCAGAGTGCCACGCCGCGGACCCTGTCGCATTCAATTGAAACGATGGCTGATCTTGTGCTCAGCCAGGTGCAGGCTGTTGTCGACAAATATGTCGCGCGCGACGCCGAGGCGCTGAAACCACTGAGAGCCGACGACGAGAAGATCGATATTCAGTACACGGCGGTTTTCCGCGAGCTCCTCACCTACATGATGGAGGATCCGCGCAACATCACAGCGTGCACACACCTGCTGTTTTGCGCCAAGAACCTCGAGCGGATCGGAGATCACGTCACCAATATCGCCGAGAACGCCTACTATGTGATGACGGGCACGCAGTTGCCGGCGCATCGGCCGAAGCTCGACGAGACTGGCATGACGGTGCTCGCCGAATAGACCTAAGCAGGGACTGCAGCGTATGATCGCTCCGAAAATCATGGTCGTGGAGGATGAAGAGCCGCTATGCGTTCTTCTCCGGTATAATCTCGAAGCCGAAGGCTATCAGGTCGAGGTCGTGACGCGTGGCGACGAAGCCGAGATCAGGCTTCAGGAGAATGTGCCGGATCTGTTGGTGCTCGACTGGATGGTGCCGGCAGTATCCGGCATAGAGCTCTGCCGCCGGCTGCGTATGCGTCCCGAGACGGAACGCCTGCCGATCATCATGCTGACAGCCCGAGGTGAAGAAAGCGATCGCGTACGCGGTCTTTCGACCGGCGCGGACGACTATCTGGTAAAGCCATTCTCGACGCCGGAATTCGTCGCCCGGGTCAGGGCGTTGTTGCGCCGGGCCAAGCCGGAAGTGCTGTCCAGCGTGCTCAAGGTCGGCGACATCGTGCTCGACCGTGAAGCGCACAGGGTCTATCGCAAGAAGAGCGAGGTGAGGCTGGGACCGACCGAGTTCCGCCTGCTCGAGTTCATGATGCAGCATCCGGGCCGCGTCTTCTCCCGCAGCCAGCTTCTCGACAATGTCTGGGGCGAGACGATCTATATCGATGAGAGGACGGTCGATGTGCATGTCGGCCGCCTGCGCAAGGCCGTCAACAATGGCAAGATGCCTGATGTGATCCGAACGATCCGTGGCGCGGGATACGCAATCCGGGAAGTTTAGAAGGCTATTCTCCGCACGGAAAACAGGTTTCCGCTGTTCCTGAATTGCCCTAAGCGACGTGCTCGCCTCTTCCAGCCGTGAGAAGCTCATTTCCCGGCGCGAAGATTTCCTGATCGACAAAGGCGAGTGCGCGCATTGCGCAGCCTTCGCGGATCAGCGGCATCTCGTCCGGCTCGGTGTCGAACGAAATCGCTTTCGAATGCTGGCCACCTGCCGTTCTGGCGATGGCTTCCAACATGGACGGCTCGATGAGGTCGAATGCCAATGCACCTTGTCCGACAATCGCCACGGGCGCCGGGTCGATCAAGGCAAAGAGCGAGCCGAGGCCAAATCCAATCGCTTCGCCCGCCTTCCTGAACGCCAGGCGCTCCGGTCCGTCATGGGCGCGGGCGCGTGCGGCAAGTTCAAGCATGTCAACGTCGGTGATATCGGCGGCCGGCATTTTGTCTTGGCCATGCCGCGTTGCATTGCGCCAGATCGCATAGTTGCCGGCATAGGCCTCGACGCAGCCGCGTCGGCCGCAGCGGCAGAGCGCGCCATCCGGGATGTGGATCATGTGACCGAACTCTCCCCCGGACGATTGCGTGCCGGTGAACAGGTCTCCTTTGAGGACCATGCCCATGCCGATGCCATGCGAAAGCAGGATGGCGATAAAGTCTTCGCGATAACGCTCAGGTTTGTGTGAGCGGAGCGCGACCGCAATCATGTTGCAGTCATTTTCCACTGTGGTCGGAATGCCGAACGCCGATTCCAGCATAGCCGCGAAGGGAATATCAGTATGGGGCGTTATCGGCGACCACAGCATGGTCCGGGCGCCGGCGTCGGTGATGCCCTGGATAGCCAAGACGATGCGCAAGATCGGCCCGGCTCTGCCCTTTGCGCCGCCGACCAGCCGCCTGACCATCGCCAGCATCTCGGTGACGAGTGCGTCCTTCGAAATCGTGACGGTCGGCAACTCTTGGTGTTCGTCATCGATCACGCCTCCCGCATAGTCGACAAGCGCGGCAGACAAGTAGTTCAACGACAGGACGACGGTCGCGACCGTTGCCGCTTCCGGATTGAGGCGCAGCGCCACCTGCGGCCTGCCGCGCTTCACCGTCGGAGCCTCATTGCTTTTGGTTTCCAACAGGACGCCTTCATCGATGAGATCGGCCGAGATCGCGGAAATCGTCGAGTGGCTGAGGCTGGTGGTGCCGGCAATCTCGGTACGAGAGGGTTGGCCGTTTCGCCGCACGGCGCCAATGACCATGCCGCGATTGCGGCGACGCAAATCGTCGTGACGGATTCCGACCGTCATGTTGTGCGTTCCCTCCCGGCCCTTGCTGCGGCCCTTCCAAGACTTGCGAGAACCGTCAACAGCGCGCAACGCGTGTGAAAACGATATTGACACGGTTATCGCCCTGAGTCATTCTTTTTTTCGAAGCTCGAAAAAAAGCTTCCATTTGTGCAGTACGATTGATCGCGCCACCCCGGCGCAGGGAGGAAATGATGAAGAAATTTGCAGCCGCCATTCTGGCGGGTGTCGCCATGTCGTTTACGCTCGCGGCGGTGGCTGAAGCCAAGGACAAGGTGATCGGCGTGTCCTGGTCGAACTTCCAGGAGGAGCGCTGGAAGACGGACGAGGCGGCGATGAAGGCCGCGATCGAAGCCGCCGGCGACAAGTACATTTCGGCCGACGCACAGTCCAATCCGACGAAGCAGCTGACCGATGTTGAAAGCCTGATCAGCCAGGGCGCGAACGCGCTGATCATCCTGGCGCAGGACGCATCGGCGATCGGACCGGCCGTCCAGAAGGCCGTCGACGAAGGTATCCCTGTTGTCGGCTATGATCGCCTGATCGAGAACAAGGACGTTTTCTATCTGACTTTCGACAACAAGGAAGTCGGCCGCCTGCAGGCCAAGGGCGTGTTGGCCGCTAAGCCTGAGGGCAATTATGTCTTCATCAAGGGGTCAGGCGCTGACCCGAATGCGGACTTCCTGTTTGCGGGCCAGATGGAAGTGCTCAAGGAAGCTGTCGATGCTGGCAAGATCAAGAATGTTGGCGAGGCCTATACCGATGGCTGGCTGCCTGCCAATGCGCAGAAGAACATGGAGCAGTTCCTGACCGCCAACGACAACAAGGTCGACGCAGTCGTCGCCTCGAATGACGGCACCGCCGGCGGCGCCATCGCTGCACTCACGGCACAGGGCCTGGCTGGCACCGTGCCGGTTTCCGGCCAGGACGGCGACCATGCGGCCCTGAACCGGATCGCGCTCGGCACACAGACCGTCTCGGTCTGGAAGGATGCCCGCGAACTCGGCAAGAACGCTGCCGAGATCGCTGCGCAGCTCGCCGACGGCAAGACGATGGCTGACATTCCTAACGCCGTCGATTTTACGACGCCGGGCGGAAACACGGTCAAGTCGGTCTTCCTGACACCCGTGGCGATCACCAAGGACAACCTCAACGTCGTGATCGACGCTGGTTGGATCGGGAAGGACGTGGCCTGCGCGGGAGTGGCTGCCGGCTCGGTGGCCGCCTGCAACTGATCGGTCGCTTGACACCATGAACGATGAACGCCGCGGTTCGCGATACGCCGCGGCGTTTTCTACCGCATCGGCCCGAAAATCGGAACCGATTTTCGGCAAGCACGATGCGGGTTCGAGGAGATACAGCGTCCTTTGCACGTCCGAAAGGACGCGCGGCGCTGTACAGTGGTTCAGTGTTGGATTGAATCGCCCTCTAACTCTTTGTTTCAACGCAATTCCGGACGGAATCCCACTTTTTCCGGAATTGCTCTAAGATGTCAGGTATCCGGCCGTCTGCCGTGGACGGCAGGCCGGAGGGGAGTAGATCGCCATGACCGATGCCACATCCGGCGCGGCGCCTGACCGTGCTCGCTCGTCCGAGCTGTCGGGACTGGGCCGTTTCCTCAAGGCAACCGAACTCGATACGCGCATGCTGGGTATGCTCGGCGCCCTGCTGATCATCTGGATCGGGCTGCAGGTCGTTTCCAGCATCCGGCTCGGGGTCAATCCGCTCGATTTCGATAGCCGCTCATTCCTGTCGATCCGCAATCTGTGGAACCTGTCGGTTCAGACATCTTCGGTGGCAATCATGGCCACGGGCATGGTGCTGGTCATCGTCATGCGCAACATCGACCTGTCGGTGGGCTCGGTGGAAGGGCTGGTCGGCATGATCATGGGCTTTGCCCAGGTGCATTTCCTGATCCGCACCGTTGGCCTGGAGTTGGGCAATCCCTGGATCTGGGTGATCGCGCTCGCGATTGGCCTTGCGATCGGTCTCATGATCGGCGCGCTGCAAGGCTTCATCATTGCCTACCTCGATGTGCCGTCGTTCATCGTCACGCTTGGCGGCCTGCTGATATGGCGCGGGGCCGCGTGGTGGGTCACCAGCGGCCAGACCATCGCGCCGCTCGACGCGACCTTCCAGTTGATGGGCGGCGGCCCGCAAGGGTCGATCGGCGCGAAATGGAGCTGGATCGTTGGCGTCGTCGCCTGCGTTGGCGTTGTGCTGGCGCTGCTCAACGGAAGACGCCAGCGGCAGCGCTTCAGATTCCCGCTGCGTCCGGTCTGGGCAGAGGTTTTCCTCGGCATCGTCGCATGCGTGATCATCCTTGGCGCCGTCTGGATCGCGAACGCCTATCCCTGGCCGGCGGGAATTGTGAAGAAATACGCCGAGGCCAGCGGAATTACAGTGCCTGACGGCGGCTTGTTCATCGCCCACGGGATCGCCATTCCAGTCCTGATGGCGATTGCGGTCGGCGTCGTGATGACCTTCATCACGAGGCGCACCCGTTTCGGCCGCTATGTTTTCGCGATCGGCGGCAATCCGGAGGCGGCCAACCTCGCCGGCATCAACACCCGGTGGGTGACCATGAAAGTGTTCATGATCATGGGCCTGCTGGCCGCAATCAGCGCGGCGATTGCGTCGGCTCGCCTGAATTCCTCGACCAATTCGCTCGGAACACTTGACGAACTGCTGGTGATCGCCGCCGCGGTCATCGGGGGCACCTCGCTCGCTGGCGGTTCCGGCACTGTGCTGGGTGCGATGCTGGGCGCATTGCTCATGCAGTCCCTGCAGTCGGGCATGGTGCTGCTCGGCGTGGACTCCCCGATGCAGAGCATCGTCGTCGGAGCCGTCCTCGTCATCGCCGTCTGGCTCGATACAGTCTATCGCAAGCGGGTTTAGGAGATCAGCCATGGACCAGACCCACACGCCGCTTGTCGAAATGAAGAACATGTCGATAGCCTTCGGTGGCATCCGCGCCGTCGATGATGCTTCCGTCGACCTTTATCCGGGGGAGGTCGTCGCCCTGCTTGGCCACAATGGCGCCGGCAAGTCGACGCTGATCAAGATCCTATCCGGCGCCTACAAGCGCGACAGCGGCACGATCTTCGTCAATGGCGAAGAGGCTTCGATCAGCAATCCGCGCGACGCCAAGAAATACGGCATCGAAACGATCTACCAGACGCTCGCGCTTGCCGACAATGTGGATGCGGCGGCGAACCTTTTCCTGGGACGGGAGCTCCGCACCGCTTGGGGAACGCTGGACGACGTCGCGATGGAGGCAGAGGCGCGCAAGGTCATGGGCCGACTCAATCCGCGCTTCCAGAGATTCAAGGACCCGGTGCTGAAATTGTCGGGCGGGCAGCGTCAGTCTGTCGCGATTGCGCGCGCGATCCTGTTCAACGCGCGAATCCTGATCATGGATGAGCCGACGGCGGCGCTCGGACCTCAGGAAACTGCTCAGGTGGGTGAGTTGGTGAAGCAGCTCAAGGCCGACGGGATCGGCATTTTCCTGATCAGCCACGACATCCACGATGTCTTCGATCTCGCGGACCGTGTCTGCGTCATGAAGAACGGACAGGTCGTCGGAACGGCGCGCACGGAGGATGTCACCAAGGACGAGGTGCTGGGCATGATCATTCTCGGCAAGTGCCCGCCCGGCGCGGTTCCGGGGCCCGGGGCACTGAAACTTGCCGCCTGACATGACGTAACGTCATGTGCACGTTACTCGCAACGCGTGCGAATTTTGCTGGCCTGGCGCCCGGATATCACGGGGCAGCCTTATTGCATTAGCTTGTTCTGTTGTTAAGTTTTGGTCGTCTCCAGTGCCAGGATGCGGCTGTTGAAGAAACTCTTTCCGTTTGCCGTTTTCCTTTCCGTGGCGCTCGCCAGCCTCGTGATGGCGGGTTTCGCCTATTTCGCGAGCGAGGAGGCCGGCCGCATCAAATTCGCGGCGACCGCCGACGATGCGTTGGCGCGGATTCAGGGGCGGATGGACCTCCATTTGTCGCTGCTTCGCGCCACCCATTCCTTTCTCGACGTCCATGACGGACGGGTTTCGCGGAATAACTTCGAAACGTTCGTCAAGGGACTCGACCTCAACAAGACCTATACCGGTCTGCGTGGTATCGGCTTTCTTCGGCTTGCGGGGAAAAATGACGATGCGGCGGTCGAGGCCTATCTGAAAGAACAATACGGGGTCACCCGGAAGATCTGGCCGGAAACCGGATTGCCGCGACGTCTGCCTGTGGTCCTTTTCGCGCCGCTCGCGTCGACCGATGGCATCGGCTACGACATGTATAGCGATCCGCTTCGCCGACCTGCGCTGGATGCAGCGATAAGCAAACCAGGACCCCGCGCCACGGGTCGTGTCCAGCTTGGCCAGGTCATCGGTGGAGAACAGTTTCCAGGCTTCCTTATTTTTCTTCGTCTGAACGAGGCAACACCTCCTTCCATGGCGGAGGAGTCGACGATGCCTGTTTCGGGCGTCCTCTACGCGGCTTTTCGCGCGAATGAGATCTTCGGCGCCGCGCTTGGCCAGACACCGCTGCTGCCGGTGAACGTCGAGGTCTATGAAAACAGCGTCGAGCCGGAAAACCTTCTCTTCCGTTCGCAGGTAGCGCCCAATCCTCATGTCGCCGAGTCGCATCTCGTGACACGGAACCTTGTGATCGCCGGTCAGCCATGGATCGTCGTCTTCCGGCCAACAGACGCCTTCGTACTGCCGGCATCGAGGATTGTCCCGATCACTTTCGGCCTAATAGGACTTGTTCTGGCAGGCGCGATTGCCTTGCTCGCCCGGTGGCAGGACCGCGCCTACTCTGCGGTCCAGAAGCTGCAGAATACGACGGAAAAGACCTTGCTGGAAAAGGAGTTGATGCTTCAGGAAATGAAGCACCGCATCAAGAACTCGATCAGCCGCGTTCTTGCCATGGCGCGACAGACGGCGACGCACTCCAAGACCATCGACGAGTTTTCAGCTTCGTTCGCATCCCGACTCCAGGCGATGGCCGCTTCGCAGGACATGCTCACCCGGTCTCGCTGGCAAAAGGCCGATCTCGAGGAATTGCTAAAGACAGAGGTCGAACAGGTCTTCGGCAAGAATCTCGATGCCGGAACGCTCTCCGGGCCGCCGGTGCAGCTCGACGAGACGACGACCCAGGCGCTCGGCCTGACATTCCATGAGCTGGCGACCAACGCACTGAAATACGGCGATGTTGGGCGCGGCAAAGGCGGATTGAAGGTCGACTGGAAGGTGAGCCGGTCGCGGGCTGGCAGAACGCTTCAGCTAAACTGGTCGGAAGCCAGCGAGGAAGCCCTGTCGGCGCCCGACCGGATAAGCTTTGGCACAAGGCTGATCGACATGAACATCACCCGTGAACTGGACGGAAAGATTGCTCGAGACTTTCGTGCCGACGGCCTCAGCGTGGAGATAGAAATTCCTCTTGGCGACTGAACGCTGGCTTAGCGAAAGTCGCCCGAAACCGAATCGGGGAAGCTTCCTCTAAGTCTTTGTTTCCGCATCGGATTAATCCGAAAACAGCTTCCCACCTTTCGGACCGATGCCGCAACAAAAACGGCAGCCCTGAAAAACAGGGCTGCCGGGTCACTCGTTAAACGTAATCGGTCGTGCTTAGCAGCGCTCTATGTATTCGCGGCCCGTATACCGGTCGCGATAGCGGCAGTAGCCGGGACGGTCAGCCACGCGGCCCAAAAGGTAACCACCAACGGCGCCGGCTGCAGCGCCAACCGCCGCACCTTCCCAGGTACCAGCCGCAATACCGCCGATTGCCGCGCCCGCGGCGCTGCCGACCACCGCTGTCTTCTCGGCGGTCGTGCACCCCGTTACCGCGATCATCGCGGCGATCGCGAAAAGAACGTTCCTCATGCTTGCTCTCCTATGGTGCTTACGTCCCTGCCTCGTCACATAACACGCCAGCAGGTACCTGCTTCAAGTAAATTGCCTACTCAGTATGACCGTTGCCCGTGAACCGGGAATTTGACACAACCGTAACGTCGGCAGCGGTTACCGATGCCTCGAGTGTGCCGTCGGGTTTGACCTGCCAAAAGAGTTCGGCGTCTTCCTCCTCAAGCGCAGGATCGACTGGCACGCATTGTGCGAAAAGCCGGAAATCCTGGCCCTTCAAAGAACCGACAGCCAAGGGCAGTTCCTCGTAGCACTCTTCTTCTGTCTCGAAGATTGGCACCGGGGCAGGGAGTTCCCGGCAGTCTGCAAGGTCGTGTGAGCACCCGATGAGCAACAAAAGTGCCGCAATATGTTCCATGACGGCTCTCCGTTTCGGTAAAAACGGAAAAAGCTGGTTTAGGTTCCGGAAAAGCCCGCAGGGCAGCATCGCCACAGTCGCGTTCGGTGGCAGGAAAAATGCGCTGGCAACAGATTGGCCACGAAAAAAGTTGTCTTTTGATGGAACCTCTTCGCCGCTTTCTCGTTATATGCCGGTGACGTCAAGAGGCCGTTGCCCAACCCCCACCCCCCAAACGGCCCGTGACGCACAATAGAAGAAGACGATCCCCCTCCGTCTTCGACATTTGCACAAGCCGGCCGAGAGGCCGGCTTTTTTTCGGATCCGAACTCACTCGATCTCGAAATTTCCCTTCGGCACAGTGAGATTGTATTCCAGCTGTCCATCCGCCGCCGAGAGCGACGCCTTGCCGCTCAGCGACATCGGCACGACACGCTCCAGCGCCACGCTGCCGAAGCGCTTTTCCTTCAAGGGGTTGGCGGAACGGTCCGGAATTGGTTCGCTCCAGGTCAGCATCAGGGAGCCATTCGTATTAGGTTGCTCCGCACGGTGCGCTGAGATCGTCACATGGCCGTCAGATCTGGAGAGGGCCCCGAAACTGACCGAGTTGACTGCCAATTCATGGAGAGCCAGCCCGATGTACAAGGCGGCGTTCGGATTGAGATAGGGGTTCGCGCCCTCGAAGCGGATATTCTGGGACGGATTGGCGCAAAATCGGCTCACCTGACCCAGACTTAAGCTGCGCAAGTCGGCGCCGCGCCAATTCGACATCGTCACCAGGTCTTGTGAGGATGCGAGCGATTGCAGCCGGCTCCTGAACCGTTTGAGGAAATCTTCGAGCGTGCCGGAGTAGCGGCTCGTCTGCGTGTGAATGCTCTGGATGATCGCGAGCAGATTTTTCGAACGATGGCTCACTTCGCGCAACAGCGTCCGCAAGGTCTGTTCGCGCCTTTTCTGTTCTGTTGTTTCCACAGCGGTCGTAAAAACCCCGCAGATGCGGCCGTCGTAGCCTCGGTCAGCATCAATCCAGACGTCGAACCAAAGAGCCCCGTCATCGTTCGGGATGCAAATCTCGAGCTTGTAAGTCTTCCCGGTCTCAAGCACCGTGCGCTTGGCCGCAGTCATCCGGGTAGCCTCAGCTTCAGGAAGGAAATCGTGGTCGGTCATCCCGTAGGGATCGCCAGGCGTCCAATCGGGCGACACGTTCTGGGCCCATACGATGCGCAGGGAAGTATCCTGATACAGCACGGAAATTCCGGTGTGGCGCAAGGCCCGCAGCAGACCTGCTTCGCGGCCAGGGTCCAATGCATGCATGTTCATAGCGCCAGAACTCCCTATGCTCCTCCCTTTTGTCTGATGGTTATCCGGGCACATGTTAGCCCTCAGGCGGCGACGCACTACAACCCCGCGGATTTAACGATTCGCGACTAGAAAGGGTTCCCAGACAAAGTTCCGCCGGACAGCGCACCTTTACGGGCGGTCCGGCGGAGGCTGAAAACCGCTTGAGGGAAGACGGTCTTCAGGTTGAGAAATCTGAGGTAACGCTCATCGCGCCCTGCGGAACAGCCCGGCGAGCAAGGACAGAACCAGGAACGCCAGGAAGATAAAGAATAGAATCTGAGCGATGCCTGCCGATGTACCGGCTATGCCACCGAAACCAAGCGCTCCGGCTATGATCGCCACGACCAGAAAGACAAGAGCCCAATAAAGCATGGCAGAACTCCTTTGAATGACTGCCTGAAAACGTGCTGACGTGAAAATAGTTCCTTGAAGATAGTGGACCGCCCGGGACAGCAGCCCACTATTGTGGCTTAGGCTGCTGCCTTCGCCTGCCGGTCGAAAAACAAGGCCTGGCTGATCAATGCCTTCACCATGTCCGGGTTGAACGGCTTCGTGACGAGAAACGCGGGTTCGGGCCGGTCACCCGTGAGCAGCCGCTCTGGAAAGGCCGTTATGAAAATCACCGGCAAGGGGGTCGAAACCAGGATTTCATTCACAGCGTCGATGCCGGAACTTCCATCAGCAAGCTGTATATCGGCGAGGATCATTTTCGGATCGTGCTTGGCGAAGAGTGCGGTCGCTTCACTATGGGTTCGAGCGGTTCCGACGACACGATGCCCCAGACTTTCGACCATCTCCTCTATATCCATCGCGATGAGAGGTTCATCTTCAATGATCAATATGTCGGTCGCGACTTGCCGGGAGATCTCATTGCTGGCCTGATGCAGAAGCGACGCGAACTCCTCTTCCGGGACGTCCAGAATCTCGGCAGCATCTTCCTCCGAGAAGCCTTCCACGGCGACCAGCAGAAAAGCCTGCCGCGGGCGTGGCGCGAGCGCTCCAAGGTTTGCCGCGGCTCTCTGTTCCCAAGGGGAAGCCGGCGCTTCTTGCGGAATCCGGATCGAGATCGAGGTGAAGAGCTTGGCGAAGATCTTGTACAGAGCGATGCGCTCGTTGGTGGCCTCCGGGAATATGGTCACATCCTCGATTATTGCCTCGAGCATCGCTGCGACGAGCGCGTCGCCGCTCGCTTGTGAACCAGACACAGCGCGGGCGAAGCGCCGCAGGAAAGGCAGGTGCGGTGCAATAGTTGCGGACAAACTCATGGATAGCCGTCTCCCTCAAAGGACGCATGATGTAGGCGAATAGCGCGTAAACGAAGGCACTGATAAAAAGTTCCAATTCGGCGGAACGAATTTTGCCACGAGGCGTTGGAGGTCGAATTGGCGCCGGAATTGGCGGGCCAAAACATGAACTTGCAGCCAGTTGGGGCAGAACTCAGCAAATGTCGGGGCAAATTTACAGGATGACAAAGAATCAACATGAAGCGCCGGGCGCCGGGCAAAGGCGGGACGGCTCCGATCTTCTTGGAGCGAATACCGAGATCGGCCGCAAACTCAAGCAATACTACGATGAGCTTGTATCGGATGACGTTCCAGAGCGGTTTGCACAGCTTTTGAGCCAGCTCGAGGAAACTGCTGCCCAACAAGGCGGAAGGGCCGCCGCTGAGGAAAAGGACTGATTTGGCATGTCGGTTTCGACAGGGTTCAAGGACGATCTCCTCGGCGCTATTCCCAGCCTTCGGGCCTTCGCCGTATCTTTATCCCAGAACGCGGACAAGGCGGACGATCTGGTGCAGGAAACGCTGGTCAAGGCCTGGGACAAGCAGACCAGCTTCCAGCCAGGAACCAACCTGAAGGCGTGGCTCTTTACGATCCTGCGCAACGAGTTCTATTCCCAGATGCGCAAGCGTGGCCGTGAGGTGCAGGACAGCGACGGTATCATGACAGGGCGCCTCGCCATCCATCCCAGCCAGCATGGTTTGCTTGACCTGGAGGATTTTCGCGCCGCGCTTGAACTTCTGCCGGAAGATCAGCGAGAGGCGATCATCCTGATCGGAGCGTCGGGTTTCTCCTATGAAGAAGCGGCTGAGATCTGCGATTGCGCGGTCGGAACCATAAAGAGCCGCGTCAGCCGCGCCAGAGCGAGGCTTCAGGAGATCCTCAAAATTTCCGGAGAATCCGAATTCGGACCCGACGCCATCGCCACCCAGGTCATGGGTTAATCTCCGGTCTAGAACTGATGGCCACGGCTGTTGCGACGGCGCTGACCAGATCGTCGCCTGCATAGGGCTTCCCGACGACGGCGATTCCTGGAAACTTCAAGGCGACTTCTTCAAGGTCGCTATGTCCTGACGCGAAGATGAACGGCGTCCCGCACTCCAACAGGCGCCTGGCGAAATCGAGTGTCGAGACGCTGCCCAACATCAGGTCCAGGATTGCCACGTCAAAGGCGGGCTGCTCAGGGAATCCGTTCATCTCATCGAAGCTGCGCACGATGGTCACGTCGTCGGCGCCGTTGTCCCGGCACAATTGCTCGACATCCATAGCGATCAGGTACTCGTCCTCCAGGAGAAGAACTCGAAGGCCGGCAAGGGATTTTGACAAAGAAAGGGCTCCAGGTGGTACTTGTGCTAGATGATCGTCATTCCACCGGCTGTCATTTAAAAAAGACATGCGTGCCGAAGGCCAGTCATTCTTTCGGCCAAGCGTAAGCGAACGGGAACAGCCAAGGCAACCATGGGGTATGCGGTGGCCAATAAAGAGACGATGGAACGCTACCCGTGCGAAAGGTGCCCATTAAGGCCCCTCGAGATATTTCGTCCATTCGAGAGCGATGAACTCGCCTTCGTCAGCAAATTCAAGAGGGGTGAACTTGCTGTCGAAAGAGGCGAGACCGTGCTTGCCGAAGGTTCCAGCAACAGACACCTCTTCACCGTGCTCTTCGGCTGGGCATTCCGGTACAAGCTGCTGTCTGACGGGCGGCGGCAAATCCTGAACTATTCGATGCCGGGCGACCTGATCGGCCTCCAGGGAACTTTGATGGGCGAAATGCAGCACTCGATCGAAGCTCTGTCACCGATGCGTCTTTGCGTGTTTGAACGTGACCAGTTGCCGGAGCTCTATCGGCTTCATCCGGGACTCGCTTTCGACATCACATGGATCGCCTCTCGCGAAGAACAGATGCTCGACGAGAATCTACTGAGTGTCGGGCGGCGGACCGCCGTGGAACGGGTAGCCTATCTGATAGCTTTCCTGTGTGCGCGCGCCGTATCCCTCGGTCTTGATGAGGGGCAAGTTGTAAAAATTCCGATTACCCAGCAGCATGTTGCCGATACTCTGGGGCTTTCGCTGGTTCACACCAACAAAACCATCCGCAAGCTTGTTGATCGCAAGCTGGTCAATTGGCGCGATCGACTCTGCGAAATCCGCGACTTTGACGGCTTGTTGGCACTCGCCCGGTGGGAGGGTTTGCCGAAAGGACGCAGACCGTTAGTATAAGGCCCCGATCTGGACCTGGGGAAAGTTTCCACTCCAGGAGGTTTCGTCGTGCGGCGACGTTCTGGCCGGAACAACGTATCGGCTTGAGCGTTGAAGTCCGACGATTGTAAGGAGTGAAATACCATGGCCACAGCAGCGGGCAGATCCGAAAAAGCCGAGAATGGCGGTCGCGTCTCCACGAGGGATCTCGAGACGGATATCCAGCAATTGAGAGACGACATAGCCAAATTGGCCAAGCAGTTTGCGACGACCGGAGAGCACTCTTACGGCACCGCGCGCCGGGCAGCAGTAGAAGGCGCTGATCAGCTTCGCGTGCAAGGAGAAGCTGCGCTCGAAACGATTCGGGCAAATGCGAAGGACATCGAACAGCAGGTGCTGACAAGCGTGCGGGAGAAACCTGTCACGGCGCTGGCAGTGGCAGCCGGCATCGGTTTCCTGTTCGCTCTCATGACACGCCGCTAGTTCCGCGGCCATCGCATGCTTGCGTCATTACTTACTGCCTTCGCCTCGAATGAAGCGCTTCATGCCGTCCGGCAAGCTCGCCGGGCGGCGATTGCATATCTGGCGGCAGCACTTGCCGCGCTGGCCGGCCTCGGCTTTCTGGTGGGCGCCGCATATGTCCTTGCGGCCGAACGCTATGGAACGGTCAATGCAGCGCTCGCCTTCGCCGGCGGGTTTTTTCTGTTGGCCCTATTGATCCTGCTCATACACAAGATCGCATCAGGTGCGAGCGCGCGGTCGATTGCCCGCCAGCGTCCGGTGGAACTAAAGACAATCGGCGCCGCAGCCGCTCTGACGGTTCTGCCGATGCTTCTGCGCAGCAAGGGTGGCCTGGCCACCCTTTTTGGCCCCGCAGTCGCGATGGCGCTCTATGCCATCTATCGCGAGAACTTCGAGTCTGACGAAAAGGATCCAGGCCCTACGGATGACGAAACGCGCCGATAGGGCGGCAGCAGGCTGTTTTTCCTGAACGCAACGGCGCCGGAACCTTGGCATTCCGAGCGCATTCCTCGCTGAGATCGACGTTCCCCTGATCTTGCGGGAGGGATGGCATGCCACGGATATTTTCAACCGACAAAGCGAGGCAAGGAGGCTGGCGCACGCAAGTGCTGGTTGTCCTTGTCGCGGCGCTCGTGCTTGCGGCCGGCGCCTGGGCTGTCGCCGAATTCTATAGTGAAGCTACCGCCCCCCAGAATCCCGGGCAGGCGGAGCAGACGGACCCATCCGCACCGCGTCCCGCGGGCTGATTGTTTGCGCATCGCGTCGCCGCGTGGGGAAATAGGTCGCTGATTTTCGCATGATCGCCCAGTCAGATTAGCGAAACGACCGAAACATCAATAAAAACAGCGTGGCAGCCTTGTCTCGGCAGGTGAGGAACCCGGCCAAAATTTCGGAACCAGAACCCACGCGCGACGTTGTGCAAGTGTGGAAGCCGCACCCGATCTCCCTTGGACAGTTCGTTCGGGCGCGGCAGTGCACCGAAATTCATGCACAAGGAGAAGGTAGATGATCCGCAATCTCTTGGCTACTACGGCAGTAGCGACGCTGCTTGCCTCTGGCGCATTCGCGCAAAACCAACCGGCTCCGGCCGAGCCGGTCGCCCCTGCCCCTGAGCAAACTGCACCTGCGGTTGTTCCGGCAGAAGGTCATCTTGCAACGAATCTGATCGGCGAGACGGTCTATAACGGAACGGGCGACGAGGCCGAAAACATCGGTGACGTGAACGATCTCGTCATCGGGAAGGAAGGCGATGTCGAATCCATCATCATCGGCGTCGGCGGCTTCCTCGGCATTGGCGAAAAAAACGTAGCGATGGAATTTGACACGATCGAGTGGGCCGAAAAGGATGGCGACCGTTGGATCGTGGTGGCTGGGACAAAGGACGAGCTGAACGCGCTTCCTGCATTCGACCGCAAGCCTTACGACCCGCAGCTTCCAGCTACGACAGCAACCGATACGATGGCTCCGGCTCCGACTGCTCCGGCTCCAACCGCCGAAGCACCTGTACAGCCGCCGGCTGACCAGCCAGCGACTGCCGAAGCTCCCGCCACAGAACAGCCTGCGGCCGAAGCTCCGGCAACGACGGATAAGCCTGCTACGGCTGAGGCGCCAGCCGCGCCTGATACGACTGCCACAGACGAAACAAAGACTGCGGCGGTCGACAAATCGCAGCTGAAGGAAATGCCAGTAGGTGAAATCGGTTCGGAAGAGCTGGTTGGCACGACCGTCTACGGAGCCAATGACGAAAACATCGGCGAAATCGGCGATGTGATGCTCACAACGGATGGCAAAATCGATTCCGTGATCCTCGACGTTGGCGGGTTCCTGGGTGTCGGTGAGAAGAAAGTTGCCGTCGGCATGGATAATCTCGCTTTCATGACTGACGATAGCGGCAACAAGTACCTCTATACCAGTTTCTCCAAGGAGCAGCTTGATGCGGCGGCCGCCTTTGATAAGGCGACCTACACAGAAAAGCGTGATGATCAGCGCCTTATCATGCAGTAGCAACGCTGATCGCGTTGTGACGAGAAGGCCCGTGCCCACCTGGCGCGGGCCTCTTGCTGTTACGGTCTCTGCGCAAGCCTCACGGACTCTTCATCCAGAATGATGGGCTGACCGTTTGCCCAGGGTGGCACGCAGCGGCGCTGCGTTGTAACATCCAACGAAATGTAGCGGTCCTGACCTTGCGATCACCGGAACCGCGACCATATTCCAATCCGGAGATGGTGAGATGAGCGACGCACAGGATCTCTTCCGGGTTCTGAGGGAAACGCCCGATGCCGACCCGACGGTTGTCGACGCAATCGAGCGGCTTGTCGCGCAAGGTGACGACCGAAATCTTTGCAGGATCAATGCGATCTCCTTTGCTGCACATCAGGGTCTCGATGAAGAGCGCGTTATTGCGGCCTTCCTTCATGGCGCGCGGATCGGCATGTTCGATATTTCCTGGAATGTGCTGTGTCCGGGCTGCGGCGGCGTTCTCGACACGAATGCCACGCTGAAGACGGTGCAAAAGGAAGAATATGTCTGCGCGCTATGCGCGGAGGGCTATGAGCCAACCCTCGACGAGATGGTCGAGGTGACGTTCACGGTCAGTCCGAGGGTGCGCAAGATTGCCGGCCATACGCCTCACGAGTTGCCGGTTGGCGAATATCTTCGTCAGATGTATTGGGGGTCGGGGGTCGAACTGCCCGAAGACGACTATGACGAAACGATCGATCGTTTCGTGATCGAGAGTGTCGAATTGCCGCCGGGCGAGAAGGCTATCCTTTCCATTCAGCTGCCGGCGGAATTCATCATCGTCTTTGAACCGGTTACGCACACCGCCCAGTTTATCGATGTCAAAGGTGAGCAGACGCGGGAGCGGCAGAGTCTGTCACTTGCGTTCGACCGCGATCATACGCACAGCCAAACCTTGGAAATGCATCCTGGGCCGCTGCGCATCCAGTTGGAGAACAGGACCGACACGCGAGCGCTGCCTACCGTCTGCATAGCGGGGGATGTGCTTCATGAGCTTCTTGGCAAGCGGCGGCCCTTCCTCACGGCCAAACGGTTGCTCACCAATCAGACCTTCCGCGATCTTTACCGGACGGACACGCTCGACGTCGATCAACGCCTGAAGATCACCAGCCTGACGTTTCTCTTCACCGATTTACGTGCATCGACCGAGCTGTACGAACGCGTGGGCGATCTCGTGGCATTCGACATGGTGCGTGCTCACTTCCAGGTATTGCATGAAATCGTGGCGAGCGAGGCTGGAGCGGTGGTGAAGACGATCGGGGACGCCGTAATGGCAACATTTCCGACCCCGGACAGGGCGCTTGCGGCCGCATTGCGAATGCGCGAGGCCATGCGCACGCTCAATGAGAGCAACGGAAAGTCCGATCTTGTTCTCAAGATCGGCGTTCATGCCGGACCGTGTATCGCTGTGACGATGAATGAGCGGCAGGACTACTTCGGGCAGACTGTCAACATCGCCTCGCGGGTCCAGGGGCTTGCCACCTCGCAAGCCATCTTTGTCACGGGCGCCGTGGTCGAGGACGCCAAGGCTGCAGGTCTTCTCCAGGCAAAAGAACTGAAACCGAAGGCGCATGAGGCATCGCTGCGCGGGATCGAACGGGAAATACCCGTCTATACGATCCCATAGTGCCGGCGTTCTGCCGTCATCCGCAGGTAGTCGGCGGCAGACGGCCATTCATATGCGGCGATAGAGGAAATAGCGTCCTTCCGGCACCGCTCGTGGAGCCGGGTGAGGTTCCAGATTGGGATGGTCGAGCGGCAATCCGCTGGCGGCGATCCCGCCTTTTCGCAAAAGGTTTGCGACCAACTCGGGGAGCCACGTCAAAGTGACTGCATCGCGATCAGCGTAGCCGGTCCCGATATCGGCATGGACAAGAGCGGCGCTGAGTCCATGAAAAGCGGCTGCGGTCTCACGAATGTCTCCGATAACGAGGTCTTCGGCAGCCGGTACACAACTGGAGTAGGCCGCGAGGACGCGATCAAAGGCAATGATGCGGCGGTCCGGCAAATGCTCCCGCAAATGATCATAGGTTCGGCCGTTGCCCAACCCTAGCTCGACGACGGGACCGTCAATAGCCTTGACCTCGGTCATGATGTGATTGAGAACGTCCCGCTGGGCGGTAAGGCGGCGGATGAAACTGTCCAGACGGCTCATTGATCGGCACGATCCCCGCTAGATCCCCCGGTTCCCAAGCTATTCGGGTTGTCGACACCAAGGCCGGTGTCGCCACGCGCAAGAAACCGCTCGGCGACATGGTAGCCGATGACGCCGGCTGTTCCTGTTAGCAGAACTCTTATTTTCCCCACCATGACGCCTCTTTGCCACGCCGATATGAAACTTGATCCGTCGTGCCATGTGGCAAATTAGTGTCGGCGCATATATGTAAAAAAACGAAGGAAGGACCGTACGACGACATTTCAGTGATTGCCAAGACCCCACGCAGCCGTTTCGCTGCCTAAGGAATAGTTCATGAAACTGACGATCTTTGGCACTGGCTATGTCGGGCTTGTCACCGCCGCTTGTTTCGCAGATGTCGGCCATGACGTGCTCTGCGTAGACGTCAACCGCGACAGGATCGATACGCTGAAGCGGGGCGAAATGCCGATCTTCGAGCCCGGGCTTCGAGAGCTTGTAGCCCGCAATGTCGGCGCGGGGCGGCTATTTTTCTCGACCGACGGTCCCGCCGGGGTCCGTTTCGCGGATTTGATTTTCATCGCGGTCGGAACACCGCCCAATGGCGACGGCTCAGCCGATCTCCGCAATGTGCTCGATGTCGCCAAGATTATTGGCGACCACATTGACGGCTACAAGATTGTGGTCGGCAAATCGACGGTCCCGGTCGGCACTGCCGACCGCGTCCGTGCCGCGATCGGCGAAGCGATGAAGGCCCGCAGCGTGGATCACCCTTTCGATGTCTGCTCGAATCCGGAATTCCTGAAGGAGGGCAGTGCGGTAGAGGATTTCATGAAGCCCGCGCGGATCATCATCGGCACCGGGTCCGAAATCGTCCTGAAAAAACTCCATGATTGCTATGCGCCCTACAATCGCAATCACGACAAGATGATCAGGATGGATGTCCGCTCAGCGGAGCTCACGAAATATGCTGCCAATGCGATGCTGGCGACAAAGATCAGCTTCATGAACGAGATGGCCAACATTGCTGAACGGCTTGGGGCCGACATCGAGGAAGTTCGTCAGGGGATCGGTTCTGATCCGCGGATCGGTTACCACTTCATCTACCCGGGATGCGGCTATGGCGGGTCCTGCTTTCCAAAGGATGTCCGCGCCCTCGCCAATGCCGCGCGGCGGGCTGGCGTCAGCCCCGATCTGCTGGAAGCAGTCGAATGCGTCAACAATACGCAGAAGAACGTGCTTTTCCAGAAACTGTCGCAGGCCTTCGACGGCGATCTCGAGGGCCGGACCATTGCGCTTTGGGGGCTGGCGTTCAAGCCTAACACCGACGACATGCGCGAAGCGCCGAGCCGGGCGCTGATGGAGGCGCTCTGGAAGGCGGGAGCCAAGGTGAGAGCCTTCGATCCCGAGGCCATGAAGGAGGCGCGCCGGCACTATGGTGACAGGCGCGACCTCGTGCTGGCATCAAGCCCGCAGGAAGCAGCCTCCGGCGCGGACGCGCTGGCAATCTGCACGGAATGGAAGCAATTCAGGGTGGCTGATTTTGCCTGGCTGAAAGCGAACCTGCGAAGCCCGGTGATCGTGGATGGGCGCAATCTGTACGAGCCTTCGCAGCTACGCCAGCATGGACTTCTTTACTACGCCGTCGGTCGCGGTGATTCAGTCCGCGAGCATGGCGTCGCGACAGTAGACGTCCGTCGCGCAGTGAGAGCATCTTCGTCCTGATCTTGCCGAGGAAGATAGAGCGTTACGCTTGCGCTCCTTCGCCCCTCTGTCCCGCTGGGCATCTCCCCCTTACCCTGTGGGAGAACGTGGCCGAGCCGGAGCGAAGCACAGGCGAGGTCGGATGAGGGGTGCTGGCCGGAGCGCAGCGCCTAACTGGAGTACCCCTCATCCGCCTTCGCTGCGCTCAGGCACCTTCTCCCACAGGAGGGGGAGAAGGGGGAACCGCTTCGCTGCGGCCGGCAATCACCACTGTTCGAGATTAGCTGAAGCGCCGATATCGCGCCTCCCCTTCTCCCCGTGTGCACGGCTGTCCGGGGAAAGTTAGTCATAGAGGAAAGCCATCTGCATTGGGGAGGATCGGTCGGTTCGTCGACTTGGGTTGACGGGC
>JBEVEP010000090.1:0-13947 GCA_040512755.1 Mesorhizobium sp.
CGCACCACCGACAGATCATGACTGATGAAGAGCATCGTCATCTTGGACTGGCGCTGGATATCCATCAGAAGTTCGGTCACCGCCGCCTGCACCGAAACGTCGAGCGCGGAAACCGGCTCGTCGGCCACGACAACCTTGGCATGGCCGGCAAAAGCGCGCGCCACGCCGATGCGCTGCTTCTGGCCGCCGGAAAGCTGGCGCGGCATGCGCTTTTCGAACGCGCGGGGAAGCTTAACCAAGTCGAGCAGTTCGAGCATGCGCTGACGCCGCTCGGCTGGGCTTTTGCCGACGTTGAACTTTTCCAGCGTGCGGATGATCTGCGACCCAACCGAATGGCTCGGGTTGAGCGTATCGAACGGATTCTGGAACACCATCTGGATCGACGAAATAGTCTTCACGTCCCGCTTCTCGATCGGGGTCGACTGAATGGCCGTATTGCCAAGCGTCACCGTGCCGGCAGACGCGGTTTCAAGGCCAAGCAGCACCTTGGCGAGCGTGGACTTGCCGCAGCCGGATTCGCCGACGATGGCGACGGTCTCGGATTCGCGCGCCTCAAAGCTGATCGTCTCATTGGCCTTGACGACACGCCCTTCGCCGCCGCCGAAAATCTCGTTCGCGGCGACGCGGTAGTATTTTCTGAGGTCGTCGACCTTCAGCACCGGCGCGCCGGGCGTGATCGGCTCCTTGTGCTTCTTTGCCCCTTCCGGAAGTTCGGCCCAGTTGATTTCGTCGAAGCGGACACACCGGCTGTGGTGATTGTCATGGCCGGCGACCGGGATCATCGGTATCTCGGCCGCATCGCAGAGGCCCTTCACGAAATGCTGGCAGCGTGGCCCGAAATTGCAGCCCTTCGGCCGCTCGTGCGGCAACGGAAGCTGGCCAGGGATCGAAATCAGGGGCCGTGAGTTCTTGTCGGCGCCGGGCAGCGGGATCGAACGGAAAAGGCCCTGTGTATAAGGGTGCCGCATACGGTCGAACACGTCCTTGACAGTGCCTGTCTCGACGGCCTCGCCGGAATACATGACGGTGATGCGGTCGCAAGTCTCGAGGATCAGGCCGAGATTGTGCGACACAAAAACCATCGAGGTGCCGAAGCTCTTGCCGAGGTCCTTCACCAGTTGGACGATGCCCGCTTCCACCGTCACGTCGAGCGCCGTGGTCGGCTCGTCGAGCAGTAGCAGTGCGGGCTTGGAGAGCAGCGCCATCGCAATAACGATGCGCTGTTGCTGGCCGCCCGAAAGCTGATGCGGGTATGAGCGCATCATCCGCTCGGGGTCGGGAAGCCGCACCGCACGCACCATGTCAAGCGAGCGCTTATATGCCTCTTCCTTGGAAACCTTCTCGTGGATGAGCGGCACTTCCATCAGTTGCTGGCCGACCTTCATGGCCGGGTTCAGGCTTGCCATCGGCTCCTGATAGATCATCGCGATCTGGTTACCGCGAAGCTGGCGAAGCTCTTCGTCCGACAATTCGCCCATGTCGCGGCCTTGGAACTTGATGCGGCCACCGACGATCTTCCCGACATTGGAGAGATCGCGCATGATACCGAGCGACACAGTCGACTTGCCGCAGCCGGACTCGCCGACAATGCCCATTGCCTCTCCCGGCATGACAGTGCAGGAGAAATCCATGACCGCCGGTATTTCGCCACGCCGCGTGAAGAAGGAGATCGAGAGGTTTTCGATTTCGAGGATCGGTTGGGCGGAATTGCGGATGGTCTCGTTCATTTTGAAACGCTCCATACCTGCTGTATGTGCTGACGCTCGGCCGCAGATGAAGTAAGGCCGAACCTCTCGTCACCCCCCTCTGTCCTGCCGGACATCTCCCCCTCAAGGGGGGAGATCAGCTGTGGCGCCGCCTGTGCTATCAAATTCTCAACGCTGCCGTTGAGGCTTTGACGATCGAAGCTGCCAATCTCCCCCCTTGAGGGGGAGATGTCCGGCAGGACAGAGGGGGGTGAAACGGAACCAAGCCCATCCATTTCGTAGCCTCAATCCTTCATCGACTGCTCACGCAGCGCATCGGCGAGCAGGTTGAGCCCGAGCACAAAAGACATCAGCGCGATCGTCGGCGGCAGCGCCGGATGGATGAAGGACCGCAGCAGCCGGCTGGCGTCCTTGATCGCAGTGCCCCAATCCGGGCTTTCCGGCGCGAGACCGAGGCCGAAATAGCCAAGGGTGCCAAGCAGGATGGTCGTATAGCCGATGCGCAGGCAGGCATCGACGATCAGCGGACCGCGTGCATTGGGCAGGATTTCCCAAAGCATGATGTACCAGGGAGTCTCCCCGCGCGTCTGGGCAGCCGCCACATAGTCGCGCGTCTTGATGTCCATGGTGAGGCCGCGCACGATACGGAACACGCCGGGGCTCGATGCAAAGACCACTGCCACGAAGATGTTGAGCTGGTTCGGCTCGATGGAGATGATGCCCAGCGGATCGGCGTCGAAGACGAGACCGGCATAAATCCAGCCTCCGATCAGCAGCGTCAGCCCGAGCTGGACAGCCAACAGCTGCGGCCGGTTCTTGAACCGCGTATAGAACAGAACGGAGAAAAAGACGATCGGAAACAGGAAGAACAATCCCGCCAACCCATAGGGGATCGGCGTGTCCATGATGCCTGGCGTGACGAGAAGATAGAAAAGCAGGATCACCGGAAAGGCCAGCACCAGATTGGCCAGAAACGATAGGATCGTGTCGACCCGGCCGCCATAGTAGCCGGCCGGCAGGCCGAGCGTGATGCCAACCATCAGAGCGAAAGCAGTCGCAGCCGGCGCTATGATCAGCACGATCTGGCTGCCAAACACCATGCGGCTGAATACATCGCGGGCGAGCTTGTCGCCGCCGAACAGATAAGGCTGGCCGGACGTCGCATCGATCGCTCCGGGCAATGCATCCTTCATGACCGGCACCTGGGTCAGCGGATCGAAGGGCGCGATCACTGGAGCAAAGATTGCCGTGAACAGCCAGAAGAAACAGATGGCGACGCCCGCAATGCCAACGCTGCTGTCGAAGAGATGGCCGTAGAGGCCCAACCGTTTCTTCAGCGCGAAGCTTGCGCCAAGCACAATCGCCAATGCCAGCCAGACTGGCCAGAAACGCGCGACAGCTCCGAGAAAGACCTGGAAGCCTCCAATGTATTCTAGCTGCACCCGCGCCCCCTACTGCACTCTGATGCGTGGATTGAGATAGGCGTAGCCGACATCGGAAATCAGCTGCGTCGACAAGACAATCAGAACCGATACCAGCGAGCAGCCGAGCAGCAGGTCGATATCGTTGTTCTTGGCGGCTTCAACGAGCGTGTAACCGAAGCCCTGGTAGCGGAACATGGTCTCGACAATGACAACGCCGGTCAGAAGCCATGGAAATTGCAGCATGATTACAGTGAACGGCGCGATCAGTGCATTACGCAGCGCATGCTTCATGACGACGTTCCCGAAGCTGAGACCCTTCAGGCGAGCGGTGCGGATATATTGCTGCGTCATCACCTCGACCATCGAGGCGCGCGTCATACGGGCGATATAGCCGATGCCGTAGATCGCCATCGTCATCACGGGCAGCGTGAAATTGTAGAAGGTGATGCCCTGCCCCGTAGCGCTCGCGGCTGATCCGTTCAGCCAGCCGAGCCACGAAGCGAAAATCACCGTGAAGATGACGCCGGACACATATTCCGGCGTGGCGGTCGTGGTGATCGATGCAACAGACAGCGTGCGGTCTGTCCGCGAGCCTTCCCGCATTCCCGCCAGAACCCCGATCAGCAGCGAGATTGGGACCATCGTGACCATGACCCAGAACATCAGGATGCCGGTCGCCCTGAGCGCCGGGAAGAGCTTTTTCGAGACCGGCACCTTGTACGTTGTCGAGCAACCGAAATCGCCTTGCAGCACGCCTGAATAGGTCGGCACCGACGGCTCGTTGCAGAAGGCAAAGCGCGGCTTCGCCTCGCCCGTGGCCGGATCGATGATCGGCTGCTTGGGTAGAACGCCGAGCCACTGGCCGTAGCGGACGAAGAAATTCTGGCGATAGCCGTTTTTCTGCAGCCAGCTTTCAAGCTGTTCGGCAGACGTCCGCATCTCGGTCTGGCTGATCGCCAGCTTCTTCAGATTTGGCTCGAGATTGATGAGAAAGAAAACGACAAGGGTGAGGCACAGCATGGTCAAGGCCATGGTCCCGAGACGCCGTAGAATGAATGCAAGCATATCGCCCCCCTGCCGAACGGGTTGGGGTCAGATGTATGGATCCGTGGGCGGGTTGGAGCGCTTGCGCCCTTCCCGCCCACGGTGCGAGACTTACGCCTCCTTGTCGAGCCAGACCCGATATAGGTCGATCTCATAAGTCGGGTGCATGCCGTGGTTCTTCACGTACTCAGCCGAGTGATTGTAGAGCGAGCGCCAATAAGACTGGATCAGGACGCCTGAATCCTGGAGGATCTGTTCGATATCCTTCATCAGCAGCTTGCGCTTCTCGACATCCGGCTCTGCGGTGGCCTCATTAAGTTTCTTGTCGAACTCCGGATTGGCGTATGCGGTCTCGTTCCACGCTTCACCGCTGCGATAGCCGAGCGTCAGCACCTGCACGCCAAGCGGACGCATGTTCCAGGTCGTCATGGAGAAGGGGTACTTCGTCCAGTCGTTCCAGAACGTGGCGCCCGGCAGCACGGTGCGCTTCACCTTGAGGCCCGCCTCGCGGATCTGCGCGGCGATCGCATCGCCGGTGTTCTTGTGCCAATCCTCGTCGGTCGTGATCAGGTCGAACTCGAAGTCGGACTGGCCTGCCTCATCCATCAATTTCTTGGCGCCCGCTGTGTCGCGCACCTTCTTGGGCAGCTCATAATATTCAGGGTGGATCGGCGAAACGTGGTGGTTTTCCGCAACGGTGCCGCGCCCGCCATTGCCAAGCTGCAGAATTGTCGCGTTGTCGACAGCCATCTGAAGCGCATTTCGGACCTTCTGGTCGTCATACGGCTTGTTGTTGATATTCATGCGCGCCACGATGGTAGCCGCCGTGTTGACTTCGGATTTAACCAAGCCAAGCCCGTCAAGAATGTCGACGAAGTCGGCCGAGGTTTCGTAGTTGGTGTCAACCTCTCCCGCCTCGAAGGCGCTGACGCCGGCAGACGGGTCAGCTCCATAGTCGATGAACTCGACGCCGTCGAGATAGGCTTCGCCGCCCCACCACTTCCCGTTTTCGCGCCGCTTCAGGACAGCCTTGGAGCCGACGTCGTAGGAAACGAGTTCGAACGGGCCAGTGCCGATCGGGTGCGTCAGAAGGTTCGATCCGTTCTTCTCGAAGTCGCGGTGCACGACAATGCCCGGATAGTCCGAGATGCCCGGGATGAAGGTGATATCGGGCCCCGGGAACTTAACCTTGATCGTGTAGTCGTCAACCTTCGTGATCGCGCCATCCTTGGCTTTTTTCGTGGCCGGGTCGACCAACGCGCCCATGCGGGTCGCCATCGAATTGCCTTCCGCGTTAGCGTCGCACCAGCGCGTGAGGTTGAACATCACGTCGTCAGCGTTGAAAGTGTCGCCATTGTTCCAGGTTACGCCCTGCCGCAGGTGAAGAGTATATTCGGTGGCGTCATCATTGACTTCCCAGCTCTCGAGCAGAGCCGGATCGAAAGTGAATTTGCTCGTGTATTTGACCAGTGGCTCGAGGAACTGACGCGTAACGTTCGCCATTTCAGGCCAGTCGTAGGTGCGCGGATCCTTCTGATCCTTGACGAACTGCCAAATCCTGATCACGCCGCCTTTTTTGGGTTCCTGAGCGGCCGCTTCGGTTGGTGCGGCGAGCCCGAGCATTCCATAGGCCATCGCTGTGGTGGCGCCGAAAACGCTGGCGAGCGCCAGAAACTCGCGACGGTCCACTTCTCCGGACTTGGCGCTCTCGGCCATGTCGCGGATGTGATCCGGGACACGATCCCCATTACTCTTGTAGAAGGTCATCACAAACTCCCATTATTTTTTTGGCTTTCCGACGCTAACCATTCCGCATCCCACTCGCCTTGTCAAAGCAGATGCGAGGCCAATTGCAGTGCGAATGTGCAACTTTGCATAGGGAGCGGTCCGCGCGAAAGCGACAATCTTGACGCAAAAGTGGTAGTGCGCCACCGAATCGGATGTATCCCGCCATCCAAGCTTGATCCGAACCGGCTCGCGGCTGCCTGCGTCCGGGCGGTTGGCGCTGCGATCCCCGCCCCGAGGCCCCGCTGTCCGGCAAGTCTGTGCAAAATCACGGGTTTGGCTTGACGTTCGGCAGTTGCGGACCCTACCGTCCACACGTTCGAGGTGTCCTGTCCGAGTCGGGCAGGAAAAAGGGAATACGGACGAGCTTTTGAGCCTCCTGCCGTAGCTGCCCCCGCAACTGTGAACGCCGAGACCTGTTCCCGAAGCCACTGGAGCAATCCGGGAAGGCGGACAGGCTGTTGACGCGTGAGCCAGGAAACCTGCCTCGAACAGCCCACCTTCCGGATGCGGGGCGCTTCCGGGCTGTGATTTCGCAGCGGTGGCAACCGGTCACCGCTGGCGGGTTTGTTTTGGGCAACCTCCCTTGCGGCACATCTAAGGACGCGTGCGCGCGAGCGCCGAAGGGAGTTTTATGCCAGTTCATTTCGACAGCCTGTTTTGCCGCGGCGTCGCGGCATTGGTACCTGCCCTTGCCATGCCTGCTATGGCTCAAGAGGAGCCTACGATGCTCGAGCGGATCGTGGTCACGCCAAACCGCAATCCGGCCGAGGAAAGCACTGTGGGCTCGGCGGTGACAAAGATCACCAAGGGAGAGATCGACGCCCAATCGCTGCCTCTGGCCATCGACTATCTCGCCCAGGTTCCCGGTGTCGCCATTTCCTCGCCGGGCGGGCCTGGCGCCGAGGGAAGCCTGTCGATCCGGGGAGCGGCCCGCCGTTACATCAAGACGCTCTACAACGGCATCGATATCGCCGACATGACCAGCCCACAGGTGCAGACGACCTACCAGCACCTGCTTGGCGGCAATATCGACAGCATCGAAGTGCTGAGGGGCTCACAGAGTACGCTCTATGGCTCTGACGCAATTGCAGGCGTGATCAGCATATCGACCTTCGGCGAGACCGATCCAGGCATTCGCCATATCGCCTTCGTGGAAGGCGGCTCGCTCGCCACGGGCCAAGGCGGCTACGGCCTGCGCGCCGCGAATGAGCAGTCGAAGCTTTCGCTAAACGTCATCGGTTTCCGCACTGACGGAATTTCGGCAGCGGCCATCGGAAGCGAACGCGACGGTTATGAAAACATCACAGGCGACTTCAACGTCGAGCACTCGTTCAGCGAGAGCTTCTCCGTCTTCGCCTCAGGCGTCTACATCGACGGGAAGGCGGATTTCGATGATGACGGTTATCTCGATTTCGCGAGCGGAGATTTCGTTCCTCCGAGCGACAACCTGACTGCCCGGAACGAAAGCGACATGAAGGCGGCCCGCTTCGGGTTCAATATCGATCTGGCGGACGGCCGCTTCAGAAATACGGTCTCGTTCCAGGGTTTCGACACCACGCGCGAGATCAGCGGTACATTCTTTGATGGGATCTATACCGGGAACCGGAGGAAGGCCGACTATCATGGAACCTTCGAAGCCTCTGACTGGCTGATGGTTCAGGGCGGAGGAGACTACGAGACGCAGGAAGCGACATTCCCGGAAAGCGTGTTCAATCCGGAAATCAACTCCGACTTTTCGCTCGGTGGCGTCTGGGCCGAAGCGGTCATGAATCCTGTGGAACCGCTGACGCTCACTGCTGGGCTCCGGTATGACGAACACAGCGAGTTCGGCGGCTTCACGACCTATCGTGCAACCGGCTCCTATCTGTTCGAAGGAACCGGCACCCGTTTGCACAGCTCCGTGGGCACAGGGTTCCGCGCACCGAGCCTGAACGAGCTGTTCGGTCCGTTCGGCGCCAATCCGTTTCTTGAGCCAGAAACCAGCCTCAGCTTCGACGCCGGCGTCGAGCAGACATTCCTCGACGGCGCGGCTACGACAGACGTTACCTGGTTCCTTCTCGATATCGATGACCTCATCCAGTACACGAACCACTACGAGCAAGTACCCGGGAAGAGCAGGCACCGCGGCATCGAGGCCTCGCTCTCATACGGCGCAGCAGACTGGCTCGACCTGACCGGCGCCTATACCTACACACAATCCGAAAACGCGAGCGGCGAGCGCAATATCCGTATACCGCGTCATCAGATCGGGCTCACCGCCACCGCACGGCCTTGGGACAAATGGATGATCTCGGCAGCGGCGCGGATCGCACTCGACACGGTCGACCAGAACGACTTCGAGCTTGACGACTATGTGCTTGTCGATGCCAAGGTCGGCTACAAGCCGACCGGGGAAACGGAGCTCTATATGCGCGTCGAAAATCTGCTCGATCAGGACTACCAGACGGTGCGCGGCTTCGGTACGCCGGGGTTCTCGGCGTTTGCGGGCTTCAAGGCGGAATTCTGATGGTCTTCGCCTCCGCACGGAACGGTCGGAGCGCAGCGCCCCTTTCTGTTCGGAGGTTTGCGATCAAGACGCGCAAGGGAGTGCGGCCTGGAACGCCCTGCGTTTGGACGCTGTTACAGAAAGCGGCACCCGCCGCTGCGGCTTTTGCCGCCGCTAGCGCTCTCGCCGCTGTGTCCATACCGGCATTCGCCGACTGTCCGCGCGTCATGTCGCTCAATGTCTGCACCGACCAGCTTGCCATGCTCATCGCCGCGCCCGGCCAGCTTGTTTCGGTCTCCGATCTCGCGGCGGAGCCGGGTCTTTCCTATCACCATGCCATGGCGGCGCGCTTCAACACCAACAGGGGTCTGGCCGAGGAAGTCTTCCTTGCCCGCCCGGATGTGGTGGTGACCGGAACCTTTTCGCTCCACAACACGACGGCGCTGCTCAAGCATCTCGGCTTCAAGGTGGAGGAGTTCGACTTCTCGCAATCGCTCGCGACCATTCCCGGCGAAATCCGGAGGATGGGCCGTATCCTCGGCCATCCGGAGAAGTCGGAGGCGATGGCGGCAGCTTTCGACGCCGGCCTCGCAGCCGCCAAGGCGCCCGCATGTGGGACTGCGCCGACGATCATCGCTTACGGCCAGAATGGCGTTGCGGTGGGGGCCGATACGTTGGCGCACTCTGTCATGGAGGCCGCAGGCTTCCGCAACCTGGCGGCGGAACTCGGCTATTCCGGCATGACACCCTTTCCGCTCGAGCTTCTGGTAACAAGCCGGCCGGATGCGATCATCCTTTCCAAGCCGCTGGCGGGCGCGCCCGCGCTGGCGGACCAGATCACACAACATCCCGCCGTCCAGTCGCTCAGCAGCCGCCGCATATTCCTCCCCGAAGCTGCCTGGACCTGCGGCGGGCCTTTCACACTTGAGGCGGTGAAGACGCTGCGCCTGCTGCGCGACGAGATAGCGCCCTGTACGAACCAGACGGGCACTGCGGTTCCATGAGCTATGCCCGTCTCAATCTGGGTCTGATGGTGCTCGCGGCGGGACTGTTCATCCTCTCCCTGCTTGTCGGTCCAGCCGGTCTCGGCCCTGTGGATAGTCTTCGAGGACTTGTTGCCGGGGGCGATGAGGCGACGATGATCATCATGCGCGAAATCCGCCTGCCCCGCGCTTTGCTCGGGCTTTGCATCGGCTTCAGCCTGGGTGCTTCAGGAGCGGTCCTGCAGGGGTTCCTGCGAAATCCACTCGCGGAGCCCGGCGTGATTGGCGTGTCGGCCATAGCATCGCTGGGTGCGGTGCTGGTTTTCTATAGCGGCGTCGCTGGCGCATCGAGGCTGGCGCTGCCCGCCGGAGCCTTGCTGGGCGCTCTTGCAGCATCGGCGATCTTGCTTGCGGTCGCGGCTAGGCATGGTTCGACGCTGACGCTGATCCTGGCGGGCGTCGCCCTGTCGAGCCTTGCCGGCGCGCTGACCTCGCTTGTGCTCAGCCTCTCGCCCAATCCGTTTGCGAGCTACGAGATCATCTTCTGGCTGCTGGGTTCGATCAAGGATCGATCGATGGTCCATGTGTGGGTCGCGCTGCCGCTGATGCTTGCAGGGTGGATACTCATTCTTTTGGCGCACAAGCCGCTCGATGCGCTGTCACTGGGAGAGGAAGCCGCTGCAAGCCTCGGCATCGATTTGGCGCGGACACGCCTAATGGTCGTAGCCGGTGTCGCGCTTTGCGTCGGCGCGGGAACCGCGGTAGCCGGCGCGATCAGTTTCGTCGGGCTTGTCGTGCCCCATTTGATCCGGCCACTCACTGACCGGCTGCCGGGAAAGCTGATCCTGCCAAGCGGACTGGGCGGCGCTGCCCTGCTACTTGCGGCCGACGTTGCGGCCCGGATTGCGATTCCCGCCCGCGAGCTGAATGTCGGCGTGGTCACCGCATTGATTGGCGCGCCGTTCTTTCTGTGGCTCGTGGTGCGTTCCCGCAAGGATGTCTTTTGATGGAGCTCATCGCGCGTGATCTCGCTGTCACCCTTTCGGGCCGTACTGTCCTTTCAGGCGCCAGCGTCGCGCTGCGGCCAGGCGAGGTCGTCGGCCTTCTCGGTCCGAATGGCGCCGGCAAGTCGACGCTCCTGCGGGCAATCGCCGGGCATGTCGCCAGCGAGGGCGCGGTCACTGCGGACGGGCGCGACCTGAAAGCTCTGCCGCCTTCGGCACGTTCAAGGCTGATCGCCTATCTTCCGCAAGCGCGGACAATCAGTTGGGCGCTCAGTGTACGCAATCTGGTCAATCTGGGCCGCATGCCATGGCACGGTTTGGGCCAAGGCATGTCGAAAAGCGACACCGAAATTTGCAACGACGCGATGGCGCTGATGGACGTCGGCCACCTCGCCGACCGGGTATCGACGGAACTTTCGGGCGGCGAGCAGGCACGCGTTCTTGCTGCCCGCGCCGTCGCGCAGGACACGCCGGCATTGCTTGCCGACGAACCGGCTTCCGGTCTCGACCCGGCTCATCAGCTGATGATGATGGGCGCGCTGCGCCGCCTCGCGGCACGGGGGCGGTCGGTCCTCGTTTCGCTCCACGACCTCACGCTGGCCGCGCGCTGGTGTGATCGAATCGTGGTGCTGCGTGAGGGCAGAATAGTGGCGGAAGGCGCGCCGGGGCATGTCATTACACCGGACCTCTTGGCAGCCGCGTTCGGCATCCGGGCTCACATCGCAGCCGACGTGGACGGATTGTCCATCGTGCCTGTCGCGTTGACTGAGCAGATGTCCGGCGCGTGAGGAGGATCGCATCCCGAACTGGTCTTTTGCAAAGTTGAAAGTCCGGACTAAGGTTGCTCGCAGGCAGCAGTTCCCAGGAGGCAACCATGTCATCGCGCCCGGCTCGTCACTGGACCGCTTTTCTTCTCGTGTTCCTCTGGCTGCTTCCGCCGGCAATGGCGGCCGGCCCGGCTCGGACGGTCGTAACCACGGAAAACGGCGACTACTTCGGCTTCGACCTCCGGTCGGAGCAAAACCTGTCGCTGGACCAGTGCAAGGCGACTTGCCTCAGTGATTCGAGTTGCCGCGCCTTCACCTACAACACCAAGGCACGCTGGTGCTTCCTCAAGTCGGATTTCAACAAACTGAAACCTTTCGCTGGAGCGATTGCCGGTAAGGTCGTCGAGCAGGCCGGCGACCCGGATATCGGTGCGCCGCCGGAACTGACCTACTTCCCGGCCTGGATGGCCGACGAGGCGCGCCAATACCGTTCCAATCTCGCCAGCGGTGAAGCCGTGGCCGCCGACAGCGGGCTAGCCCAGTCTGTCGAAGCCGGCGACTTCGCGATGCTGTCCAACGACCCGCGCACCGCGATGCAGAATTTTGCCGCGGCCGTCGCCATCTCCCCGGACGACGGAAATCTCTGGATCAGCCTCGCCAAGGCAGTCATCGCCGTTCAACCCGCGAACGGCGAGGAGACGGCGTCGCTCCAGCGCGACGCAACGTCGGCGGCGTGGAACGCATATCAGCTTCTCCGAACCGCGCCCGCGCGCGCAGAAGCGCTGGCGCTCATCGCCACTGGCCTTGCGCGCCGCGACCTCTCCCGCCCCGCATTGTCGGCGTATGAGGCGAGCCTCGCGCTGGTGAACTCCCCCTCGGTCGCAGCCGAATATACGGACCTCAAGGCCCGCAAAGGCTTTCGTATCGTCGAGCATTCGGTGGATGCCGACAGCGCCTCTCCGCGCATCTGTGCGCAATTCTCGGAGGAGCTCGTCAAGACCGGCGTCGACTATGCGCCCTTCGTCACTGTCGATGATCAGGCGCCAAAGGGCGTCGAAGCGAAGGACAAGCAAATCTGCGTCGAGGGCCTGGAGCATGGCAATCACTACCGGGTGGCGTTCCGCAACGGCCTGCCCGCAGCTGTCGGCGAAGTGCTGGAAAAGCCTGTCCAATTGAGCATCTACGTCCGCGATCGTGCGCCTGCGGCGCGCTTTACCGGCGACAGCTTCGTGCTGCCCTCCACGGCGCGGCGCGGCATTCCGGTGGTGACCATCAACATGGATGCCGCCGACATGAAGCTCTATCGGATCGGCGATCGCTCGCTGGCCCAGCTCCTTTCCGGCTATCAGTTCCTGCGTCAGCTCGACGGCTACGATATCTCCACCGTGGCCGACCAACTGGGTACGCCGGTCTGGGAAGGCCGCCTGGAGATTTCGAGCGAACTCAACAAGGAAGTCACGACCAGCTTTCCGATCGACGAGGCTTTGCCCGAGCGCAAACCCGGCGTCTATATGCTGACCGCCGCACCGCTGGATGACCGCCGGGACTCTTGGGAAACGCGCGCAACGCAGTGGTTCGTCGTCTCGGACATTGGGCTCAGCACATATACGGGTGAAGACGGTCTCAACGTATTCGCACGTTCGCTGGCAAGCGCCGGGCCGATTGCCGGTGTCGAGCTGACGCTGCTTGCCAGGAACAACGAAATCCTCGGAACGGCCAAGACCGATGACGATGGCCGCGCAACGTTTACGGCGGGCCTCACCCGTGGCGAAGGCGGCATGGTGCCGGCAGCGGTCATGGCAAAACAGGGTGACGAGGATTTCGTCTTCCTCGACCTGACACGCCCGGGATTCGACCTGACCGACCGCGGCGTCGAAGGACGCGCGGCTCCCGGCGCTCTGGACGTTTACACCTGGACTGAACGCGGCATCTACCGCGCCGGTGAAGACGTCCATCTTACAGCACTTGCGCGAGACGCGTCCGCAAAGGCGGTCAAGAACCTGCCGCTGACGTTCATCTTCACCCGGCCGGACGGCGTCGAGGAACGCCGCGTCGTGAGCGACGGCGCAGCGCTCGGCGGTCACGCCGTAGACCTGCCGCTCGCCGCCAACGCCATGCGGGGCACCTGGCAGGTAAGCATCCACACCGACCCGAAGCAGCCCGCGGTCGCGCAGTCGATGTTCCTCGTCGAGGACTTCGTGCCGGACCGGATCGAATTCGACCTGACCAGCGACCGTGACGAGATTGCCATTGGAGAGACTGCCGCAGTGACCGTTGATGGCCGGTTCCTTTATGGCGCACCCGCCGCGGGCCTCGCGCTCGAAGGCGAAATCAACCTCGCCACCGCCACCGAATGGGACCGATACAAAGGATATGTCTTCGGTCTCGCGGATGAAGAAGACGGCGACACGAAGCGCATCCCGTTAAGCGGCCTGCCCGTGGTCGGCGACGACGGCAAGGCGACCTTCCCTGTTCGGCTCGATCAACCTCCGGCAACGACGCGGATGCTCGATGCGGACGTTGTCGTTCGTATGCGCGAGGGTGGTGGCCGCGCTGTCGAGCGCAAGATCAGCATCGCGATCAGGCCACAGGGTCCGATGATCGGGCTTGCGCCGCAATTTTCCGACGAACAGGTGCCGCAAGGCGGCCGGGCTTCTTTCAAAGTCATCGCTGTCGATCCGGACGGCGAGCGCGAGGCACTGTCGGGCCTTAACTGGTCGCTCGTGAAGATCGAGCGGAACTACCA
>JBEVEP010000157.1:0-10073 GCA_040512755.1 Mesorhizobium sp.
GGATCGTTGCGGTCGAGAAAGTCGATGACCTTGCCCGAGATTTCCTCGTCCACCCCCTTGGATCGTTCGAGCGTCAGAGGGCCTTCGTCGGTGCAGCTCTGATTTGCCGCGGTCCCATCGGACGACTTGCACCAGATCACCGGCCGCGGTGGCGTCAGGCAAGGTGTCGTCTTTGGATCGACCGCCGCGGGATCCTCCGGGAGTCCGGGGACCGGTGTGTTCTTGCAGACCGGCGCGACCGTCTGCTCGGTCGGCGTCTTGTTGATGTCCGGGAAACTCACCCCCTGCATGGCGTCGAGGTGGTATAGATAACCCCAGAATTCCTGGAAGCCGTGTGCGGTCGGCAACGCATCAGTGTGATCGCCAAGGTGGTTCTTGCCGAACTCGCCGGTAGAGTAGCCAAGATCATGGAGAAACTTGGCGATCGTAGGAGTACCGGGCCGCAGATAGGATGGGCTGCCCGGAAGCTGTGGCGGGATCATGCCGGTGCGCAGTGGATGCATGCCGGTAATGAACGCATTGCGCCCGGCCGTGCAGCTCTGCTCGGCGTAGTAGGTCATGAAGGTCGCACCTTCCTTGCCGATGCGGTCGATGTTGGGCGTCTCGCCGACTGCTAGACCACGATGGTAGATGCTGGGCTGCATCCAGCCGATGTCGTCGCCCATGATGAACAGAATGTTGGGCTTGGCTTCCTGGGCCTGGACCATCGCCGTGCTGCTCAGCATGGCGGCGCCGACAGTCATCGCCGCGGCCATGCAATTTCTTGCTGCTGGTTTCATGTCACCTCTCCCTTTTCAAGATGGCCCTGCCGGGTGGCCCAGACCGGGGATACGCAAGTTTGGTCGTGACTCACCGAACGCCGGCACACGTGCCGTCGTGGTTCCGCTTGCGCGCTAATTCCGCGGCAAGATTGGTCCTTATATCGTCATCGGGTCATGCAGCGATGACTAACGGAATCTGCATTACCCAACGTCAAGTTTTACTGCGGGTTTCGCGGGCGCGATATTGTCCTTTGGGGAATCAATGGCTGGTTTCGCGGACACTTGGTGAGTCGGCAGGGTAACAAGGCGTGAATTGTCCGACCGTCTGGCTCTGTCACTTCAGCCCGTGGGCAGTCCCGACAGTGCCTTCCTGACAAGGTCGATCAAATCTTCGGCCGGAAACGGCTTGCGCAGATACGCGACACAGCCCAACTGAATTGCTGCCATCTTGACCGCATCGTCATCGATCGCCGTGACGAAGATAACGGGCAGGATTGAACCCGCCGCAGTCAGCCGGCGCCGCAATTCGAGGCCGGACATGCCTGGAAGATGAATGTCCAGCACGAGGCAGGCCACACAACTGTCCGGATCGCGATCGAGGAACGCCTCGGCGGATGGGAACACCTCTGCTGCAAAGCCGTGCGCTTTCAACAGGCGTTGTATACTCCTGCCTATACTGGGATCGTCGTCCACGACCGCAACCGTGTAAGGTTGACGCTCCACATTACCTCCCGAGCTGTTGCCTGCGGGCGCAAACATCAACAAGATCCACAGTGGGTCGAAATTGAAGCTCTGCCTATTGTCCTTTGGGGAAGCAGGGCCGGCTCGGCTAACCTGACGGCCGAAATGGCGTGCGCTTTGATCGTCAACGATCAATGATGATGTCGTGCTCGCTTAGAGAGATCCGTATGTCCTGCAGAAAACGGACCAGGGAGCCGACCAGCAAACATAACGCCAAAATAAACAGCGCACTTGCGCCCGGCTCATGCCGGAGGGCGAACAGTTCAATGTTTGCGATCCAGCAGCCCAAGTCTTTCAGCAATCGAGACGGCTTCCGCAAGCGAGCCAACTCTCAACTTTTCCATGATGCTGTGCCTGTGCGCCTTTATTGTTCGTTCGGAAGTCCCCAGCGCAAAGGCGATCTCCTTGTTGCGCTTGCCTCTGACGGCCAGATCGAAGACGACCCTTTCCCGCGGCGTCAGACTCGCCACGAGCTCGCGAAGCTCGGCCGTCCGGCTGTGGTCGGACAGGCGGGACCAGTAGCGGCTTATGGCTCTGTCGATCACCTCGAGCAGGGATGCGCTTGGGGCGGTCTTCTCAAGGAAGTCCTCGGCGCCCGCCTTCATGGCCCGCACTGTCTTCTCGATGTCGCCGTGACCCGTGAGGAACACGATCGGCAGGAGGGGCGCTGCTTCGGCCAGGCGGTCCTGCAGATCGAGCCCGCTCAGTCCCGGCATCTGCAGGTCGAGCAGGATGCAACCCGGCTCGGCCACAGACAGTCGCGTAAGAAATTCGGTGCCGGATTCATAGCCGATGAACCTGTACCCGGAGGCTTCAAGCAGTCGACCAAGCGATGTGCGAAAGGAACTGTCGTCGTCGATGACGTGGACCGTGGGTGGCTGCAAGGGCTTCATGGCTGCACCAGCGGCGATTTGAACAGTCCTGCGGCGCTGCCGTCCGTCACGACGGTGGCCGAGATGCACTTTCTAAGCATTCCCACAATCGTGAGTGAACCTGAGAGGCCCATGTCCATTGCTGTGAATGCGTGACAGAGCTGATCGCTTGGCATTCGGGCTGCGGATCCAGGGCGTTAACAAAGTGTTGGCGTTGAGTTCCTACCGCCGCAGAGTTTCGGTAATCAATACATTATGCAAACTACTCGCTTGATCATCCCTGAGTTATTGTAACCGCCCGTCAGCGATTGAGCACCGCACGATGCCGCATGCGACGCACCAGGATCGTGTCTCACTGGCAGATAATTCCGGTGACGCGAACAAGGAACACACGGCAGAGGGTGTGATCTCCCATCGCGCGCTGGCTAACATACGGCTGCCGCTCAAGGTATTGTTCGTCGGGATCATCTGTGCGCTGAGCACAGAAGTCGGCTTTGCAAACAAGATACCCCCGCATGACATCTCGGCGCTTTGGCCAACCATTGCGATTTTGTTTGCCGTTCTTGTAGCTACTCCACTACGACATTGGTGGCTGTATATCGCCGCTGCATATGCTGCTTCGCTTCTCAACGATGCAAGTGCCGGTTTTCCTACCCAAGCACGCTGGTATGTTGCGGCTGGCGTTGTCGAAGTGCTCGTTGCGGCGCTGGGCGTGCGCTACTTCGCCAATGGCATTCGCAGCTTCAATACACTTCGGAGCCTTGTCGCTTATCTCGCCATGGCTGTCGTTTTGGCCCCCGTTGTCGGTGCCTTTATCGCCGCACGCGCCGGGCCGGATAATTATTGGTATTATTGGCGCGTTTGGTTTCTCTCCGAGAGCCTTGCCTATCTGGTGCTGGCTCCGGTCATTCTCTCATGGATGGAATTGACCTCCCGACCGATGGGACGCGCGTCCGCCCGACGCGTGTTTGAAGCTGGCATTATCGCTTGCGGACTGGCACTGGCCTGTCTCGGTGTCTTTCTCCGGCCATCTTCGTTGACGGGACATGTGCCTGCGCTCGTCTACCTGCCGCTGCCATTTGTTCTCTGGGCGGCGGTGCGTTTCGGTCCACCGGGAGTGAATACGGCGCTTTTTGTTATTGCTGTCACGTCGATATCCGGTGCTGTAGACGGGCTCGGGCCATTTTTCACGTCTGGAACCAATGAGAATGTACTTTCGCTCCAAATGTATTTGTTTGTGAGTTCGCTGCCGCTGATCGTTTTGGCCACATTGATCGTCGAGCGCCAAAATCTAGAGGCAGAGGCTGCTCTGCAACGGCAGGAGCTTGCCCACCTCATGCAAGTCTCCACGATGGGCCAACTCTCGGGATCGATTGCGCACGAGATCAATCAGCCCCTGGGGGCAATTCGCGTCAATGCGGAGGCTGCGCTCAAGCTGCTTACCTGGGATTCGCCCGACTTGGGGAAGATACGGGAGGTTCTCCATGATATTGTCGCAGATGAGGAGCGAGCTGTCGGCATCATTCACCGTCTCCGCAATCTAATGAAGAAGCGCAACAGGAGTGTTGAGCATGTAAACGTCAATGAACTTATCGACACTACTCTTGCTGTACTTCACAACGAGTTTGCGGGGCATGGCGTTACCGTAGAGGTAGATACTGCAAATAATCTCCCAACCAGTCCCGGTGATCCGGTCCAACTCCAACAGGTTCTTCTCAACCTCCTCATCAATGCCATCGACGCTATGGCATCAACGCCTGTCGATCGGCGCGTAGTCACTGTTTCGACAGGCGTGACGCAAACCGGCGCTATTAGAGTCGAAGTCAGAGACACCGGACCCGGCATCGGTCTTGCAGACCACAGCCGGCTCTTCGATCCGTTCTATACGACAAAGGACAATGGTCTCGGGCTCGGACTGTCGATCTCTTCGACGATCGTTCAAGCCCACGGCGGTAAGCTTTCGTTGGCAGACGGCGAGGCCGGCGGTGCCATCGCGACCATTCTGTTGCCAGCCCCGTTGCGTCAGCAAGGTCAAGCATCCTTGCCTTGAAGTCGGGCAATTCGAACGATGGAAGTACGAATTGACGTGATGTGACTGTGCGACCCGAGTGTTCCGCAACGCAATGGGTCACCAAAAGGTGCGGGGGCCGCGCGAAATCTTTCAATGGAATCAAGGGTCGGCAAATCAACCAAGGTGAGGGAGTCTATTAAGAATTTATTAACGATTTCAAGCACTAAAGCCAAGTCTTGTTAACAATCCATCAAGGTTAATTGATCATTGTGGCTCTCCAATGGGGTTGCGTGCGTTCTGGAGAGTGTCCGTGCATCGTCGACTGGTGAAATGGCTGACGGCCGCCGCCGGCCTAGACAAGTCTTCGTATCTTCCTTCGCTGTTCGTTGGGCTTGGCATTTGGATCGGATTTCCGACTGTCACGGCCTATCAGGATATGGCGAGCCTCGTGTCGGGCGCCGAAACGCAGGGCACGCGGTGGAATTCCTATGTCGAGAAGGCCGTCGCCGGTTCGGTGCACGCCGCAGAGATGCCGTTTGTCGACGCCGACGCGACTGGCGCGATTTCGGGATCTGGAGTTACCGCTGCCGGTATCGGCACCGTGGCCTTTCGCGGTAAGGGCTCAGTCAGCGACATCCCCGACGAACTGCGCATCAACCGCGGGGACAAGCGCGGCCGCATCGTCAAGGTAGCCCCCGTGGCCCCGCCAAAATCGTTCAACGCAGGCTCGGTCTTCGATCGCACGACCTCTCTGCTTCAGCCTCGTCTCGACAGTAAGCTGAAAATGGCTTTCACCAAGCCGGAGATTAAGGGCAAGGAGATTGTCATCGCTGCGGCCTTTCACGTGAAGCAGGACAAGAAGCGCGATCCAGGTGTGCCAGCGATGCTCGCGTCGCTCATCACCAATGAACAGGCAGACATCCTGGCAACCGCCTATGCGCAAGCGGAACCAGACTATGCGAAGGCTTCACCCTTCGAGAGCCTGCTCCAGGAACCCGACCCGAATAGTGGCCGCTTTGTTCCGCCGATTGCCAAAGGCGATCATGACTGGATGCGCAAGCCACTGCCGGCGCAAGTCTTCTCTCCGGCCGAGCAGAAGTGCCTGGCCAACGCCATCTATTTCGAGGCTCGAGGGGAGAGCCTGAAGGGGCAGGCGGCTGTCGCTCAAGTCGTGCTGAACCGTGTGCGAAACCCAGCTTACCCGAAAACGGTCTGCGGGGTGGTCTACCAGAACGACCAGTGGCGCAACCGCTGCCAGTTTTCCTTCGCCTGCGATGGCAAGAAGGATCGCATCCTCAGCCCCAAGCACTACAAGATGGCCCAGGACATCGCGATGGCCGTTACGGCGGGCAAGATTTTCATCCCTGAGGTCGGCTCGTCAACGCATTATTACGCCAACTATGTGCACCCGAATTGGGCGCGGACGATGCAGAAGATGAAGAAGATCGGACTGCATATTTTCTACCGCACCTACGGTGGCGGCTGGAGCTGAGCCCCCGCTCGGTTCCGGTGGGCCATCAATGGAAGCTGCGGAGTCCGCGCCGGATTCGCGACCGCGGACGGCGCTATCTGGCCGGGCAGGATGTCGCAGTTATACAAATCATTGATTCTGTTATGGAAATTTGAGGCACTCATCGAGTTCTGCGTGGCTTGACGGGGCCATGCCCGCTAACTATGTTGCGCGCGACTTTGAAGCGGGTAGCGGATTGGCGGCTGGCCGGGTAGGAGGTTACGGTGGCCACACCAAAACGGCCAGGCGAAACCGGCAAAACCGGACCCGGAGGGACAGGCAAGACTGGGACTCGCGACGAAGACCTTGAGCGCCGCCGGCGCGATCTCGAAGCCACACTTGCAGCGAGGCGCCGGGAAGAACGTGTTGAGGGTGAAGGCGCGAATTCGGATACGGTCGCCGGGTTTGGCCAGGCATTGAAGCTTTCCAGCGAATTTATCGCCGGAGTTGTCGTCGGTGCGGGCCTTGGTTGGTTTATCGACCGGATGGCAGGAACGTCCCCCTGGGGGTTGATCGTGTTTCTGCTGCTCGGCTTCGGCGCCGGGATTCTGAATGTCCTGCGGTCCGCAGGGCTTATCGCCAAGCAGGGTCCGAAGCGCTCCGGACGGAGCGCGGCTGGGCCGGACAGGAATTGAAAAGGCGCTTGCGGGCGCGCGTTACGATGAGGGGTTAAGGTGGCTGCCGAAGATTTTATTGAGCCGATCCACCAGTTCCAGATTTCGAAATGGATTCCGATCGAAATCGGCGGACTCGACTTCTCGTTCACCAATGCTTCCGCCTTCATGGTGGCGACTGTCGCCGCTGCCGGGGCCTTTCTTTTCTTTACGACGGCAAACCGTGGCCTGGTTCCAGGACGGCTGCAGTCTGTCTCCGAAATGGCGTATGAGTTCGTTGCGTCGATGTTGAGGGACGCGGCGGGTTCTCACGGGATGAAGTTCTTCCCGTTCGTCTTCTCTCTGTTCATGTTTGTCCTGGTGGCCAATTTGCTCGGCCTGTTTCCCTATTTCTTCACGGTTACCAGCCACATCATCGTCACCCTCGCGCTGGCGCTCCTGGTGATCGGCACGGTCATAGTCTACGGCTTCTACAAAAACGGCATCAGTTTCCTCAAACTGTTCGTACCGGAAGGCGTGCCGGGGGTGCTGTTGCCTCTGGTTGTCCTCATCGAGGTCATCTCATTCCTGTCGCGGCCGATCAGCCTGTCCGTTCGTCTTTTCGCCAACATGCTGGCGGGGCATATCACGCTGAAAGTGTTTGCAGGGTTCGTGGCATGGCTGCTGGCGCTCGGTGCCACCGGTGTCGTGGGTTCGATCCTGCCGCTGGCCATGACCGTGGCGATCACCGGCCTCGAATTTCTGGTGGCCTTTCTGCAGGCCTACGTCTTTGCGGTGCTGACTTGCATGTACCTCAACGACGCGATCCATCCGAGCCACTAGGAAAACTTCACCGGCGGCGGCGCTGCCATCCGAAACACTACGATTTATTGAGATCCACAAGGAGTTGGACAATGGAAGCAGAAGCAGCAAAGGCAATCGGTGCGGGCATCGCCTGCCTCGGCATGGGTGGTGCAGGCATCGGCCTTGGCCACATCTTCGGCAATTACCTGGCGGGCGCTCTGCGCAATCCGTCGGCCGCTGACGGGCAGTTTGGCCGCCTGATCTTCGGCTTCGCCGTTACCGAGGCTCTGGGCATCTTCTCGCTGCTCGTCGCACTGCTTCTGCTCTTCACGTAAGAGCCGACCAGCCAGCGAATTCGTCGGCCGCAATGTGCGGCCGACCTGAGTTGACAGGGGAAGCGTGATGTTTGTGACACCCGGATACGCGCAGGAGCAAGCTCCGGCGTTGGATGAAGCGCATACCGTGGAAGGCGCCGAGCATGGCGGCGGATCGTTTCCGCCTTTCGATGCCTCGACCTTTCCGTCGCAGCTACTATGGCTGGCCATCACCTTCGGGCTGTTTTACCTCTTCCTGAAAAAGGTTGTTCTGCCGCGTGTCGGCGGCATTCTGGAAGTCCGCAGCGACCGCATTCAACAGGATCTCGACAAGGCTGCTGGCCTGAAGGAAGAGGCCGACGCGGCAGTCGCGGCGTACGAGCAGGAACTCGCGGATGCCCGGGCAAAGGCAAATGTAATCGGCCAGGAAGCTCGCGACGGCGCCAAGGCGGAAGCCGAGACGCAGCGGAAAAAGGTCGAGGCAAGCCTCGATAAGCGCCTCACTGATGCCGAAGCCCACATCGCCTCGATCAAGACGGCAGCGATGAAGGAAGTCGGCACCATTGCCGAGGATACCGCCGGCGCGATCGTGCAGGAACTGGTCGGCGGAAAGTTGGACAAGGCCGCCATTGCGGCTGCGGTCAAGGCCGCCAGGTAACGGGAGCGCGCAAATGGACGCAACATTCTGGGCATTTGTCGCGCTCGTCATCTTTCTCGGCATCCTCTTCTACATGAAGGTGCCGGGGATGATTGGAAAGTCGCTCGACGAGCGGGCGGATCGCATCGGCAAAGAGCTCGACGAAGCGCGTCGGCTTCGTGAACAGGCTCAGCAGCTTCTGGCTGACTACCAGCAGAAGCGCACAGAGGCCGAAAAGGAGGCCGGCGACATCGTTGCTGCCGCAAAGCGTGAGGCTGACCAGCTGGTTACAGAGGCGCACAAGAGGACCGAGGAATATGTCGCTCGGCGAACTGCACTTGCCGAGTTGAAGATCGGGCAGGCGGAACGTGAGGCGGTCAATGAAGTTCGCGCCAGCGCCGTCGATATTGCTGTGGAAGCGGCGCGTACGCTTCTTGCCGGCAAGATTGATGCGAAAACCGGGGCCGATCTCTTCAAATCTTCGCTCCAGGAAGTGAAGTCCAAGCTGAACTGAGCTTATTCTGGCCAGTTCTTTTTTTGGTTATCCCGAAAGGTCGGCGGACTTTTGGGATTTTTTGTGCCGGGTGGCACGGCATGGGCCAGCGCAAGTTGAGGGCCTATTCTCTGTCGCGCACCGGTCATCGAAATCAAGCGCACTCTTCGCATTCGAAAAGTGAGTGTGCGGCCTTGCTTCGCCGCCCGATCGACTGCGCCGACCTACACATCGGCCCGAAAATCGGGACCGACTTTCGGAAAGTACGGTGCGCAAAAGCCTAAATCTAAATTTAGACTGAAGCGTCGGTGCAAGCTCGCTTTCAGCCGGCTTGTGGTCCGTCACTCTTTGAACGGAGCGAAGGAAACGCGATGTAGTCTGGCGATCGGACCGTGCACGCCAATGGCCGAACGGTGGCGCGGCGTTGCATAGCCCATATGGGCTTCGAACCCATACTGGATATGGATCTGCCCACATCCCGACATCATGCGGTCCCGCATAACCTTGGCCACGATCGACGCGGCTGCAATAGACTGCGAGCGCTGGTCGCCTCTTATGAGCGCGCGGGCGGAACACGGCAGGCCGGGAGGAATGTCGCGACCGTCGGCCAACGCCAGGCGCGGTTGAACTCCCAAGCCAAGAAGAGCCCTGCGCATTGCCTCGAGGCTGGCTCGAAGGATATTGATTGCGTCAATGCCTTCGGCGGCGACCGACGAAAGTGAGACGCCCAAGGCTGTGCCAAGGATACGCTCGAAAAGGGTTTCACGCTGTTCCGGGGTCAGCCGCTTCGAATCATCGAGTCCATCAGGAATTTTGCCGGGATCGAGGATGACCGCCGCTGCCACCACAGGGCCGGCCAGCGGTCCGCGCCCGGCTTCATCCAAGCCCGCCACCGGCCACAGTCCGTCGGCCATCGCCTTCGCCTCGACGGAAAAATCGGGCTTCTCGATGATCTCGAAAAGAAGCGGAGAATCAGAACGCGGGCGAGCCATTGTGCGGCGATGCTCGCATCCGCTCCGATTCTCCGCAAGGCCTTCCCGGGCCGATTGGGGATGCGATCCGGGAAGGCTCCGTCGGCGGTCAGGGGAGGGCCGGACGGGAAATCACGATCTCGATCTCATTCGCCTGGTGCGCGGCTGTTGGGCATACCTCAAGCGCCGTCTAGAACAGCTTCAGTTGTTCCCCCTTTCTTGCCGGAGCGCGAAAGAGGTCGTTGCGAAGTCTCGTTTTTTCGGCATTGAGACCAAGCCTGCGAGCGGCGATCTCGAAGCGCCGGCCGATCTGCCAGGCATAAGGACCGGAACCCCGCATACGTTTGCCCCATTCCGAGTCGTAGT
>JBEVEP010000158.1:0-21216 GCA_040512755.1 Mesorhizobium sp.
AGCTTGAGGACAAGTTCGAGAACATGGGCGCGCAGATGGTGCGCGAGGTGGCCTCCAAAACCAACGATCTTGCCGGCGACGGCACCACCACGGCGACAGTGCTCGCCGCGTCCATTCTGCGCGAAGGCGCAAAGCTTGTTGCCGCCGGCATGAACCCGATGGATTTGAAGCGCGGCATTGACCTCGCCGTGGCCGCCGTCGTCAAGGACATCCAGGCCCGCGCCACGAAGGTGAAATCGTCGGACGAGATCGCCCAGGCTGGCACCATCGCCGCCAATGGCGACGCCACCGTCGGCGACATGATTGCCAAGGCAATGAAAAAGGTCGGCAATGAGGGCGTCATCACAGTCGAGGAAGCCAAGACCGCCGAGACCGAGCTCGACGTCGTCGAGGGCATGCAGTTCGACCGCGGCTATCTGTCCCCCTATTTCGTCACCAATGCCGAAAAGATGCGCGCGGAGCTGGAGGACCCCTACATTCTCCTTCACGAGAAGAAACTCGGCAATCTGCAGGCGTTGCTGCCAATCCTCGAAGCTATCGTGCAGTCGGCCAAGCCGCTGCTGATCGTCTCCGAGGACGTCGAAGGCGAAGCGCTGGCGACGCTGGTCGTCAACAAATTGCGCGGCGGCCTCAAGGTCGCGGCGGTCAAAGCGCCGGGATTCGGCGATCGTCGCAAGGCAATACTGGAAGATGTCGCCGTCCTCACTGGCGGCCAGATGATCTCCGAGGATCTCGGCATCAAGCTCGAGAACGTCACGCTCGACATGCTCGGCCGGGCCAAGCGCGTGGTCATCGAAAAGGATACGACTACCATAATCGACGGCGCTGGCGAAAAGGCCAGCATTGCGTCGCGCATCCAGCAGATCAAGGCGCAAATCGAGGAAACGACCTCGGACTATGACAAGGAGAAGCTGCAGGAGCGCCTTGCCAAGCTTGCTGGCGGCGTCGCGGTCATTCGAGTCGGCGGGGCGACCGAAACGGAAGTCAAGGAAAAGAAGGACCGCATCGACGATGCGCTGAACGCAACCCGCGCGGCGGTCGAAGAAGGCATCGTTGCCGGCGGCGGTGTCGCGCTGCTGCGCGCCAAGGCGGCGTTGGCCGCGCTGACCGGGGCAAATGCGGACGTGACAGCAGGCATTTCGATTGTGCTGAGAGCGCTTGAGGCTCCGCTTCGGCAGATCGCCGAGAATGCCGGCGTCGAGGGCTCGATCGTGGTCGGCAAGCTGATGGATGCAAAGAACCTCAACCAGGGCTTCGACGCGCAGGCCGAGCTTTACGTCGACATGATCAAAGCCGGTATCGTCGATCCTGCCAAGGTGGTCAGAACTGCCCTGCAGGATGCCGGCTCCATCGCTGCCCTCCTGATCACCGCTGAAGCCATGATTGCGGATATCCCGCAAAAGGACACGCCGTCCTCGGGCGGGGCCGGAGGCATGGGCGGAATGGGCTATTGACCCGAATTTTCTCACACAGTGCCTGAATGATCGGCTGCCGGAAGGTCGCCGGGCCAGAACAACAACCAACAAGGAGCAAGTTCCATGACCATGCAGAACACCACCAAGCAATCACTCGCCCGGCGTTTTGAAGACTACCAACCAACCAAATCGATGCTGGCCTGGGCCTGCGTTGCGACCGCAGTCGCCACGATGATCATCGGGTTCGGCTGGGGCGGATGGGTCACCGGGGGGACATCCCGTTCGCTTGCAATGACCGCCGGTGACGCGGCCCGCAGCGAACTGGCCTCGGTCATCTGCGTCGAACGGTTCAAGGCCACACCAGATTCGGCCGCCAAGCTCGTCGAGTTCAAGGCCATCACGGACAGCTACAAGAAGCGGCAATTCGTTGAGACCGGCGGCTGGGCGACCATGCCGGGGCAGAAGTCTCCGGATCGGCGTGCCGCGGAAGGCTGCGCTGTCGCACTCGCAGCGTGACATCCTAGCGATCAAGGCGAGCGAGAAAAAACTGCCAGTTTTCGGCGCACGATGGGGTGAGCCTTGGCACCTGTTTCGTGAAGGAGTTGCAATGATCAGTTTCCGCGATACCACCTTACGAATTCTGTTGCGGGCAGTGATCGTGCTTGGCCTGTGCGCAGTCATGCCGGGGACTGCGCTTGCTCAAAGTGAGCCCAGTGCAGTTCCTTCCAACGCGCACGCAATAAATTACGGCAAGGGCTGGGAATGCGACCAGGGGTATAGGGACGATGCTGGCGCTTGTGCAGCGATTGTCGTGCCACGCGACGCCTATGCGACCAACGAAACATATGGGCGCGGGTGGGAATGCAATTTTGGCCGTCGCATGGTTGATGAAACATGTGTTCTCGTGAAGGTGCCGGCCAACGGGTATTTGACGGATGCCAATTATGGCTCCGGCTGGACATGCGAACGCGGGTATCGCGAGACCGAGGCCGAGTGCATCGCAATCGACGTCCCCGAGAATGGATATTTGACCGACACGGCCTACGCGCTGGGCTGGGCCTGTGATCGTGGCTTTCGAGCCAAAGACAACCGATGCGAGGCCATCAAAGTGCCCGCCAACGCCTACCTGACAAACCTCGGCTATGACGAGGGCTGGGCGTGCGAGCGGGGATACCAGGTAGCTGGAGAAGCCTGTGTGGCGATCGCGATGCCAACGAACAGCCACTTGTCTGACATGCCTGGCCCGGGATGGGAATGCGATCGCGGCTATCGGGTGAGCGAGGGGGCTTGCCGGAAGCTGCTCGTTCCTGACAATGCGCATGTCGACTTTGGGGGAAACGACTGGGTGTGCAACAGGCCCTTGCGCAAGGTTGGTAATGCCTGTGCCCGAGAGTAGCAGTTGTTCGAAGGGCAGGTCGCACAGGTGATTGGCGTCCGCAGGAAGGGATAATCAAATGGCCGCTTCCTACAGGTTCCACAAATTTGCATTCCATCTTGGTGAATTGGTCCTCATTGCGGCAACCGGCAAAGCTGGCACGATCGTCGCGCTTGCCGAAAACCCTCATGAGGACGCAGATTCCTTTTTGGTACAGACGTCGCCAGCCAGTCAGGAATGGTGCAATGGAAACCTTCTCAGACGACCTGTTCTCGATGTCTGAGACATGCACGCTTTGCTGGTTCGCACAGGAAGTCCCCTGCTTCGCACACCAACCCAGTGGCCTGCTCGCCTAGCGGCAGGTCAACGCCTCTTGAAAGTCCTTGCGGCGTCGGGCTCCTGCGGCATGTCAAGCGTGCGAAACAATGATCTCGCCAGCCCAATCGCAGCGCTGGCGTCGAATTCGTCGCAAGTGACGCGGCCGAGGATGGCACAGGTATCGTCCCGCTCGCGGACGCGGTAGAATTCAATGAGAACTTTCATCGCAGCGCCCGGGTAGGTCGGACAGCGCGGTTGTGCGAAGCTCCTCAGCCCTTCGGCTTTCTCGGGGCATTGCGGTCGTCAGCCTGCTTGAGCTGCGATCCGAAAGTCGTGGCCGGCTTCGCGGGCGCTTTCTCTTTCTTCGGCTTTCGGGGCTCCCGATTGCTGCGCTGTTGACCTTTGGCCATTTTTTGATCTCCTCTACCTCGGGTCAATGCCGCCCTGAAGCGATGACTCGATCTCTTCTAGACTGTCTTCCGTTTCTACCCGCTCATGACGCTCGTCATCGTTGCGAATGCGGTACTGAGGTGAATTGTCCCTGGCCGGCAGGGTTCCGGTGATGCGGTAGGTTTCCGCTGTCCTGGGGGACATGCCGAACCTGTTTTTCAGCCAGACCGACTGACCAATTGCAAAGCGATGAGCTGCTGCCATGTTGATTTGTCCTGCGGCTCCGTTAGTGCCCTGTTTCGTGGTCTTGCCGCACTGCAGCTTCGAGTTCGGAATGATCGATCGCGACCAGCTGACTTGTCCTGCTGTTTGACGATATGGCAGGCAGATGAATGAAAGTCGCAACACGCCGATAGGCCAGCCAGGAAATTCCGTCGATCAGTTCCTCGTCTTCGTCGATCGTATAGTTGCCTGGTGGCTGAATCTCGTCCGCGCCCCTCAGCACAAAGGGCACTGAGAAGTTTACGATGTAATGCTTGGTGCGCCTCAACAAGAGCTTGTCCTCAAGGGGAAAAACAAAAGTGATGCCTCCTCATTCGACTTTCGCCGGACTCGCCGAGATGGGAGCTGCCAGTACATCCGTGGTCAGCTCCACTGATCGGTCCGCTCATAGGAGCTGAAGGTTCGCCGCCGAACTACGTCCTTTGGCATCCTGCTCGAGATCGAACTGCAATTTCTGGCCTTCGACGAGCCCGCCAAGGCCGGCCCGGTCTAGCGCGCTGATGTGGACAAAGACGTCCTTGCCGCCATCGGCCGGCTCGATGAAGCCGAAACCCTTCTGGCCGTTGTAGAATTTTACTGTTCCTATGTTCATCGGAGTGTCCTTGAAAACGAGCAATCGCGCAGCAGTGTGTGCTACCACGCTTCAAGTCATCGAAATCTGGAACGGGGATGGCGGGTCGAGAGCCTCTGACGCCGCGAAAGCCAAACTTGGCCCAAACAAACGATGAGAACCATTACGCGCTAATTGAGGTTTTATTGAGAGATTGCAACCCGAACGAACGACCGCTTTTCGGAGGGCCATTTTATCCTATGAAGATCCGGATTGGATCGCAGATCGGCCCTGACGAGCTGCGCCAGCGGAGGACTGGAAGGGCGCGAAGTGGCCCTTCTCTCGAACTCCGCCGAATGCCAGCACTTGGCGCTACTCGGACCTCCCGCTTGGTCGTGAATTAGACCCGACGCGCACCTTCCCCGGTTTCAGGCTGAAGGTCGCGTTAGAGTGGACAGCGGACGTCGAACCGGAAGCACCGGAAGCGGAAGACACTACTGATAGTAGCGCTATCCAATTTCGCACCCTTCTAGATCCGGACGCCGACAATACCCGCGCTAGAGCCGACCGGTAGCGCGCATTTTCCTGGTAACATTTGTTCAAGACCGAACTGGCGACACTCGGCATACTGAATTCCGCAACTTGCACCGGGAGGCCCTTCGGATGTCCACGCAAGAGATTCCGCCGCCCTTCGCCATCTTCAGCATGGTCACGGGCTACTATGTCTCACGTGCGATCTACGTCGTCGCCAAGCTGGGCATCGCCGATCACTTGAGCGAATGCCCACGTAGCATCGATGATCTGGCTGCGGCGACCGGGACGCACGCGCCTTCTCTTAGGCGCGTCCTGCGTCTGCTCGCCAGCGTCGGCGTATTCACCGAGGAGGCGGATAGCCGGTTTGCCCTGACGCCGATCGGCGCCTGCCTCCGTGCCGGTGTGCCCGGTTCGATGCGCGCAGCGGTGCTGCTGTTCGGCGGCGTTACCCAGCAGGCTTGGGGCGATCTTCAGCACAGTGTCGAGACCGGCGAACCGGCTTTCCGCGGCGTCTTCGGCATGGATCCGTTCGACTACATGGCGCAACATCCTGACGAGGCCGCGAATTTCGATGCAGCCATGGCCGACTTCACCAAGCACATCGCCACGGCGGTCGTTGCCGCCTACGACTTCTCGTCGTTCCGCCGCATCGTCGACGTTGGCGGCGGCAACGGCGCGCTCCTCGCCGGCATCCTGACAGCGAACCAGGCTCTTACGGGCGTGCTCTTCGATCTGCCCCAGGTGGCGGACCGGGCAATCACGCCGATGCGCGAATTCGGCCTGGCTGACCGCTGCAAGATCGTCGGCGGCGACTTCTTCAAGGCCGTGCCTGCCGGCGGCGACGCCTACCTGCTGAAGCACGTCATTCACGACTGGGATGACGACCGCGCCACGGAAGTTCTGAAGACCTGTCGTCGCGCGATGGGCACCGAGGCCAAGCTGCTGGTCCTCGAGGGCGTGTATCCGCCACGCATTGACCAGTCGGACGAAAGCCGCGGCGCTGCCGCCAACGATGTCAACATGCTCGTCTGCACCGGCGGCCGCCAGCGCTCGGAAGCCGAGTTCCGGAATCTCTATGAGGCGGCCGGTTTCAGGTTGACCCGGGTCCTGCCGACGCAGACGCCGGTAAAAGTGATAGAGGGAATTTCCGCCTAGGTTCTAGGGGCCTCTCTTTTCAGCGCCTTCACAAAGCGGATGACGTCGCCTACCATGCCGTTGTCAAAGCGGTCGGCACGCCTTGCCGCCGCGCCGGGCGCAGGATGGGCGGCCCACAGAGCAGCCCGAACGCTTCCCGGCGGGCAAAGTCCTGGCCGCCGGCGCCACTTGAGCGGCTGGGGCCGCTGATCCGGCCGCGTGGATCTTACCCAACTCCCTCTCACAGCCTGCGCGGCCGGGATCCTTCCGAAGCGTTGCTCGACGGAGGCAAACCAATGAAACCGCTGTCCATGATGTCGAATATGCTGTTGTTGGCGTTTGCCACGGCAATGATCATGGCCAGCCCGGCTGGCGCCTTCGTGACCGATCCGCTGACGCGGTCCGATCGGATCTATCATCAGCTTCGACCCCCCGTTGGTACCCTACCGACACTGGAGCGAGCCGAGCGTCGCCGCGACTACCAGTATCAGCAGCAGCGCTATCGGGAGCAGGATCGGCGCATGAACCAGGTGCCAAGGCCGCGGCCGGAAGTCCCGATCTTTCAGCCATGTGGAACTCAGCGACCATCTTGTCGTTGATCCAATGCTTCCCATGGTAAGCAATCAACCAGAGTCCAAAATGAACGGGCCTTTTATCAAGTCTCCCCAATTCCTCCGCGAATTGAAGTACTAACCTCCAACCACATACCCAAGGGAATCAACGGTCAACAATCATTCGGCCTCCCGCTAGGCAAGCACCCACCCATGCGCGCGGCCGCAGCTTGTTGCCTCCGGCCGACCTCAACGTCACGTGTTGGGCCCATCCCGACGAATGGAAGATGGCGTGCGAGGACCGCTTAGGGGTCACGAGCCGCCGTTGAGTTGAATCAATCGAACGTCCGAGCTGGGTCAGAATCGGCTGTTCGGCGATTTGAGGCCAGCGTCTGCTTCGCGCCATTTCCTGACCTTCGCTGAGGCGGTTACAAAGGTCCGCCTACGAGCCCTCACGTGACATTCCTCGAACGACAGCTAAGGGAGCGATGTTAGGTTGAGCTCTCCTATGGTGGAAACCTGCCCGCGTGGAATTGAGTATCTGTAGCAACGCCTGTGGTGTACCTTACGCCCAAGGATGCATCCATGCGCCTATGCCTTTTCGCTAGTGTCATGATCTTTGCGACCGCTCTAGGCGCACGGGCGGAGGTTGCCTGGCTTGGTGAGCAAATGCAGTGTGGCGCGGCTCTGGCTGTGGCGGACATTATCGCTGGCCGCTGCGCTGGAGGGACAGGGTCCCGGGAGCTGCTGCCGGCGATAGAGTCGCTTTACAATCATGAATTCAGCACGGTGCTTGGCCTGATCGCCTTCGACGCCAAAGGCGATCTCACCACCCAAAGCACGGTATCGTACGTGCGGGAGGGCGGCGAGTACGTGCCAGTCGAATAAGCCGTTGTCGTTTTTAGGAAATACGATCGCCCCTAACTGCGTAGGCAGTTCCCGCAATGATGATTGAAAGCCTAGGCATTCGCGGCCGCCTGCTGCTGGCATTCATTGTAACCAGTGTCCTCGCAGTACTTGCGACTGCCGCTGCGGTCTATGCTTTCCTTGAGGTTGGCTCGGTGGTCGAGCGCATCACCGAAAGCCGTGTTCCAGCCTCGCTTTCGTCGCTTGAGCTTTCCCGCCAGGCCGAACGAGTTACCGCAACCGCACCGGCCATCCTGGCTGTGACCAGCAAGAGTCAGCAAGATGAGGTCACGGCTGCGGCCAGTAGCAGCATGAGGCGGCTCGATCAGCTGCTCACTTCATTGAAGGCGACAAGCCCGGACACTTCCTCCGTCAACGAGATTGAAGCAGCGGTTATAGGGCTGCGGCGTAATCTCGATGCGCTCGACGACGTTGTCTCACTCCGGCTCTCGACGGCTGCCCGCAAAGAGGATCTTCTGCGCCGCCTATCGGCGACGGCGAACGCAATTCAACGCCTCGTGGCACCGGCGCTCCTTGTTATGAACTCTAAGGTCGACCAATGGCGGGCGGCCAGTGCCGATCCTGCCACGGTGCCAGGTGCCCGCGCTCCTGCTGCCGAGGATCTCTCTGAAGCCATTGCATCCTATATGCCCCAGCAGAAGGCACAGCGGGAAATTGCAGACCTTAACGACATGCTGCTCAAGGCTTCTGTCGCGCCCACGCACGGCGACGTGCCGATGATGGCCTTTCCATTGCGCCGCTCACTCCAGGTACTTGGGGCGCTCGCGCCCAGTATTGACGAGAAGTTTCGCGCGCGATTTCTGAAGGGGGTGGATGAGTTCAAAGCTCTGATCGAAGGCGAGAACAGCATTCTGAGGGCGCGCGGCGAGGAGCTGGCGGTACTGGCGCAAGGCGAGAAGCTGGTGGCTGATAACAAGCGATTGTCGAATGATCTTACTGCGGCGGTCGACCGGCTGGTGACCGCGGCCGATCGTGACATCACCGATGCCGGGAGCGAAGCGGCGACCGTACGGCGATACGGCACCGGAATCGTGCTCGGTTCAGCCTTCCTGAGCCTGCTCACGTCGTTCTTGGTCGTATGGCTTTATGTCGATCGCAGTCTTCTGGCGCGTCTGGCGGGGGTGAGCCAGAGCATGCTTGCCATCGCTGGCGGCAATCTTCGTGTGCCGTTGCCTTCACCCGGCCGCGATGAGATCGGCCGCATGGCCGAAGCTTTGCGGCTTTTCCGAGACACGGCCATTGAGGTCGAGGAGAAGAACCTTCGCGAGGTGTCCGAGGCGCGCCAACGGCTGATTGATGCAATCGAGAGCATCTCCGAAGGTTTCGCACTTTACGACGCCGGGGACCGGCTCGTCCTCTGCAACAGCAGATATCGAGAAATCCTCTTCCCCGGCATAGCCGACGTTGTTGTCCCTGGCGTGCAATTTGAGACGATTGTCCGGCAGGCAGCGCACAGCGGCATGGTCGAGGAGGCAAACGGCCGAGAGGAGGCATGGATTGCCGAGCGACTCGCCGCTCATCGCGATCTCATAGTCACTTTGATTCATCGGCGCGATCCCAAACGCTGGATTCTGGTGAACGAGCGGCGCATTACCGGCGGCGGTACCGTTGCGGTCTACTCGGACATCACGGAGTTGAAGCAGCGGGAGGAGAGTCTGGCAGAGAAATCCACGGTCCTAGAGGCGCTTTCGAACAAGCTGGCAAAATATCTTGCGCCTCAGGTATACAGTTCGATCTTCGCGGGGCGTCAGGATGTCAGGATCGCCAGCCAGCGGAAGAAACTAACGATCTGCTTCTCCGATGTCGCCGGCTTTACCGAAACCGCCGACAAGATGGAGTCGGAAGATCTCACTCAACTTCTCAATCAGTATCTGACTGAAATGTCGAAGATTGCCACGGAGTACGGCGCCACAATCGACAAATATGTTGGAGACGCCATTCTGATGTTCTTCGGCGATCCCGAAACGCGGGGCGTCAAGGCAGACGCCCTTGCTTGTGTCACAATGGCGCTGGCTATGCAGACACGGATGAGCCAACTCGCCAAGATCTGGCGGAACGCCGGCATTGAGACGCCGTTGCGTTGCCGCATCGGTATTCACACCGACTATTGCACCGTGGGCAATTTCGGCAGCGACGATCGGATGGACTACACGATCATAGGTGGCGCAGTGAATCTCGCTTCGAGGCTCGAAGAGGAAGCCGAACCCGGAGCGGTGCTTATTTCCTACGAGACATTTGCACACGTGAAGGATGCGGTTGAGTGCGAGGAACTGGGTCAACTCCGCGTCAAAGGAATTGCCTATCCGATCGCCACTTACCGCGTAATCGACCTCCGAGCCAATCTCGCGGCGACACGCCGGGCCATTCGCACGGATCTGCCGCATCTAAGGATTGAGGCGGAACCCGACCTCATGTCGAGTGATGAGCGCACCCAAGCCGCTATTACCATTGAGGAAGTTCTCATCCGCCTCCGTCACGGTGATTGAGTATGTAAGCCGCAATCCGCGCCAGAGCTGGTGGTGCTTTCCTATCAGCATCGGTGGCTCGCTGGATCGCCAATGCATATCCGAACTCGGTGCGCCAGCCACCTAACGGGGCAAAGTCCACGGTCTGGAGAGCTGGTTTCTTATGGCTGGATTGGGTGAATGGTTCACCATGCGGACGTCGTCCTCGCGCCAACAACGAAAATTTCGGGCGACTGTGTGAATGTCCGCCGCCAAGAGTGGAAGTCGGGCTGCATGGAACTAACGGCGACCGATGCTAGCCGGTCGCCACCGCGGCGGCCTAAGTCAGAGACACCCTCGTCCCCTTTCGAAGGATTCCCGGATTGCGCATTGCACCTGGTAGCGTGGCAGCGCAGTATATTAGAAGCCCAGTAAATGGGACGCCAAATAATGGTCTGCAGCAGATTGCTCATAGTAAGTATCGTTTCTGTCGCGGCAATTTATTGTCAGATGGCTAGATCTGAGATTCTGATTGCGACGGCCGGGCCTATGACTGGCGTATATGCTTGGTCTGGCGAGCAGTATCAGCGCGCGGTCAACCTGGCAGTCGAAGAGCTCAACCTCAGGGGCGGTGTCCTTGGCCAGAGAGTCGATCTGATAATAGGCGATGATGCCTGCGATGCGGATCAGGCAGTGGCGCTGGCCCGGAAACTGGCGGACGATGGCGTCGTCTTTGTCGCTGGCCATTGGTGTTCGCATACCTCGATACCAGCTTCGAAGATCTACGAAGACGCGCGAATACTTCAGATTGCCCCGGGCTCCGCCAGCGCAAAGCTGACTGACGAAGGGAGGGCGAACGTATTCCGAGTATGCGGACGGGACGACAAACAAGGCGCTATGGTGGCCGATCACCTGGCCGACCGCTGGGCAGGTAAGGAAATTGCGATCCTGGATGACGGTACGACCTGGGGGACCGGAGTCGCCAACGGCGTAAGACTAAGGATGAAAGAACGGGGCTTGCGAGCGTCTGTGGATGAGGCTCTCAAGCCCGGCGAGACGGACTACTCTTCGCTGATCTCGAAGATGCAGGCCGCCGGTGTTGATGTCTTCTTTCTTGGAGGCTATCACGTCGAGGCGGGTCTGATCTTCCGCCAGGCGCATGACCGCGACTATGATCTTCAGTTGATAGCCACTAGCTCCATGGCGAGCGAGGATTTCCCGATAATCGCCGGTCCGGAGTTTGGCGGGACTGCTATGGCAGGCCAGACGGACATGCGTGCGAGTCCCCAGGCAGTAGAGGTCGTCGCTCGGTTTCGTGACCAAGGATATGAGCCGTTGGGCTACACGCTTTACGCCTACGCCGCAGTTCAGGTGTGGGCTCAGGCAGTGGAGGCGGCGGGTTCTACGGATCTCAATGCCGTAGTCAGCGCTATGCACAGCCGGCAGTTCGACACGGTCTTGGGAAAAATCGGCTTCGACGAGAAGGGTGACGTCACGGGCTTTGACCCGTGGCAATGGTATGTCTGGCAATCGGACGGCACCTACGTGCCTTTTGAGCAAGGCGCCGACGAGCAGTGAATCTCTATCGCCGGCAGACACAGCGAGACAGCACGATGCCCCTCCATTATCGGACACCTTGCAAAGTCTCGATTGGGCCGTAAGCGGACCGTCAGCTTTCTGTGTCGAACCGGCGAAGGTGGGCATCAAACTAGGTATTGGTCGGACTTAGGTTTGACCCAATTACATCAAGAAGGATGTCGTTTCAGACATCGAGCCCTGGCTCGCACCAATCCTTCGGTTCAAAACCGAACTAAACTAGATGTGTGTAGAAATTAACGCGCTGGTTGGCGCCCGCACGAAGATGGCGAAAAGTTCGCGCTGCGACGAGATGCGCATCTTGGCGTAGATGTTTTTGCGGTGGATGCGCACCGTCCCCGAGGAGATGCCGAGAAGATTGGCTATGGACTCCGAGGAATGTCCTTCGAGGACGAGGCCGACGACCTGCAGTTCGCGCGGCGTAAGCGGCGGCATGCCGCGCGCTTCTAGCGCGTCCTGAACGGTGCGGCGCAGCACCTCCTTGTCGTCTTCCACCTGGTTCGCCGTCTTGAGCCTCTCGTCGGTTCGCCAATGCGTCTCGGCGATGCTGCGGATGAGCGGCTCGACGATCCGCAACGTGCGCAGGTCGTGCGCTGTGAAGCTGGGTTGACTCGGTGCGCGCATCAGTGACGTGACGACGGTCCAGCCTTCTTTGCCAGGCGTGAAGAAGGCGATCTCGTCAACTGGACCCGTCTGGACGTAATACGACTTGTAGTATTCGCTCTTGTAGAACTGGTCCGGCGCCAGTTCAGCCAGCTTGTAAATTCCCGACCGGATCCCGTTCGCCGTCGCCTTGTAGAAGGGGTCAAGCAGATAGGGACCGACTTCGTATTCCCGGACGTGGATATCGAACTGCTTCGGGCCAAATGTGTGATGCAGGCAGACCGGCTTGCCAGGACCGCTATAAGCGAAGCTCACCATGTAGTTGAAGGGCGCGAGGCGGCTCACTGTGTCGGAGAGTACATCTGGGAAATGGCGCGACCCGACTTGAGACAACAATACGCCGAGGGCGGCAAACCATTCGGGCTGGGACAGCAGCCGCCGCCCCGATGGCGTCTCTAAACTTTCCTCCGCCATCGCCCTTCCTATCCCAAAAGGCATATGCCTTTCGGATTAGTCCGTATGGGAAATATCCCTCGGTTAGCACCTTCTTATAGGCTTTGCGTCGTTTGTGAAATATGCCTCCATGGTAGCCCGATGCTCCGAGTACGCGCGTTGGCTGATATACTTGCCACGAACGAACTCTCGGATCGGCAGGGGAATATCCACGCGATGTGGTGGAGGATATCGGTGGTACACTCGCCAGCCACGCGCCGCATGCTTGCTGGTTGCACACTGGCAGAAATTTCGGTCACCCATTCGTCCGCGGATCCGATGCGCTGGTGCAAGCAAACGCATTCAGGCCCATGTCAAGTCGGGACCGCACATCACAAAAAGAAAACTAACCAAAGGGGAAATCAAAATGCTTGGAGACAGTTCACGCCTGCGCATGCTGATCGCGACGCCAGCGCTTGCGGCTCTCGCGGCGCTCGGTTTCGCCGGACAGGCCGCCGCCTGGTCGCTGGAGGAAGCGGCGGCACCCTACAAAGGCACGACCGTCCGCACCATAGGCGAAGCGCTTCCGCCGCTTGAGGCGATGAAGAAGCTCGCACCGGAATTTGAGAAGCGGACGGGCATCAAGGTCGAGATCGAGATGTACGAAGCCTCGGAGTCGGCCAGCAAAGTGATGCTTGATCTCAACTCGAAGCGCGGCCGCTACGACTTTATCCTCCAGCAGCATCGCAATGTTGGCAAGTTCGTAACCAACGGGCATGTCGAACCAATCGAGCAGTTCATGACTTCAGCGACGCTGCGCGACCCCGAGTTCAAGCCGGAGGAGCAACTCTACCAAGGCCTATGGAAGGAGATCTCCTGGTATGACGGCAAGGCCTACGGCTTCCCGTTCACGGCGCTGACCATGTACTCCTGGTATCGCTCCGACCTGCTGGGCGACGCCAAGGAGAAGGAGGGCTTCAAGGCGAAATACGGCTATGACCTGGGTCCCGCACAGGACTGGAAGCAGTATCGCGACATCGCAGAGTGGTTCACCCGCCCTGACCAGGGACTTTACGGCACCGCACTGCAGGGCAAGCGTCACGAGGCGCTGTGGTACGAGTGGCTGAACTTCCTCTATTCTCACGGTGGGGACATGCTGGAGGTGAAATCGGGTTCCGAATGCGGCCCGGTCATCGTCAACAGCCCGCAAGCCATAGCCGCGACCGAGTACTATAAAAGCCTGATGCCGTTTTCGCCGCCAGATACGCTCAACTATTTCTGGGACGATGTGATGGCACTGATGCAGCAGGGCAAGGTCGCCGAGCTCATCATGTGGAACGACGCGACCTATGCCGTCGCCGTGGATGAAAATGTGTCCACGGTCGTGGGAAAAATGGGCTTCGACCTGGTGCCCCAGGGCGAAGGCGGCAAGGTCGCTCAGGTCGAGGGCTGGTCCTACCTCGTGCCGACGGCTTCTAAGAACAAGGAAGCGGCGTATCTCTTCATCCAGTGGATGATGGAATACGACCAGCAGCTGAACCAGCATCTGAATGGCGGCGCCTCCGCCCGTCCGGACGTCTATGCCTCGGCAGATGTGCAGAAGCTGCCCTACGCCAAGGCGTCGATGGCGTCCAACGAAGTGGCCAAACCGAAGCCGACGATCCCGCAGGCGAGCGAGATGACAGACATCCTCGTGCGTGAACTGTCCTCCTATCTCGCCGACGAGAAATCGGCGAAGGATGCGCTCGATCACTCGGCGAAGGAGATCTCGGCACTGCTCGGCTCCTGCGCGCCGATGAAATATCCCGTGCCGTGAAGGCTGCGATTCCGTGAAATATTCCCGTGGGGGAAAGCCCCACGGGAAACGGCCAGGCACCTCATGAACACAGCCACCCAACCTTCGCGCGGACAGTTACTGCTGGACCGCGGCGCATCGCTGCCGCTGATCGTGCCGGCGACGCTGCTCGTCCTCGTCTTCCTCGTCGGGCCTTTCTATTACATGGCCTACACGGCAATGACCGACCTCAGCTTCGCCAATCCGGACCAGAAGGGAGCGTTCATCGGGTTCGACAACTTTCGCAGGTTGGTGCGCGAGGACACGATCTTCTGGAACTCGTTCTGGCTAACCATCCGCTTCGTCGTAGTCGCTGTGACGATCGAGTTCCTGCTCGGCTTCGCACTCGCCTGGCTGATCTGGCGTTTCATTGAACGCCAGCGCCTGCTGACGACTTTGCTTCTCGTCCCAATGATGCTGGCGCCGGTCGCCGTCGGCCTTATCTGGCGCCTTCTTCTACAGGGCGACTTTGGCATGGCGACCCATTATCTGCGCGCTGTCGGCCTGCTGTCGCCCGCGACCGCGGTCTTCTCGTCGCCTGGGCTGGTCATGCCCACCATCATTGCCATCGACGTGTGGCAGTGGACGCCGTTTGTGACGTTGATCATCCTAGCCGGACTTATGAGTCTGCCGCGCTCGCCGTTCGAAGCCGCGACGATGGACGGCGCCGGACCGTGGCGGCAGTTCGTCGACATCCTGCTGCCGCTACTGAGACCGATCATTGCTCTGGTGGTGTTGCTGCGCGGCATCGACGCCTTCAAGGAGTTCGACAAGGTATTCATCATGACGGGGGGCGGGCCGGGCACGGTCTCGGAACTGCTGTCGATCTACGCCTACCGCGTGAACTTCAAGACCTGGAATCTCGGCTACGGGGCCACGGTATCGTTCATGGTCTACCTCGTCGTGCTCATCCTGTGCTCAGTCTTCTACAAGGCCGCTTACTGGAAATCGGCAGGTTCGAGGGGCTAGGCGATGGGCAGATCCTGGAAGATCCTCGCGATCGCCATTCTCACCTGCGTGCTGGTGATGGCGCTGACGCCCTACCTCTGGGTGATACTTACATCCTTCAAGGGACGTCTCGACATCCTGTCGCCGCAGCCGACCTGGTTCTTCACGCCGACCCTGGCCAACTATCCCGCAGTGTTCATAGACAAGGACTACCTGCCGCTACTCTACAATTCGCTTGTCATCGCGCTTGGCACGACGGCGCTGTCGATCCTGATCGGCGCACCGGCAGCCTACGTATTCGCGCGCTCGGATTTCGCCGGCAAGGAAGACCTGTTCTTCTTCTTCCTGACGACGCGGATGGCGCCGCCGATCTCGATCGCCGTGCCGCTCTTCCTGTTCTTCACCACACTCGGCCTGACGGATACGATCTACGCCGTAGTCATCGCGCATACGAGTTTCAATCTGTCGCTGGTCGTCTGGATGATGCGCGGCTTCTTTGCCGAGATCCCAAAGGAGATCGACGAGGCCGCGATGATGGACGGGCGCTCGAAGCTCGGCGCCTTCGTCCGCGTCATCGTCCCGCTCGCAGCACCCGGCCTCGCGGCCACCGCGGTTCTCTGCTTCATCATGTCGTGGAACGAATTCCTCTACGCCTTCATCCTCGTGGCGTTCGAGGGCCGACCGCTGACCGTCGGCATCCCGGGCCTGATCACGCCGCACGGCACACTGTGGGGCCAGGTCGCAGCGGTGGCGGTGGTCGCGACCCTGCCGATCGTGGTTTTCACCTTTCTTGTCCAGAAGCATCTCGTTCGCGGCCTGACATTCGGCGCGGTGAAGGGCTGAGGGCTAACGGAGCATTCGATGGCAGTCTCATTCAAGCAAGTGACGAAGCGGTTCGCCGACGGCACCGTCGCGCTCGACCGGCTCGACCTTGACTTCGAGCTCGGCGAGTTCGTCGTGCTGCTCGGGCCGTCGGGCTCGGGTAAGACCACCGCCTGCCGCCTCCTCGCCGGGCTGGAAACGCCTTCGAGCGGCCGCATCGAGATCGAGGGCAGAGACGTGACCGACGTGCCGCCGCGCTTCCGCCGCATTGGCATGGTGTTCCAGAATTACGCGCTCTACAGCCACAAGACGGTGTTCGAAAACATCGCCTATCCGCTGCGGATCCGAAAGTTGCCCGCCGCCGACATCGACCGGTTGGTCAAGGAGGTGGCGGATCTTCTCAGGATCGGCGACTATCTGCACCGCAAGCCGGCGCAACTGTCGGGCGGCCAGGCGCAGCGTGTCGCCGTGGCCCGCGCACTGGTGTGGGAACCGGCGATCTGCCTGATGGACGAGCCGCTGTCCAACCTCGACGCGCTGTTGCGCCTTCACATGCGCACAGAGCTCAACCGCCTGCAACGCAAGCTTGACCAGACCTTCGTCTTCGTCACCCACGACCAGGAAGAGGCGATGACCTTGGCGACGCGCATCGCCGTGCTGAAGGACGGCCGGCTGGTGCAGTTCGACGAGCCACGCGCCATCTATCGCCGGCCCGCCAATCGCTTCGTCGCAGAGTTCATGGGCCGACCGGCGATGAACACGATCGACGGCGTGGTCGAGGGCGGGGTCTTCCGCGCCGGCGCGGTCGCTTGCGCGGTAGAACGCCCAGACGGGCCGGTCACCCTCGGCATCCGGCCGGAGCAGATCGAGTTCGTGGCCTCCACCTCGCCGGGAGCCGTGGTGCTCACGGTCGACGTGAAGGAGGCGATTGAACCCGACACCTTGCTCATCTTCCAGAACCCCGGCGGATCGTCGATCACGCTGAGAACGCAGGCGAATTGCGACGAGATCGAGCCGGGTCAGCCGGTAAGCGTCGGCTTCCCGAAGCAGGCGCTGCACTACTTCGACGCCGCGACCGGGCAGAGGGTCGAATGACAGCGGTGACCTTCATTCCGCTCGTCCTTGCGGCAATTGTCTGGCTGGGGTTCTGGCGACTGAACCGCGAGAAGGGATGGTTCACCGTCGGCGAGGTCATCTTCTGGGACGTGATCGTCCTGATCCTCATCCAGCTGGTGTGGCTGCGATGGTTTTGAGCGAACGACAGAATAAGGACCCGACGGGAGAGACGCGATGACTTCAACTCCGCGCTGGCGCCGCTTCGAAGAATGGGACACGCGGCCGCTGCGGCACGACCAGTTCGCCGTTGAGGATCCCGAGGCCGGCTTCGCCACGTTTCACAGCCCGTGGGATCCCGAACCTTCGGCGCGCATCGTGGACGGGCGTGTCGTCGAGATCGACCACAAGCTCGAAGCCGATTTCGATATCCTGGATGCCTTCATCGCGGCGCATCACCTCGACCTCGAGATCGTCGACGAAGCGATGGCAATGGATCCCGGCGATGTCGCTCGCATGCTGGTCGACATCAATGTGCCGCGCGAAGCACTGGAGCGGCTGGCGCGCGGCATGACGCCGGCGAAGCTGGTCTCGGTCGTCTCTCGCCTGTCGTCGCTGGAGATCACCTTCGGCTATTCGAAGATGCGGCAGCGCCGGACGCCGGGAAACCAGGCGCATGTCACGAACGCCAAAGACGACCCGCTGCAACTCGCCGCGGATGCCGCGGTCGCCGTTGCGCTCGGCTTCGACGAAATCGAGACGACGATGCGCGTCGCATCCAACTCCTGGGCCAATGCGCTTGCCTGTGCAGTCGGAGCCTCGGTCGGGCGCGGCGGCGTACTGTTCCAGTGCTCGATCGAGGAGGCGGAAGAACTGCGCATCGGCATGGCCGGCTTTACCTCCTACGCCGAAACGGTATCGGTCTATGGCACAGAGGCGGCGTTCGTCGACGGCGACGACACGCCGTGGTCGAAGGCGTTCCTCACCGCAGCCTACGCCTCGCGGGGGATCAAGGCGCGCTGCACATCCGGTGCCTCGGCGGAGCTGCTGATGGGCTTCCACGAGCGGCAGTCGGTGCTCTACCTCGAAGCCCGCTGCCTGTGCCTGCAACGCGCGATGGGCGTGCAGGGCACGCAGAACGGCGGCATCGACGGCGCACCGCTGACGGTCTCAATGCCCGGCGGCATGCGCGAGCTGATGGCGGAAAACCTTATCGCCGTGTGGCTTGGCCTCGAATGCGCGTCGGGCAACGATACGCGAGTCAGTGAATCCGAGATCCGCGTCGGCGCCAAGATCACGCCCTATCTGATGGCTGGCTCCGATCTGCTCTGCTCCGGCTTCGGGTCGATCCGCAAATACGACAACTCGTTCAATCCTTCGCTGTTCAACGGGGAGGACATTGAGGACTTCCTCGCCCTGCAACGCGACCTCGAGGCCGACGGCGGCCTGACCCCGATCGAGGAGGTCGACATGCGCGCGTTGCGCATGCAGGCGATCCGCGCGCTGGCCGCCGTGTTCGAGGAACTGAACCTCGCCAAGGTGCCGGAGGCCTGGATACAGTCCGTCGCCGCGGCGTCTGGCTCGCTGGAGACCGAGACTTTCGCCACGGGCGAGGTGACCCGCATCAGCGAAGCGATCCGCGATCGCGGGCTGACCGCAGTGGACGTCGTGCGCGCGCTGGAAACGCGCGGCTTCGGATCCGAGGCGGAGAACATGTTGCTGATGCTGAGGCAGCGCATCTCGGGCGACTATCTCCAGACCTCAGCCATCCTGCGCGACGGCAAGGTCATCAGTGCGCTCAACGATCCGAATGACTACCGCGGGCCGGGCAGCGGCTATCGGATGTCCGAAGCCCGTTGGGAGGCGGTGCGCGGCGTGCGCGACCAGCAGACGCGCGAGAAGGTGCTGGAACGCGAACGCCGCGTCGATTCGACCGCGGAACCGTGGCTGATCGCGAGCGGCGAGGCGCGTAAGGGATCCGATCCGCGAGAGGTGGTGATCGGCCTCAGCCCCGCATTCGGCAACGAACTGACCCAGACGACCGCCGGCCACGACCTGATCGACGTGGTGCTGGCGCTGACCGATGGTGTGCGCGAAGCCGGCGGCGTGCCTCGGCTCGTGCGCATTCGCCACACCGCCGACACGTCCTTCCTCGGCCTGACGGCGGCGCGCCTTTCCGGCTCAGGCTATGCCATCGGTATCCAGGCCAAGGGCACCGCCGTCATCCACCGCGCCGACCGGCTGCCGCACATGAACATCGAGCTGTTCTCGAACGCGCCAGTGACGACGCTCGACCACTACCGCGCCATGGGCCGCAACGCCGCGCTGTATGCATCGGGTGCTGCGCCGGAGCCGGTTCTGGTGCCCGTCGACGGCCAGGCGCTCGGCGCGCGCTATCATGTGCGCGTTGCCATGCTCTACGCGATCGAGACGGGACTGGTGGTGCCGGACGCAGCACCCCTCGATGTCGAGCTCGCCATCGGCCAGCAAGGGTCTTGATCATGACCTCCCCTCTCGACCTCTATCCGCTGTCCGAGAACGCACCCGAACAGGCCGTATCGGCATCGGGCATGCCGCTCGCCAACCTGACGCTTGACGCCTTCGTGTCGCAGCGGGTCGGCGCCGGCGACATCCGGATCTCGGCCGACGTGCTGCGACTTCAGGCAGCCATTGCGCGGGATGCAGGACGCGACCGGCTGGCGCTCAACCTCGAACGCGCCGCCGACCTGGTTGCGGTCCCGCAGGACCTGATCCTCGATACGTACGAAATGATGCGCCCCGGCCGGATCTCGGATCCGCGCCTGTTGTCCGAGCGCGCCGGAATGCTGCGGCGCGACTACGGCGCGCACTCGATCGCAGCTTTAATCGACGAGGCCGTCGCCGTCTACGAGCGCCGCAACCTGTTTCGCCGCCGGTACTAGCTTGAGGGGAGGAACCGCATGATACTTCAGGAGCGGACTGCGATCGTCACCGGCGCCGGATCCGGCATTGGACGGGCCGGATCGGAAGCCATGGCCAGAGAGGGAGCGACGGTCGTCGTTACCGACCGCGACCTCGACGCGGCGCGCCGGACGGTTGAGGACATCGTCGACGCGGGAGGCCAGGCGGAGGCGGCTCGCCTCGACGTGACTGACGACGCCGCGGTCGCCGCCCTAATCGCGGACGTTGCCGAGCGGCACGGCCGCATCGACATCCTGCACAACCATGCCGGCATCCAGGTGGCCGGCAGCGCCGAAGAGGTCGACGGGGCGGGCTTCGACCGGTCATGGGCGGTCAACGTGCATGCCCAGTTCATCGCTTGCAAGGCCGTCCTGCCGATCATGAAGCGGCAGCGCCGCGGTGTCATCCTCAACACGTCGTCGAATTCCGGCGTCTTCCTCGACCGGGCGATGACGGCCTACATCACAAGCAAGGCGGCATCGATCACTATGACGCGCCAGATCGCGCTCGATGTCGCTCGCTACGGCGTCCGCGTCAACGCGCTCTGCCCGGGCTGGGTGGATACCCCGTTCAACGGCCCTTACACGAAACAGCTCGGCGGCCGCAAAGCGCTCGAACATGCAATCGCCAACATCGTGCCGATGGGCCGCTTCGCGACCGCTGACGAGATCGCTGAGGTCATCCTCTTCATGGTCTCTGACAAATCATCCTACATGACTGGTCACGCGTTGGTCGCCGATGGTGGCGAGTCGCTGGCGGGCGGCACGAACGCAGGGAACGACGGCGGCGCTTGAATGGCCGGTTAACAGTCGGGCACTGGTGGGCCGAGCCGCAGACCACCGTCCATTAGGCGCGAGGCCACAAGGGCCTCGTACCCCAGTATGCTGGGGTGATCTGTCTTAATCAGGTGCTTATGGGTAGCGGTGACAACAACTATGCTCGCACCCGCAGCTTCGGCGGCCTGAATGCCGGCCGGCGCGTCTTCGAAAACGAGACACTTCTCAATCGGCTGTCCGAGCCGCTGGGCCGCCAGAAGGAAGCAGTCCGGCGCTGGCTTGCCATGCTCGA
>JBEVEP010000182.1:0-2819 GCA_040512755.1 Mesorhizobium sp.
AGCACAGCCCTGGAGGCGCTTGCGCAAGTCCGGACGGCCATATTCGACAAGACAGGGACACTGACCGGCGGCGGAGCCGACCTGATCGAGATCGCGGCCGCGCCCGGCCGGCGCGGCGACGAGGTCCTGGGCCTGCTCGCGTCGCTCGAACAGGCGTCGCATCACGTCATCGTGGACTCTGTCCTCAAGATCGCCCGCGAGCGCGCATTGGTCCTCTCGCATCCCCAAGACGTACGAGAATTCCGAGGCGCCGGCCTTGAGGGCAAAGTGGATGGAGCGAGAATTCTCGCCGGTTCGCGCGCGCTGGTTCTTGGAACCAGACCCCTTCCTGAATGGGCGGATCGCAGCGCGATCCGATACCGGAACCAGCCGGTCCTCATGGTTTACCTCGCCGTGGACGGCCGGCTCGCCGGCATTTTGACATTCGGCGATGGTCTGCGCGCGGATGCCAGCAAGGCTTTGGCCGGCCTCCGCGCTGCGGGCATTGCCAGGGTCGTCATGCTTACTGGTGACGATGCCGCCACGGCGAACCGGATCGGTGACGTGCTCAACCTCGATCTTGTACTTGCCGACGCCAGCCCGGCAGACAAGGTTACAACCGTGACGGCCGAGAAAGCATGTGCGCCGACCATGATGGTCGGCGACGGCATCAACGATGCGCCGGCGCTCGCGGCAGCGACCGTTGGTGTCGCCATGGGCGCGCGCGGAGCTACGGCCTCTTCCGAGGCCGCCGATATCATCATCCTCACCGACCGACTGCAGCCGGTTGCCCAAGCTGTGGGAATCGCCCAACGAGCGCGGAAGATCGCATTGCAGAGCATAGTCGTCGGCCTTTCGCTTTCCGGAGTTGCCATGGTGGCTGCCGCGTTCGGCCATATTCCTCCTGTCGCTGGGGCGCTTTTGCAGGAGGTCATCGACGTCGCCGTGATCGTCAACGCGCTGCGCGCCCTCGGGGACGGTTGATCCGGATCAAGACGCAAGCGCATTCCCGATGGCAAACTGCAGGCAGGGCGCGAAAAGGATGTTCGCTCCAGTGCCTGAACCGAAGCGGTGGTGACGGCCCCATGAGACTGGTCATATTACTTGGTGGAAACGCGCTCCTTCGCCGTGGTGAGGCTGTAACCGCCGACAACCGGGCCGAGAATGCGCAAAGGGCAGCCATGTCGCTCGCTCCTGCCATCCTATCCAACGAGGTTGTCCTGGCTCATGGCAACGGTCCGCAACTAACACCGGCGATGCTGCGGTCGATGGAATTCGACGCCCCACCAAGCGCCCGAAAATCGAGGCTTGTTGCGCCTTTGTGAATGGAACCGGGAAGTGGGCGGCCATTGGCGTACTTTCCGACATCGGGCGCATTATCAGCGCAGAGGCAGGTACCCGGATTGTCTCGTCTCTAAAGTGGAGCTTTGGTCAGATTAGCTATCGGATTTGAGACACAAGGAAGATGTCGATGATCGTGAAGGATATGACGCGACAAGAGTGCCTCGACGTCCTTTCGGCATCAAGGCTGGGGCGACTGGCATGTGTCAGGGACAGCCATCCCTATCTTGTGCCGATCTATTGCGTGTTCGCCGACAACAACCTCTACAGTTTTTCCATGATGGGACAGAAGATCGAATGGATGCGCACGAATCCTCACGTCTGTGTAGAGATTGATCAGTTCACGCAAACCAGGGAATGGAGAAGTGTCGTCGCCTACGGCCGCTATGAGGAACTTGCCGACTCGCCGCATTGGCAACGCGAGCGCCTTCATGCCTGGTCGCTTCTCCAGACGTACGCGAACTGGTGGGAACCGGGCGGCCTGAAGCCGGACCCGCAGCCTTTGGCCGCCGCGTCTGCCCATTTGTTCTACAGGATCAGGATCGAACGCCTGACCGGCAGGCAGGCTGTTGCCGGTGACTAGGCCGATACTTGGGCGGGACCGGCCGGCATGGACACACTGATTTTGAAACTTGGCCTCGCCCTTGCGATCGGACTCCTGGTCGGAATCGAAAGGGGATGGCGTGAGCGGGATGCCCCGGCGGGCAGCCGGACCGCCGGTGTTCGCACCTATGGCATTTCCGGTCTGCTCGGAGGTCTCTTTGCCGCTTTGGCGACAGCCTTCCAGGACGTCTCTGTTTACATCGCCGGATTTCTAGGTTTCGCACTTATCTTTGCCTGGTTCAAATCGCGCGAGGCCGAACATGACGAGGAATTCAGCGTCACCGGCGTCGTCGTCGGACTGAGCGTTTTTGCCCTTGGCGGACTGGCGGTCGCCGGCGACTACCGCGTGGCGGCGGCGGCCGGCGCCGCGCTCGCTGGTGTTCTTGCCAGCCGGGAAGTGCTTCATCGATTGCTCAAGCGCCTTTCATGGATCGAACTTCGATCAGCGCTCATGCTTGCCGTCATGACGGCTATCGGCCTGCCATTGCTTCCGGACCGGCCGATTGATCCCTGGGGCGGCTTCAACCCTCGGGAAGTCTGGTTTTTCACCGTTCTTGCCGCGACAATCTCCTTTGCAGGTTACATCGCCGTTCGACTGCTCGGCTCCGCGAAGGGGCTTCTGGTGAGCGGCCTCGCGGGCGCGCTGGTGTCATCCACGGCAGTGACCGTGGCCTTCGCCCGGACAGCGAAGGCAGGCGGCAATCCGCGACCGCTTGCGGGGGCAGCATCGCTGGCAGCGATGGTGTCATTACTGCGCGTCGCAACAATAACTCTTGTCGTCGAGCCACAGGTTGTCAGTGCAATCGGGCCGCCGGTTCTCGTCGCTGCCATTATCTTTGCTGCGAGCGGGCTCGTGCTTGTCAGCTCCGTCGAAGGTCAGGGAGATCAAGCCCTCT
>JBEVEP010000187.1:0-5525 GCA_040512755.1 Mesorhizobium sp.
TACCGCCGACCATGAGGGCGGCCATCTTGCGCTGCATGGCTAAACTCCCCTGTCCAGGGCGGTACCTCCCCAACACAGGCCAAGGTTTATACCCGCTGTGAAGTGTAGCGTATTGCAAAGCTGGCAGCACGGAGAAACGCAAACCGCGAAGGTTTGCATTGCAGCCCTGCAGTCAAAACGACCGGCAAATGGCCGTCTCGCCGACTGAAGATTAAACTGGTTCAAACTCCGCCAGCCAGGTCGACATCCGTGCGGTCGAAGCCTTTCTAGTCCAGCACCGAGGCGAGCACGAACTCTTCGAGAACAGCCCTGGCCACGAATTCCTGTCGGGGGCTCATGTACATCCCGGCCGTGATCGCAACGACAAGGTTCAGTTCCGGCACGATGAATATCCGTTGGCCTCCCAAACCCCAGGCGGCGATCCAGTCATACGACTTCCCGCCGATGTCCGAAGCGCCGAGCCACCACTGATACCCATAGCCGTTACCCCAGCCTTGATAACGAGCCTTCAGGGACTCTTCCAGCCAGCCGGCGGAAACGACAGGCCGGCCCTTCCACTCACCTTTGTTCAGCACCAACTGGCCGATCTTCGCCATGTCGCGCGGCCGCAGTCTCAGTCCTCCCCCGGCTGCCGGCTCATCGCTCGGCTCAACGGTGATCCACTCAAACTCCTTGATGCCGAGCGGGTCGAACAGCGCCTCCTTGGCAAAGTCTGTCCACCGCTTGCCGGTTACCTTTTGCAGCACCGCAGCCAGAAGCATTGTGCAGCCGCTGTTATAGGCCCATTGTTCGCCCGGTTTGTTCCATTGCTTTTGGTTAAGCACGGTCCTGTAGGGGTCGACGGACTGATACATCTCGCGCTCGGTATTGTAGGGGCTGTTCCACTCCGCATCCTCGTTCGCGCGGAGGCCGGCCGACATGGTCAGCACGTGTTGAAGCGTGATCGTGTCCTTCTCCGGCGTCCTGATCGCTTCGTATTCCGGAAAGTAGCTGAAGACGCGCTCATCCACAGATCCGATCAACTTGCGGTCAATCGCGACTCCCACCAGCAGCGAGACAACGCTTTTGCTAACGGAGCGTGTGTCGTGGATCATCGATGGCGTGTAACTGACGTCGCCCAGCCCGGTGCCCCATGTCTGGTCGCTGCCTTTCCGATAAGTCTCGAACACAAGCCGACCGTCGCGCAACACCACGACCGCATGCACGTTTGCTTCTGGACGTGCGTCCAGTTTCTCGTTGAGCGTACACAGAATTGCCGGGTCCAGTTTGGCTTGCTCGAGCGTAGCGGTTTCGAACTCGCCGCCTGCGTCGGCAGCAGGCCCACACGAAACTGCCCAGGCTTCGTCAACCAGGCACGGCAACAGGATCGCCAGGGCGACGAACAGGCCAATACGCCTTGCCGTACGCTTCATCGGGATAACCAGCTTTTGGCCGTACCGGTCTCCAGGGTAGCACGATGCGTCGATATACTGATCAGTTTCTCCGCTGCGGTTTGTAAGTAAGCCGCTGGCGGGCCTCAGGCCGCCTTTCTACTGGATCTTGCGTGCACGAGGCACACGCTCCATAGCAGGCAAGAACGAGGACCAGCGATTAGTTTCGCGTTATGGCCTGGATATAGTTGACTGTCTCAAGCGGCAGAGTCTTCCGCCGGCCGAACATGCATCTTTCGCCACAGTTGTAGCCGGTCAGGGTCTGTTTAACGTCCCCGCCCGACACTCTGAGCAGGTGTTTGAGTTCCTTGACGCCAGCCTCCGCCCCGGTGCGACAGTTGCTCAGCTGCTTGGTCGAGTAACCGTGCTTGGCGCCGGTGTGCGGCATGACCTGCATCACTCCAAGCGCGCCGGCTGGTGATTTGGCGCCACAGTTACCGCGTGATTCCTGTTTGGCTACGCGCAGAGCCAGATCCACGGGTACTTGATGCATCTTGGCCGCGCGGATGACTTCCTGATATCCGGGTTTTCCCATCTCGATACCGGACACACCGGTGACGGATTGCGATAGAGCGGGGCCGTTGCGGATACCGAACAGGGAGGAGAGCCGCCACTGTCCCTCGAGAGAGCCCTGTTCGACATAGGCTTTCTCGACCGTCTTGGTTTCCGTCGTCTTCAAGACGACTTTGGTTCTGGTCTTGAGCGCCTGTTTCGGCTTGTCGACTGGCGTTACTTTTTCAAGTGGTTCTTGATCTTCCAGTTTCTGGCTTTCGTCCACCTTGGAGAAGATAGCAGAGGCTGGGATCTGCGGGGCGGCGGCGAAACTTAGCTCTGTACCAAATCTGGCGACGACGGGTATGGATGGACTAGCCAATGGCTCGTCTGGACCGAACCTGGCGACGATCGGTGTGGGTAGGTCATCCAATCGTTTGTTTGGAGCGATCCTGGCGACAACGGGTACGGGTGGTTTACCCAGTCGTTCGCGCTTGGCAACCAACCGCTCGCGCTTGATCGGTTGCGCGTGTTCGACTGACGGTTTGAGACGTTCCCCAATATATGGGTACGGACAGCTCAGCAGTGAAGCGAGCAGACAGACGGCTGCCGACATTGATGATGTCCCACCTGGTTAGATAGTCACCCTCTCCGAACTCTGTGCTACCCCCTACCCAGAAAGCGGGCGACGACTCGCCTGCCAATCGCCGACCGCACCGCGTGTTTTTCCATGACTAGACCCAAAGACAAAGCGCAAAGCTCCTGCCGGGAGGCGCTGCTGCGCCGAATTAGTTGAACCTGTTGCAAAGAAGAAACAGCGCATGGTGGTGACAACAAAGGCTGGGACCCTTCATCTTCACGCCACGGTGGATTTTTGCATGATCGATTGGGCGCGGATTGGTGCTACATTGGGGGCGCGTGAACGGCCGCTGTGTTTTTGGAGACATGACCACAAAAATTACCGCGTTACCTGACCAGGCAGCTTTTGAGGTGGCCAGCAGCGAGACATTGCTGGAGGCGGCTCTCAGGTCTGGCGTACCTTTTGCACATGCATGCGGCGGCAGGGCGAAATGCTCGACCTGCCGCGTTTGGATCCTCAATGGCCTGGAGAATTGCCCGGACCGGAATGCCGAAGAGACCTTGATGGCGAACCGGCTGGGGTTAGCGGACGAAGTCCGGCTGGCGTGCCAGCTGAGGCCGGAAGGCGAGCTTCGCATCCGGCGCCTGGTGCTGGATGAAACCGATATCTTCCTGACCAGCCAGCTCGGCGAATCAGCCGTTATGCGGTCCGGCGAATCGAGGCGCATTGCGGTGTTCTTCAGCGACGTTGTCGATTTCACGTCGCTGTCAGAGCGGCTTTCGCCTTACGACGTCATGTACCTGCTCAATCGCTACTTCGCTCAGGTCGGCGACATCATCGAGCAGAATGGCGGATTGATCGACAGCTTCATCGGCGATGGACTGATGGCGCTGTTCGGCGTCGATGACGAGCCCGATGCACCGCTTCGCGCGGTCAATGCAGCGCTTCAGACGCTGGCCACGGTCGATCGGTTGAAGCCGTTCTTTGCCTCGATGTATGGCATCGACTTCGACATTCGCATCGGCATCAACTATGGCGAAGCCGTTATCGGCACGCTGGGCACCGCCGGGCACGAGCGCCGCACAGCGATTGGAGACGTCGTCAACCTGGCCAGCCGGGTCGAAGCCGCCAACAAGGATGCCGGCACGCGATTGCTGATAACCGAGGCGCTTCGCGAGCAGATCGCTGACAAGGTGGAGGTCGGCGACTTCCTCAGAGTCCGCCTGCGGGGTACCGGTGAGCGCACAAGCCTGTTTGAAGTGACCCGGCTGAAGCCCGAGATCGACGCGGAACTGAACGCCAGACAGGCCCACGAAACCATCTCGCGCGGGGGCAGGAGGTGGGTCCGCACTTTGGCGGAAGACGAACTCAAGCCCAACGAGCGCCGGGTCCTCGACTTCGAAGATTGTGACGTCGTCGTCGTTCGGGGGGCTGATGGCTATTGCGCCTTCAACAATGCCTGCCCGCATCTGCATTTGCCGTTTTTCGAGCGCCGAAGTCCCGCCGAAGTCCAATCGATGCAGCTCCCCCATACGGAGAGCGCGATCACCGGCGATCTTGGTCTGGTCTGCCGATGGCACCATAGCTGCTTCGATTTGCTTACGGGAGAAATCAGGACCTGGGCGCAGCTTCAGTCCGACGGTACTGCGCCAGGCTTCGAGTTTGTTGGCGACGTCTCGAAAAACCGCGCCAAGCTGACTGTCTATCCCTGCCGGATACAGGATGGTTTTCTGTGGATCGGGCTCTATTGACACTGTGGCGATGCTTCTGGAGCGCACGCCGTACAATGTGAGTACCCCAGCGCTGCGGCAATACCAGGCGTAGTGAGAGGGAGGGTTCAATGAAAGCCGTGAAGCGTTTTGTGGCGAGTGGCGCTTCAGCCCTCGTGCTGTTGCTGCAATCGCAAGGGTCCCTGGCTCAGCAGATCACCGGCGAGCCTGGTTCCCCTACCGCTACGACGACAGTGGGCAAGCAACTTCCGTCGCCCGATCCCGCGTTTGGCGGCGTGATCAAGGAAAAGGCTTCCGAATCGAAACCTTGGTGGCCACCGCGCGTCGTACCGCCCAAGGGTGCACCCAACGTATTGCTCATCATGACGGACGACCAAGGGTTCGGCGCACCGAGTACATTCGGCGGCGTCATCCCGACTCCGGCAATGGACCGCATTGCCAATAGCGGATTGCGCTATACGAATTTCCACTCCACCTCGCTTTGTTCGCCAACACGGGCGGCTTTGATCACCGGACGCAACCATCACTCGGCGGGCTTCGGCGTAGTGGGCGAGATTGCGACGGGCTTCCCCGGATACGACTCCATCATCCCTCTCGAGAAAGCCACCATCGGCAAGATCCTCAAGGGTAACGGTTACGGGACATCGTGGTTCGGCAAAAACCACAATACGCCGTCCTATCAGTCGAGCCAGGCCGGTCCATTCGATCAGTGGCCGAACGGCATGGGCTTCGAATATTTCTACGGCTTCGTCGGTGGCGACACCAGTCAGTGGCAACCATACCTGTTCCGCAATACGACGCCCATCTACCCCTTCCAAGGCAATCCCGGCTGGAACCTGATGACGGCCATGGCCGATGAAGCCATCCAGTACATGAAACAGCTCAACGAAATCGCGCCCGACAAGCCTTTCCTTGTCTACTACGTGCCTGGCGGGACGCACGCCCCGCACCATCCGACGCCCGAGTGGATCAAGAAGATCAGCGACATGCACTTGTTCGATGAGGGCTGGAACAAGGTCCGTGAGACAATCTTCGCCAACCAGAAGCGGCTTGGCATCATGCCTGAGAACGCCCAGCTGACGCCCTGGCCGAAGGACTTGCCGCAGTGGGACTCGCTGAGTTTTGAGGAGAAGAAGCTCTTCACCAAACAGGCCGACGTCTACGGAGCGTACCTCGCCTACACCGACCACGAGATCGGGCGGGTGATCCAGGCTGTCGAGGACCTCGGCGAGCTTGATAATACGTTGATCATCTACATTGGCGGCGACAACGGCGCGAGCGCGGAAGGGATGC
>JBEVEP010000204.1:0-20162 GCA_040512755.1 Mesorhizobium sp.
TAGTTGCGGTTGAGTGAGTTCAGGCCAGCCAGCTTGGCGTGCAGGTTCTTTTCCTTCACCGTGGCCTGCAATTCGGGCGCAACCATTGTTTGCGGAAGCGCGGCAAGTTCAGTGCGAACTGAATTTGCCTTCGCGGCCTTGACCTTCGAGGCCGACCCCCGTTTTTCGGCAAATTGGGAAGATGACTTCGATTTCTGAGTCACCTTGCCCGACCGGGAATGCGACTTGCTGAAGAGCGACCCGGAGTGACCTGCTGCGGAGGCTGACTTGCCTCCAGCTTTGTTTGAATGACTGCTGCCGCCGGCTTTGCCGCCGTTGCCATGTCCGCCGCCATTACTCTTTCCTCCGCCGCCGCCATTACCGCCACCGCCATTGCCGTTTCCACCTCCTCCGCCATTGCCGCCTTTGGCTGCTTGAGCGCTGGAGAGGTCATACGAGCCGAGGCTGCCAAGATCGAGATGAACTGGTAACGCGCTTAAAGCGAATGCCGAAACGGCTCCGATGAGGAGCTTTCTGACTCTTTTCATGGCCGATCCTCCAATGCGATTCTGCATTAGAAATAGCGGGGCAACCGCCTGACTGACACGGCTCCGGAGCTAAAACTGCGTATCATCGCCGTAACATTAGGTGATGTTAGTGTAGGGCAGCCTAAATAAACAGGTCGACTTTTTCGAACTTCGTCACATCGACGATGCCGACATCGGAGATGCGGAGTTCCGGTATCACCACCAGCGCCAGCAGTGAGTGCTGCATGTATGCGTTGTTCAAGGTGCAGCCCATCTTGCGCATGGCCTCCACGAGCTGTTCGGCCTTCGCAGCCACCGTTTCCGCCCGCTCGTCCGACATCAGTCCCGCGATCGGCATCTCCACAAGCGCCAACTGCCGGCTCTTGGAGAAGAGGACCACGCCTCCCCCGATTTCACCCAGCCGATTGGCCGCCAGCGCCATATCTTCCTTGTTGGTGCCGACGACGATCATATGGTGCGAGTCATGCGCGACCGTCGAAGCGATCGCGCAGTCTTCGACATAGCCGAAGCCCGAAACGAAGCCATTGGTCACCTGGCCGGTGCCGCGATGGCGTTCCACAAGCGCGATCTGGCAGACGTCGCCGCGCCGGTCCATGCCCACAAACCCGTCCTCGACCGGCAGATCGGCCTCCAGCGCGCGCGTCGGCGCCTGGTTTTCGATTACGCCGATGACTCGGACGCGCACTTCGTTCGCACCTTGCGGGGCGGCGATGTCGAAGTCCGTGGCGGTCAACGTCTTGCCGAGCTTGACGGTGTTGCGGGCTTGAGCCGGATAGTCATAGGCGGCGATTTCCGCTTCCAGCCTGCCCTCCTTGGCGAGCCGCACGCCCCGCGCGTAGACTTCGTCGATACGAAGTGACGGGAGATCCGGGACGATGAGGAAATCGGCCAGGCGACCCGGTGCGATCGATCCGATCTCGCGCTCGAGGCGGAAATGCTGCGCGGTGTTCAGCGTGGCCATCTGTATGGCGGTCACCGGCTTCAGGCCTTGCGCGATGGCGTGCCGGACGACCCGGTCCATATGGCCTTCGTTGATAAGCGTACCGGAATGGCTGTCATCCGTGCAGAGGATGAAATTGCGAGGGTCGATCCCCTGTTCAGTCACCGCTTTGATCTGCGCAGCGACATCATACCAGGCCGAGCCCAGACGAAGCATCGCTTTCATCCCCTGGCGCACGCGCGCAATCGCATCCTCGGCCCGCGTTCCCTCATGGTCATCCTCGGCGCCGCCGGCGACATAACCGTGAAAGCCGAGACCAAGGTCGGGCGACGCATAGTGCCCTCCGACGGTTCGCCCGGCTTTAACCGTCGCAGCAATCTCGCCTGCCATCACGGGATGGTTGGCGGCCACACCCGGAAAATTCATCACCTCGCCAAGGCCGATGATGTTCTCCCAGGTCATCGCCTCTTCAACATCGCGAACCGTCAGCGTCGCGCCCGCGTTCTCCAAGCCAGGGGCGGACGGTACGCAGGATGGCATCTGGACATGCACGTTGATCGGCATGGCAAGCGCCTCGTCGTGCATCAGCCGCACGCCTTCGAGGCCAAGCACGTTGGCTATTTCGTGCGGGTCGACGAACATCGAGGTCGTGCCGTGCGGGATGACAGCGCGGCAGAATTCGGTGACCGTCACCATTCCGCTTTCGACATGCATATGTCCATCGCACAACCCTGGCACCAGATAGCGCCCGCCCGCATCGACGACCTTGGTTGCCGGGCCGATCGCATGGCCGGCATCCGGCCCGCAATAAGCGAATCGCCCGGCGACAATCGCGATGTCTGTCGCCGGAACAATCTCGCCCGAATGAACATTCACCCAGCGTCCGTTGCGCACGACGAGGTCGGCCGGGCTACGGCCGGTTGCAACATCGACGAGGCGAGCAGCGACGTCCGTCCACGGCGCAGGCTTGTTGGATCTTGCTGCTGCATGAGGGCTCATGGCGATACTCCTGATTCAGCCAAATGTGCCAAGCCGTGGCCCGTTTGACCAGTTGCCAGCTCCGGAAAACGCCAGCACGGGAACAATGCCGGCCGCGCCCTTGACACGTCGGCTCCGGTCCCTTTCGATAGCCATCCGCATCGGGTTGGCCATCCTTCATGGCGCTGCCCGTAACGAAAAGAGCGGCAGGGGCAATGCGGCCGCAAGAGGTCTGCCACTCAAGGCTGGGAGAATTCGCAATGAGGAAGCTAGTCGCAACACTCGCCGCCGCCGCAGCTTGGGCGCTGACGGTAACAGGGGCCGACGCGCAAACCTATCCAGATCGGCCGATCACCATGGTCGTGCCCTTCGCCGCCGGTGGACCAACCGATACGGTCACGCGGCTTGTCGCCGAATCAATGTCGAAAGACCTTGGCCAGCAGATCGTGGTCGAGAATGTCGGCGGCGCCGGAGGTACGCTCGGCGCTGCCCGTGTCGCGCAGGCCGATCCAGACGGCTACACGCTGCTCCTTCACCATATCGGTATGGCGACCAGCGCCACGCTCTATCGCAAGCTCGCCTACGACACGCTGAACGGGTTCGAATATGTAGGGCTCGTTACGGAAGTGCCGATGACGATCCTCGCACGCAAGGATTTCGAGCCCAACGATCTCAAGGGCTTGATCGACTACGTGAAGGCAAACAAAGACAAGGTCACCGTAGCGAACGCCGGCATCGGCGCAGCCTCCCATTTGTGCGGCATGATGTTCATGAGCGCCATCGAGACACCGCTCCTTACCGTGCCCTACAAGGGTACCGGTCCGGCGATGACGGACCTGCTCGGCGGCCAGGTCGACATCATGTGCGACCAGACCACCAACACGACGAAGCAGATCCAGGGTGGCACCGTGAAGGCCTATGCGGTGACTTCCGCAAAGCGGCTCGACGTTCTGCCCGACGTTCCGACCGCCGAGGAAGGCGGCCTCCCCGGCTTCCAGGTCGGCATCTGGCACGGAATCTACGCCCCCAAGGGTACCCCGGCGGAGGTTACCGAGCGGCTGTCGCAGTCGTTGCAGAAGGCATTGAAGGACCCCAACGTTGTCGCCCGTTTCGCCGAACTGGGCACCGTGCCCTCTTCCGACGCCGATGCGACCCCCGCGGCGCTGAAAGCCAAGCTCGAAGGTGAGATAGGGCGCTGGAAGCCGGTGATCGATGCCGCCGGCCAGTATGCCGACTGATGTTTGAAGGGGCGCCGGACGGGCGCCCCTTTTTTCTTCCAAAAGCGCAATAGCGTTTTGCTGTTGCAGCGGCCTCAGGGTTCTCGCTCATGAAATCGATCGGCATCGACCTCACCAACGGCCTCTGCGGCGCGATCTTCATCGCTGTCGGGCTAATCTTCGGATACCAGTCGTGGAATCTCGAGATCGGCACAGCCTTCCGTATGGGGCCTGGCTATTTTCCGCTGGTTCTCTCCATCATCCTCATCCTTCTCGGCATTGTTGTCTTCGTCCAGGCGACGCGTATTGCGGGCGAGCCTGTCGGACCAATTGCATGGCGCGGGATGCTGTTCATCCTGCCTGCGCCGATATTCTTCGGCTTGACCGTCCGGGGGCTCGGCTTTGTGCCGTCGATCTTCCTGACTGCAATGATTGCCGCTTTCGCCTCGAGCCGTATGCGGCCCGGTATGGCCCTGCTACTGTCCGCAGGCCTGACGCTTTTCTCCGTGATCGTCTTCAGCTACGCGTTGGGCCTGCCGTTCCAGCGCTTCGGCCCCTGGCTGTCATTCTGAAGGAGGCTGGCGCATGGAACTTTTCGACAATCTCGCGCTCGGCTTCGCGACAGCATCGACATTTTGGAACCTGCTTTTCTGTCTGATCGGCGTACTGCTTGGAACCCTGATCGGCGTGCTGCCCGGTATCGGTGCCACGGCGACGATCGCCATGCTGTTGCCAATCACCTTCCAGATCGGCGATCCGGTATCGTCGCTGATCATGCTGGCCGGCATCTATTACGGCGCGCAGTATGGCGGCTCGACGACCGCGATCCTCATCAACATGCCCGGCGAATCCTCGTCTGCAGTCACGGCGATCGATGGCTATCAGATGGCCCGTCAAGGCCGCGCGGGAGCGGCCCTGGCGATCGCGGCAATCGGGTCGTTCTTCGCCGGCACGGTAGCAACATTCCTCGTTGCGCTGTTCGCGCCGCCCCTCACCGCCATCGCGCTCGAGTTCGGCTCGGCGGAGTATTTCTCGCTTATGGTTGTCGGCCTCGTATCTTCCATCGCACTGGCGCATGGTTCGATCGTCAAAGCCATGGCGATGGTCGTAGTCGGCCTGCTGCTCGGACTGGTCGGCACTGACATCTACACTGGCACTCCCCGCTTCACCCTTGGCATTCGCGAATATGCCGATGGGCTGAACTTCGTGGCCGTTGCGGTCGGCGTCTTCGGTATCGCCGAAATCCTGCGCAATCTGGAGAACGAGCACGAGCGATCGGTGCTGATCCGCAAGGTCAGCGGGCTGATGCCGACGCGGGAGGACTTCAAGAGGATGGCCGGCCCTATCGTGCGGGGTACGGCCATCGGCTCTGCGCTTGGCATCTTGCCCGGCGGCGGCGCGATCCTGGCCGCTTTCGCCTCCTATACCGTCGAGAAGCGCCTCTCCGACAGGCCCCAGGAGTTCGGCAAGGGCGCGATTGCCGGCGTTGCAGGGCCGGAATCGGCCAACAATGCCGGCGCGCAAACCTCGTTTATTCCGATGCTGACGCTCGGTATCCCAGCCAATCCCGTCATGGCGCTGATGATCGGGGCAATGATCATCCAGGGAATTGTGCCCGGCCCCAATGTCGCCACCGAGCAGCCTGCGCTTTTCTGGGGAATCATTGCCTCGATGTGGATCGGCAACCTGATGCTAATCGTGCTCAATCTGCCGCTGATCGGCCTGTGGGTGAAGCTGCTGACGATCCCCTATTATGTGCTGTTCCCGATTATCATGGCGTTCTGTTCGATAGGCGTCTACAGCGTCAATTCCAACGTTTATGACCTCTTCTCGGTAGCCTTCTTCGGCCTCGTCGGCTACGTGCTCCTGAAACTGCGCTGTGAACCGGCTCCGCTTCTGCTTGGCTTTGTGCTCGGCCCATTGCTGGAAGAGCATTTGCGGCGGGCGATGATCCTTTCGCGAGGCGACCCGAGGACATTCGTCACGCGGCCGCTCAGCGCCTTCCTGCTCGCTATTGCTGTCGCAGTCCTCGTGATCGTCTTCCTGCCAGCCGTGAAAAAGAAGCGCGAGGAAGTCTTCGTCGAGGAGAATTGAGCGATAGTCGCAACACACCCCGGCCCGGGCGATGTCCGGGCCGAAGCAGCAAGCATCGTTTGCCCCGAGGGGGCGTCGCCGAGCCGATGCTCGAACCGTCAGGCGTTGGCGGCCGCTACTGCGCGCTTGGCCATCACGACGACAAGGTTCGCCCGGTATTCGGGAGAGGCGTGGAGGTCGCCCATCATCTTTGAGGGCGACAGCTTGATGCCCTCCAATGCCGAAGCATCGAACTTCTTGGCCAGGGCGGCCTCGATCTCTTTCGAACGGAAGACGCCGTCCTCGCCTGCGCCCGTGACCGCGGCGCGGACGCCATCCTTGCTCTTGGCCACGAAGACGCCGGTCATGGCATAACGCGAGGCTGGGTTCGGGAACTTGGCATAGCCGGTTTTAGCAGGCACCGTGAAGGTCACGGCCGTGATGATCTCACCATCCTTCAGCGACGTCTCGAACAGGCCGGTGAAGAACTTCGCGGCCGAGATCTTGCGCTTGTTGGTAACGATGGTCGCGTCCAGCGCCAGCGCAGCCGCCGGGTAGTCCGCCGCCGGATCATTGTTGGCGATCGACCCGCCGATCGTACCCTTATGGCGCACATGCGGGTCGCCGATATGGCTGGCGAGATGGCAGAGCGCAGGGCAAACCTTCCTGAGCTTCTCATTGGTGGCGACGTCGTGATGCGTCGTGGCAGCGCCGATCGTTACCGTCTTGCCGGACAAGGTGATGCCGATCAGCGCGGGGATACGGCTGATGTCGATCACATCGGACGGAGCCGCGAGCCGAACCTTCATGGCAGGGATGAGCGTCATCCCACCAGCCAGGATCTTGGCGTCTCCCTGCTTGGCCAGCTTTGCTGCATCAGCAACGGAAGCGGCCCGGTGATAATTGACTGCGTACATTGCCTCGTCTCCTCAAGGAGTGATTGGTGAATGGCAAGTGGTGAATGGTGAGTTGTCAGATCTGGCGATTTTCCATTCAGCATTCACTATTCATCATTCACCTTGTTCAATGTTTCGTCGCCGCCTTCAGCGCCGCCCAGACCTTCAGAGGCGTCGCCGGCATCGTCAGTTCATTGCTGCCGATAGCGTCGGTAATGGCGTTGATGACGGCGGGCGGCGAGCCGATGGCGCCCGCCTCGCCGCAGCCCTTGATGCCGAGCGGATTGCCCGGGCACGGCGTGTTCGACGTGGACACCTGAAATGACGGCAGATCAGAGGCGCGAGGCATGGTGTAGTCCATGTAGCTCGCCGTCAGGAGCTGCCCGCTTTCCGGATCATAGTGCGCCGATTCCAGTAGAGCTTGTCCGATGCCCTGCGCAAGACCGCCATGCACCTGGCCCTCGACGATATTCGGATTGATGACGTTGCCGAAATCGTCGGCGGCCACGAACTGAATGATTTCGGTGAGGCCGGTTTCGGGATCGATTTCGACCTCGCAGATGTAGCAACCAGCCGGGAAGGTGAAGTTGGTCGGGTCGTAGAAGGCGGTTTCCTTCAGCCCCGGCTCCATCCCGGAAGGCAGATTGTGCCCCGTATAGGCCGCAAGCGCCATCTGGAACCACGGCACGTTCTTGTCGGTGCCGGTCACTTTGAGCGCACCGTTCTCGATGACGATGTCGCCCTCATCCGCCTCCATCAGATGCGCGGCGATCCTCTTGGCTTTGGCCTCGACCCGGTCGAGCGCCTTGGCCACTGCCGACAAGCCGACCGCACCCGAGCGGGACCCATAGGTTCCCATGCCCATCTGCACCTTGTCGGTATCGCCATGAACGATCGACACGCTGTCGATCGGCACACCGAACCGGTCAGCCACGACTTGCGCGAAGGTCGTCTCATGGCCCTGGCCGTGGCTGTGGGAGCCGGTCAGCACTTCGATCGTGCCCACGGCATTGACCCGGACCTCGGCGGATTCCCAAAGACCAACACCGGCGCCGAGAGAGCCGACGGCTGCCGATGGCGCGATGCCGCAGGCCTCGATGTAACAGCTCATGCCGATGCCGCGCAGCTTGCCGCGTTTGGCCGCCGCAGCCTTACGCTTCGCGAACCCGGCATAGTCCGCGGCCTTCATCGCCGCATCGAGCGAGGTCGCATAATCGCCCGCGTCGTAACACATGATGACCGGGGTCTGATGCGGGAAGGTCTGGATAAAGTTCTTGCGCCGCAATTCAGCGGGGCTGACGCCAAGTTCGCGGGCCGCTGTCTCCATCGTCCGCTCCAGAAGATAGGTCGCTTCCGGCCGTCCCGCCCCACGGTAGGCATCCACCGGAGACGTGTTCGTATAGACGGCGCGGACATTGGCGTGGATCGCCGGGATATTGTACTGGCCCGAGAGAAGCGTCGCGTAGAGGTATGTCGGTACAGAGGACGAGAACAGCGACATATAGGCGCCGAAATTGGCGATCGTGTCCACCTTCAGCCCGATGATCCTGTTGTCCTTGTCAAACGCCATTTCAACGGTCGTGTGGTGGTCACGCCCGTGCGCATCTGCGAGGAAACTCTCGGTCCGGTCCGCCACCCATTTCACCGGAACGCCGGTCTTCTTCGAGGCCCACAGGCAGACGAGTTCCTCCGGATAGATGAAGATCTTCGACCCGAAGCCGCCGCCGACATCAGGTGCGATGACCCGCAGCTTATTCTCCGGCGCGACATTATAGAACGCGCTCATCACGAGGCGAGCGAGATGCGGGTTCTGGGAGGTCGTCCAGCAGGTGTAGTGGTCTTCGCCCTTGTCATAGTGGCCGAGCGCGGCGCGGGGCTCCATGGCATTGGGGACGAGCCGATTGTTTGTGATGGTCATGCGCGTCAAATGCGCAGCGTTGGCGATCGCCGCATCGGCAGCCTTTGCGTCACCCAGCTCCCAATCAAAAATGACATTGCCTTCCGCTTCCGGATGGAGCTGCGGCGCGCCTTTCTCCAGCGCTTTGGCGGCATCGGTGACAGCTTTTTTCTCCTTATAGGTGACCTCGACGGCCTCAGCGGCATCGCGCGCCTGGCCTTTTGTTTCGGCCACGACGACTGCCACTGCATCGCCGACATAACGGACGCGATCGACCGCGAGCGGCGACCAGGCGCCCATCTTCATCGGGGAACCATCTTTCGAGTGGATCATCCACCCGCAAATCAGATTGCCGATCCCGTCAGACTTGAGTTCACGACCGGTCAGTACGCCGATCACGCCAGGCATCGCCTGGGCCTTCCGCACATCGACTTTCTTGATGTCTGCATGGGCATGCGGGCTTCTGACAAAGGCCGCATGCTTCATCCCCGGCACAACCATATCGTCCACAAAGCGCCCTGCGCCGGTGACGAACCGCTTGTCTTCCTTGCGCGCTACCCGCGCCCCGATCCCTTCAACGCCCATTCTAGTTCTCCTCCAGAACCGAATTCGATGAATGCTTTCGCGCTCCGATCACGCTTTCCGCTTTAGGCTGCTTTCTTCGTGCGCCCGTTGGTCTTTGCCTTGCCTGCGCTCTTCGCCATCGTCTTCGACGCGGCGAGAATGGCCTTCACGATGTTGTGGTAACCGGTGCAGCGGCAGATATTGCCTTCGAGTTCGGCGCGGACAGTCGCTTCATCCAATCCCCCCGGATAACGCCGGATCATGTCGGTGGCAGCCATGATCATGCCAGGCGTGCAGAAGCCGCACTGAAGGCCATGATGCTCTTTGAAGGCTGCCTGAACGGGATGCAGCTCTGCACCATTCGCAAGCCCTTCGATCGTCACCACGGTCGATCCCGACGCCTGCGCGGCAAGCAATGTGCACGACTTTACGGCCTTGCCGTCGACATGGACGACACAGGTGCCGCATTGAGACGTGTCGCATCCGACATGCGTACCCGTCAGGTTCAGATTCTCCCGCAAGAAATGGACGAGCAACGTTCGATCCTCGACGGAGCCGCGCACGCTTCGCCCATTCACCACCAAGGAAATTTCAGACATGATTCCTCCTCCCACCATCCAAATGGGCGGGATCAGCAGATCCCGCTGCCCTTCGAGGCGCTTTCGCCACTTATCTCTCCCCGAGAATGAGCAGAATGATGCCGCCCCCTCCCGCGGTATATTGTACTTTCTGCTGAACGCGTGCTGACATCAAGATTGCAAAAAGCGAATTTGCCGATGATGATATCGCAACCGGCCTGAAAAGATCTGACTTCAAAACGCCGGAGAAGTGCCTGGGACCGTTTGTATTCGCGCGTTGACTATGCCTGCGGCATCGCCGCCATAACATCTTCCGAGCCTGGCGCTGACGCTTTTGCCGAAGTCATTGCGGCGGAAGCGTGCAGGACGGGTGCGGGCTTCGCGCTGCTGTTCTATTCACAGGCCATCATGGACGGGCCGTCGCTTGTCGAAGCGCTCAAGAATCATGCGCCGAACCTGTCATACGCCGGCTGCTCCACCGCCGGCGAGATCACGCCCGAAGGACTCGAAGAAGGACATGTCGTTGCGTTGCTCTTCCCTTCGCACTCCTTCACCGTCGTCAGCGCTTTCTTGCGCAACATCTCCACGGTCGGAATGGATACGATTGCCGCAGAGGTCGAGACGCTGAAGCGTTCGCTGAAGTCCCGGCCGGGATCGACGGAACGGAAGCCCTTTGCCCTGTGCCTCATGGATGGGCTCTCTTACGCGGAAGAAGCCGCGACGTCTGCGATCCACTGGGCGCTGGACGATATTCCTTTGATCGGCGGCTCGGCGGGGGATGACCTGAAATTCGAACTGACCACGCTGATATCCGATGGCGCGGTCGGCACTGACTGCGCCATCGTCATACTGATGGCCACTGAAGTTCCGTTCCACGTCTTCAAGACAGAGAATTTCATACCGACCGACACCAAGCTTGTCGTCACTTCCTCCGATCCGGACCGCCGCATTGTTCACGAATTCAACGCCAGCAATGCGGCAGAAGAATACGCGGCGGCGGTTGGCATAGTGCCCGAAGCTCTAACCCCAATGAGCTTCGCGTCACACCCGGTCGTCGTGCGGGTGGGCGGTGAATACTATTGCCGCTCGATCCAGAAGATGCATCCCGACGGGTCTCTTTCATTCTTCTGCGCCATCGACGACGGCATCGTTCTTTCGATCGCACAGCCGAAGGGAATGGTCGACTCGACGAGAACCGCGTTCAGGAACGTCGTAGAAAAGCTTGGGAGTATTGATGTGGTGCTCGGTTTCGACTGTGTGCTGCGACGCCTGGATGCGCATAACCGTCAGATATTCCGCGACATTTCCGAGGTATATCGCGCCAACAACGTCATTGGTTTCGGCACCTACGGCGAACAGTACAGGTCCATGCATCTGAACCAGACATTCACGGGCATCGCCTTCGGCCGCCGCACCGACGAATAGAACCACTCTAATGCCTATCCGACAGATCAACGACCTGGAAAAGCTGAAGCGGATCAACGAGGCGCTGGTCTCGCGCGTCGAACGCTCCATGGACCAGCAAGGCAACGCCTTCTCGCTTTTCCAGACCGCAATCAACCTGGAGAGCAGGGTCCGCATCCGCACCGAGGAATTGCGCGCGACGCTGCGGCGCCTTGAACAATCCAACGTCGAACTTGTCGAGGCCAAGGAAGCGGCCGAGCAGGCTAACCTGTCGAAGACGCGTTTCCTTGCTGCAGCAAGCCATGACGTGTTGCAACCTCTCAATGCAGCCCATCTGTCGATCTCAGCGCTGGCGGAACTGCAGAGCTGCGACGAAGGAAGGGTGCTGGTCCGGCAGGTGGAGCGGTCTCTCGAGACGATGGAGGATCTTCTCCGCACGCTTCTCGACATATCCAAACTCGACGCCGGCGTCGTTCAGCCGGACATAGGCGATGTACCGCTGGATCCGCTTTTCTCCTCGCTGAAGTCCGACTTCCAGCCTTGGGCGGACAAGAAGGAGCTGAAGCTGAAATTCCGGCCGACCCACATAGTCGTTCGCTCGGACCGCACTCTGCTGAGACGGATTCTGCAGAACATCGTCTCGAATGCGATCCGTTACACGAAGAAAGGCGGCGTGCTTGTCGGCGTTCGCAGGCGGGGTTCCGTCGCGCGGATCGATGTTGTTGATACGGGCCGCGGCATCCCGAGCGAACAGCGCCAAGTGGTGTTCGAGGAATTTCATCGCGGCTCAGATACGGTGGACATCGACCTCTTCGCGGGTGGTCTGGGGCTTGGCTTGGCTATCGTGCGGCGCATGGTCGAGGCGCTGGGCCACCGCGTCGATTTTACTTCACAGGTCGGCTGCGGCACGGTCTTCCATGTGGAGGTGCCGCTCGCGGCAGTCGCACACAGCGAGCCCTCCGCCGCGCCGGTCGAGCCGGAACGTCCGCGTGGATACGGTCTGTTCGGCACCAAAGTCCTGCTCATCGAGAACGATGCCGCGATCCTTGAAGCCATGAGGGTTCTGCTCGGACACTGGCGTTGCGAAGCGCGGCTGGCAACCTCCACCGAGGAAGCGCTCGGGACGCTCGCCGATGGGTGGGTTCCCGACGTCGTGATTGCCGACCAGCATCTGGATCAGGGCGACCTCGGAACCACAGCGATCGCGGAAGCGCGCCTGCATCTGGGGCGCAATGTGCCGTCGCTGTTGATCACCGCCGATGCCTCGGAAGAGCTTGCCCGAACAGCCAGTAGCGCTGGCATCGAACTGATGCGAAAGCCGGCCAAGCCGGCCCGGTTGCGCGCGCTGTTGGCGCATCTGCTGGCATAGGAATAGTGGTGATCGCCCTGCGTCGCGGCTGTAGTGGTGATGCCCGGGCTCAAAATCCGGGATGATCTCGGAAGAGATCAGCGGAGTCGAGCTTCGAGACCTCGATCACGGCTTGCGTGCGGCTGTAGACATTCAGCTTGCGCAGAATTTCGGAAACGTGGGCCTTAACGGTCGTCTCGCCGACCTGCAGCTCATAGGCAATCTGCTTGTTGAGCAATCCCTGCTTCAACATCTGAAGGACGCGGAGTTGCTGCGGTGTCAGCGTCGCCAGGCGCCTCACCATTTCGGCGCGATCAGCGCTTTCGGCGTCCTGCTGCTGGGCTCCGAAATTCTCGGGAACATGGACCGCGCCGTCCATGACCGCGCGGATGGCATCCGCCAGGTCAGCCTTGCGGACTGACTTGGGGATGAAGCCCGCCGCGCCGTAGGAAAGCGCCTCGGAGATGATCTTCGGCTCCTCATGACCGGAAACGACGACGACCGGCAGTTGGGGATAACGCGTGCGAAGCTGCAGCAGGCCCTCGAAGCCGTGAACACCGGGCATACTGAGATCGAGCAACGCGAGATCGAACGGCAAGGAGTTGTCGAGAAGCTGAAGCGCCTCGTCGACCGTCCGGGCTTCCATGGTGTCGGCATCCGGGTACGTCATCTGCAGCGCGCTGTGCAGCGCCTCCCGGAACAAAGGATGGTCGTCGATGATCAGAAAACGGGCAGCCTCGTTCGCTGTGCTCATCCTGATGGTCCTGCCGTCATCTGCCTCAAGCGGTCCTGCCGCGGTTTCCGCCTGGCGCGGCGGCGTCTGTGCCCTCCAAGCAGCCTCCCACCTGCTCACAGAATTCGGTTCGTCGCGCGACCCTCAATAGCATACCGAAGCGTTGGGCCATCTATATTGGCAAATAGTACACCGATGCAAACCGCGGTGACTTCGAGAAACGCTCGAAGAGCTTATCCACGTCAACGAACTGCTTTTTGGAAGGAGCCTGAATAGGACAGCGGGGTCGATGACGCCCCGCCTGACGCCATCGACTCCGCTGCTTGGCCGCTTTGCCCCCCACAGCGTGCGGCTGAACCGATATTCAATATTTACTGGTAATACCAAATTCTGCGAAATGGTCAATGGAAAACTAAAATACAATGTTAAAAGGTACGTATGGGCCAGTTGAACATTATCGTTGAGAAAACAATCACATGGAGGAACGGCCGTATCAAATGGCCGGACTTCTTGTCGCAATGATGGAAATACGTTAGAACTGCGTAACGGCCTGATTGGTCGAACCAGATACCAAGAATCGCGCAGCCAATGCGGCAGCGCAACTTCAAGGCGAACCTTGGGAGAGCAATCACGATGCATCTTTCGACGCACAATTGGATGCGCGCGGAACCGTTGGCCAAAACCCTCGCCCGCATCAAGAAATACGGCTACGAAAGCATTGAAATCTCTGGCGAACCTGACCAGTACGACACCAAGGAGACCCGGCAGCTCCTCAAGGAATATGGCATTCGGTGCTGGGGTTCGGTGACGCTGACGCTTGGCGAGCGCAACCTCGCCGCCAAGGATACTGGGCAGCGCGCGAAGTCGGTCGAATACGTCAAGAACGTCATCACGATGGTGAACGAGCTCGAGGGAGAGATCATCACGCTCGTGCCGGTGACCGTCGGCAAGATCGTCCCGGACGGAACCGAAGAAGAGGAATGGCGCTGGGTCGTCGAGTCGGTCAAGGAATGTTACGAGCACGCCAAGAAGAAGGGCGTCAGGATCGCGCTTGAGCCACTCAACCGCTTCGAGACGTATCTGTTCAACAAATCCTCGCAAGTTGTGCGGTTGGCTGAAGAAATCGCGCCGGACTGCGGCGTCTGCCTCGACGCCTTCCACCTCAATATCGAGGAAGCCGATATGTACGAGGCGATCCGGCATGCCGGTTCGCGCCTCTACGATTTCCATGTAGCGGACAACAACCGCATGGCCGCTGGTCAGGGCGCGCTGGATTGGAAGAAGATCGTAACTACGCTGAAGGAAATCGGCTACGACGGCGCGCTCACCAACGAGTTCGTCGCGCCAGTGGACCGCACGCCCGCCAACAGATACCCGAACCAGGTGGAACGGAATCCGGTCGACATCTCGCCCGAGCAGCTGAAGTTCATCCAGGATCACGGCTCGAGCCTGCTCACCGAGCAATTCTACGACGACCTGACGAAGGTGACGGCGGAAACGATCCTGCCGCTCATCAAATAGGCCGTCGGGCCGGGTCGCGGGATACAAACAAACCTTCCCGCAGGGGAAGGAACAGGAGGACAATGCGCATCAAAAAGATGCAGGCGTGGTGGGTAAGTGTGCCGATCGAGGCAACTCGTCAGCATCGTAGCGATTTTGGCCAGGTGCGCACATTCGACGCGGCGATCCTGCGCATCGAGACGGACGATGGCATCGTCGGCTGGGGCGAAGGCAAGAACGCGGCCGGAAGCGCCGGCGCCTATGGGGCGCTCGTGCATCTTCTCAATCACGAGATCGCGCCGTTGCTCATCGGCCGCGATCCGCGCGACATCAACGCGATCTGGGAGATGCTCTACAATGGCGAGCGGCACGAACTGGCCGCCGCAGCCGGCCACGCGATGCCACGAATGTCGAGGCGCGGCTTGACGGTAGCGGCGATCAGCGCGGTCGACATTGCCCTCTGGGACATTTTCGGCAAATCCCTTGGCGTGCCGGTCTGGCGGTTGCTCGGCGGCCGCAAGGCGGAGCGCATGCCCGCCTATGCCTCGGGAGGGTGGGCGCCCGCCGAGACAATCGGCGACGAGCTGAAATCGTATATCGACGCCGGCGGCTTCAAGGCGGTGAAGATGCGCGTCGGCGCCATGGATGGAGCACCACACATTTCGGCGGCCAGAGTGCGCGCTGCCCGCGATGCGCTTGGCCCTGATGTCAGTCTGATGGTCGACGCGCACGGGACCTACACGGTCGCCGACGCCCGACGCTTTTCCCACCTCGTTGCCGATTGCGATCTTGCATGGTTCGAGGAACCGGTGACAGCCGACGACAAGACAGGAATGGCGGAACTGCGCGCTCAATGCGGCATCCCGATCGCTGCGGGAGAAAGCGAGGCGACGCGTTTTGCCTTTCGCGAGCTGGCGATGCTACGGGCTGCCGACATTTTGCAGCCCGACCTTGGTTTTTGCGGCGGCATCAGCGAAGCCATGCGGATCGCGGCTCTCGCCTCTTCCTTCAATCTCAGGCTCTCGCCGCATCTGTGGGCAGGTGCGCCCGCCTTCTTTGCGGGTCTTCATGTCTGTGCGGCCGTTGCGTCGAGCTTCATTGTCGAATACTCGCTCGGCGCCAACCCGATGCTGCACGATCTGATCGAGGAAACGGTTGACTTGAGAGACGGCATGATTGCAATACCGGACACCCCCGGTCTTGGAATATCCGTTTCGGAAACGTTTCTCGAAGCACATGCGATGACCGGCTGATGTCTGAGAACAACCTTCTGGCAGATCTTGCCAATCACCTGTTCGCTACCTCCGACCCAGAGACGGGCCGGACACAGTCCGAGCGCGAACTGGCCGAGCACTTCTCGGTGAGCCGGGGGCAAATTCGGGAGGCGCTGGCGATCCTGGAGGCGATGCGCATTGTCGAGCGGCGCGCCAAGTCCGGTATCTATCTGACAGCCAGGCAGGCGAGCGTCGATGCGCTGGCCCTGTTTGCCAAGGCTGGGCTGCCGGTCGATCCGGTGAAGATCTATGAGATCGTCGAGCTCCGCAAGATCCATGAGATCAAGGCCGCCGAACTCGCATCCAGCCGCGCCACCGAGGAAAACTATGAGACGCTGCGCGAGATCCTGCGGCAGTCCGAGGAGAACATCGCTGCCGGCGTGCCGATTGCCCAGCAGGACCGGGAATTCCATCTGGAGATCGTCCGCGCGACCAAGAACAGCATGTTCCATCAGATCTGCAGCATCTACTATGTGATGGGAGAGGAACGCCTGCCCGTCTATTTCAGCGACCCCGAGCGCGGAAAAAGGTCTCACGCGGAGCACCTGCAGATCTTTGACGCGCTGGTGCGTCGCGACGGCAATCTCGCCCAGGCCCTGATGAGCGCGCATCTGCAGGGCGCCGAAAGCTATTGGAAGGGCCTGATTGGCGGTGAGGCGCCGCAGGACGGCGAGCCCGCGTCGCATCTGCAGAATGCCTGACGGCCCAAAGATCCTTTCCACCCACCCGCTCCATCCGCGCGCGGAAGCGATGCTTGCCGGGGCCGGCCGCCTCGTCGTGGCCTCCTCCCTGGATGCCGTGACGCTGACACGGGAAGCGGAAGACGCCGAAATCGTCATCGTGAGGGCGCCGCTGCCGGCAACACTGTTTGACAGTGCCGCAAGGCTTCGAGCGGCCATACGGCATGGCGCCGGGCTCGATATGATCCCGCTGGACGCCGCGACGCGTGCCGGCGTGCTTGTGGCCAACGTGCCTGGCGTCAACGCACGCACCGTCGCCGAGCATGTTTTCTTCGTGACGCTTGCCCTGTTGCGCCGTTTCCGCGCCATGGACCATGACCTCAGGACTTCCGGCTGGCTGTCCGGACGCGATCACGCCAACCTGACCAACGACTTGACCGGACGAACGATCGGCGTTGTGGGGACGGGCAATGTGGGCCGTGAAGTCGCGCGGATCGCAACCCACGGCTTCGGGTTGACGGTGCTGGCCAACAACCGTTCCGGCAAGAATTTGCCGGAAGGCGCGCGCTTCGCGGCCATCGACGCCCTCGTGGCGCACAGCGATGTCGTGGTGCTTTGTTGCCCGCTCTCGCCGGAGACAACCGGGTTGATCAACGCCTCTCGGATCGGCGCAATGAAACCCACGGCGCTGCTCGTCAATGTCTCGCGCGGGCCGGTCGTCGACGAAACGGCGCTGACCGCCGCCCTGCGAGAGCACCGCATAGCCGGTGCGGCGCTCGACGTTTTCGTCTCGCAGCCCCTGCCGTCCGACGATCCGTTTTTCACGTTCCCAAACGTAATTGTGACGCCGCATATGGCGGGGATCACCGAGGAGAGCATGGAGCGGATGGGCGTTGGCGCAGCCGCCGAGACACTGAGCGTGCTTGACGGCGCGCTGCCGGTCAATCTTGTCAATCCGGAAGCGGTGGAGCGCTATCGCTCACGATTTGCGTGACGATCAATCACCGAAAAGCTCTGAGATCGCCTTCAGTGCCCAACAAAATCAAAAGCTTTGCCGGCGTCGTTGCCATCCGGTTTGCTGCTGTGGGCTCATTTAGCTATGGGTCCTTGTTCTTGATTATGATTCTGTAGCAGTGAGAAAAACCAAAATGAGCAACGCGGCCGCACCAAGCCTGAAACCTCTCTATAGCCCCCTCGATCTGCAAAGCCGGCCTCTCGTATGGCAGGTCGGTGCGGTCGTCCTGGGCACGCTCTTCCTGGCCGCATCCTCCTATATCTCCGTACCGATGATCCCGGTCCCCATCACGATGCAGACCTTCGCCGTGGCGCTGGTCGGCGCGCTTTTTGGCTGGCGGCTTGGCGGCATCACGATTGTTGCGTGGCTCGCGCAAGGCGCGCTCGGCCTGCCGGTGCTGGCCGGCGGCGCGGCCGGCGCTCACCACTTTGCCGGCCCGACCGCCGGCTATCTCTTTGCCTTCCCCGCCGCCGGCGCGCTCGCGGGCTGGTTGGCCGAACGGGGGTGGAACGGCAACCGTTGGGGTCTTGCCTTCGTCAACATGCTTCTGAGCAATGTCCTCTGCCTCGCGCTCGGCGCGGCGTGGCTGGCCATCATGATCGGGCTGGACCAGGCAATCGTGCATGGCGTGACGCCGTTCCTCGTCGGGGCTCTTCTCAAGTCCGCCTTGGGCGCGGCAACCCTCAAGGCGTTGGCGCGCGGCAGGGTGCAACCCGCCGAATGACGATTCGGCTGCGGCCGCACCATCTGCTTTGCCTGCTGACCTATTCCGGCAAAGGCTACAGCGCCGCTTTCACGGCCAACTATGACGTGATCGCGGGTCAGATTTCCCAAGGTGAGGATATTCTGATTGTCGAAGGGCCGGACGACATCTGCGCACCACTCCTTGGCGACAGCGAACCCCACTGTTGGCGGGACAGCGTAACGGAACGGGATAGGCTGGCCGCACGCGATCTGCGCGAGCTGCTGGGAGACCCGATTCAAGTTGACGCGACGCTGACTCTCAGTCCGGAAGTCATTCAGCGTATGCGTGCAGCTTTCGCCGCGGGCAGCACGCGCGCGGCCTGTCTCGGGTGCCAGTGGAGCGATCTATGCAGTTCGATCGCGGCGAACGGCTATTGCGGAACTGCTGTTCCCGCCCGGTAGGCCCCGAACACTAGACCACGATGACTTCTCTTGGAGTCGTCACCGTGTTCTAACTCTCTGATTTTCGTATGATCTTTTCCGAAAACCGCTATGCCCTTTTCGGGATCTTGCTCTAATGGCGCAGGCTGACGCCGGTGCCCTGATCGAACAGCACGACTTTTTTCTCGTTCCAGGCGAAGCGAACAGGGTCTTCGATAGCGACCGAGGTCTGCGCCGGCACGGTGGCGCGCAGCATCAAGTCGCCCACGCGCAATGTTAGAATCTTCTCGACGCCGTGATTTTCGACATCGTGCACGCGGGCCTCGACCGGCGCGCCGGGCTCGAGATAAACGTCCTCGGGACGGATCCCGAAAGTGAGCGGCCGGCCCGCGAGAGCCGTCGCGGATTGGCCGGTGGCGCGATTGACTGGATAAGGCAACTCGAATTGGCGTTGGACGACCACAGCGCGCCCGTCGACAAGTTCACCGTCGAGCAGGTTCATCGGTGGCGACCCGACAAAGCTCGCGACGAAGGTGTCACGCGGATTGTTGTAGATCTCGTAGGGCGTGCCAGTCTGCACCAGGCGACCCTGGTTCAGGACGCCGACCTTGTCGCCCATAGACATCGCTTCGATCTGATCGTGAGTGACGAAAAGAAAAGTGGCGCCAAGCGTCATCTGCAGGTTCTTCAACTCGGTGCGTAGCGCCTCGCGCAACTTGGCGTCCAGGTTCGAAAGCGGTTCGTCCATAAGGAAGACACGCGGCTTGCGCACGATGGCCCGGCCGATCGACACGCGCTGCATTTCGCCGCCTGAGAGGCGGTCAGTCTTGCGGTCGAGCAGATGCTCGATGCGCAGCGTCCTTGCAGCGCGTGCTACGCGCTCGTTGATCTCGGCAGGCTCAACTCGGCGGATCTTGGACTTCAACGGAAATTCGAGGTTTTCCCGGACGGTGTAACGCGGATAGAGCGAATATTGCTGGAGCACGAGCGCCACGTCGCGTTCGGCAGCCCCCCATGTGCGGACGTCGACACCGTCTATAAGGATCTGTCCCTCGTCCGGCTTTTCGAGCCCGGCGATCAGCCGGAGCGTGGTTGTCTTACCTGCGCCGGTTTCGCCGAGAAGCACGAAGAACTCGCCATCCGCGATGTCGAGGTTGAGAGACTTCAGCGCGGTATGGGCGCCGAATTTTTTGGTGATATTGCGGAGTTCGATACGGGCCATGGGTTAGTCCGGAAAAATGACGGGCGCTCTATATTGCACGCGGATGGACACGGCTGCGCCCCTTCGCACCCCCCTCTGTCCTGCCGGACATCTCCCCCTCAAGGGGGGAGATCGGCCTTCATTTGCGCCTCGCACCATTCTGCGATGCTGGAGACTGGCGAAATCAGAGACGACAGCTAATCTCCCCCCTT
>JBEVEP010000234.1:0-5309 GCA_040512755.1 Mesorhizobium sp.
TGCGAGGTCTCCGTCCCGCGCCAGACTAGCACAGCGCGGGACGGAGATGGGAGGATGCCTCCAGCCCTACATTTTGCCGTCGTCCTTGAAGACCTCGGTCCAGTCAGCGATCAGCTTGTCGAGCGCCTCCTGCGCCGTGCCCTGATCGGCCACGACATAGTCATGCAGGCGCTTCTGCATGCCCTGCAGGAGTTGCGCGTAGGACGGCTCCTGCCAGAAATCCTTCACCTGGTTCATCGCGACGAGGAAGTCAGCGGCAAAAGGCTGCGAATCCTTGAAGGAAGGGTCGTTCAGCACCGCGTTGTGACAGGAGTAACCGCCGAGCGCCCACCATTTCTTCTGAACATCCGGCTGCGCGAACCATTTGATGTATTTCAGCGCGCCTTCCATGTTGTCGGTGTTCGCCACCACCGACATGCCCTGGCCGCCGAGGGTAGAGGCTTCCGTCGATCCCTTTGGATTGACGAAGAAGCCGATCTTGTCGCCGCCCACATTCTCGTCCTTGGCCAGACCCGGGAAGAAGGCAAACCAGTTCATCGCCATTGCCGCCTGGCCTGATTTGAAGGCATCCAGGGACTCCGTCATATAGGCATCCGTGTAGCCGGGCGGCGTGCAGCACTTGTAGAGCTCCTTGTATTCCTCGAGCCCTTTCACCGCGTCAGGCGAGTTGACCGCGCCTTCCATGTCATATTTGCCGGCGGTCTTCTCGTACTGGAACCCGTTGGCATAGAGAGCCTGCGTCGCGCCCATCGTGATGCCTTCGGAGGCGCGCTCGGTGAAGATCGCGGCGCCATAGACCTTCTTGCCGTCGATCTCCTTGCCCTGGAAGAATTTCGCCACCTCGATCAGTTCGGGCCAGGTTTTCGGCACAGTAAGGTCGCGGCCCGTTTTCTCCTTGAACTCAGCCTGGATCTCAGGCTTCGAGAACCAATCCTTCCGATAGAACCATGCATTTGCATCGCCCATGGCAGGCAGTGCCCAATAGTTCGGAGAGCCCTTCGGCCAGGTAGAATAAGCGTAGACAGTTGCATCGGCAAAGTCGGACATCTTGATGCCCTCCTTGTCGAAGAAATCGTTCAATTTGACGTAATAGCCGTTCTCAGCAGATCCGCCGAGCCACTGCGAGTCCCCGATCAGAAGATCGCAAAGCTTGCCGCCCGAGTTAAGCTCATTGAGGATGCGGTCTGTAAAATTCGGCCACGGGACGAATTCGAACTTCATTTCGGTGCCGGTCTGAGCCGTAAATTCCTTAGAAAGCTCGACCAGCGCATTGGCCGGATCCCATGCCGCCCAGCACAGTGTCAGTTCATCAGCCTTGGCAGTCCCAGAAACGGCAGTGGACGCGAGCAGTGCTGACGCCAAGCCGAACGCTATTCTCGATACCGATTTCATGCTCTCACCTCCCATTTGCGAAACATGCCAGCCTGGCCGTCTCGTCGAGCCTCCTCCAGACCCGCAACACAACCGCGCAAACCGCGCGTCCATGTTGAGTAGATTGTTTAGTAATAGCTAATTTACTAAACACGGCAAGCAGATTCCTTGCTGCGTTGCACAAAGGCAGAGCAGTTCCGAAGCGTTGACCTCCCACCGGCCGGCTTACGCTGCCGGCTTTCGGTGCGATCGGCTCGCAGTTTCAAGCACCTTTCCGTCACAGTCCTCGTTGGTTACGCTGGACCCTTGGGCGGGCAGCCATGGAGGAGCAAATGCCGAGCAACGTTAAAGAGATGCTGGCCGCAGCGAACGCCGTTGTGCCGAAGATCGGAGCTGACGAAGCCAGGAAATTGATCTCCAGCCAAAATGCGGTCGTTGTCGATGTCCGCGACGCACCGGAAGTTCAGGCGAGCGGCAAGGTCAAGGGTGCGCTCAACATTTCACGAGGCATGTTGGAATTCCGCGCCGACGCCGACACTCCCTACCACAATCCCGAACTTCAAAAGGACAGGCCCGTTATTCTCTATTGCGCGTCCGGCGGCCGGTCGGCGTTAAGCGGCAAGCTGTTGAAGGAAATGGGCTACAAGGAAGTATACAATCTCGGCGCCTTCAAGGATTGGGCAGAGAGCGGGGGAGAAGTCGAAAAGTAGCTCTTTGCGGCTTTGATTGGCGCAGACTGACCGTCGCCCGGCTCCATCGCGACGATCAGCGTGGTTCAGGTTTGCCCCAATTGGGGTTTCTCAGTCTTGCGCGAGGTCAGCCTTCTGGCAATCGCCCGACGCCGCAGCCTGCGGCCGGCTCCTGCCATTGGCGACTTCCACGTCGCGCCTGTGCAGCCGCACCAGGCAAACAGAGGTTGGGTCCCGGCACGCCACAATGGGCTAGTCAGTTGGCGTCAGCTGCCTCGCCTCCGACGGCAGCATGATGGGAATTCCATCTCGAACTGGATAGGCGAGCTTCGCGACCTTCGAAACCAGCTCCGAACTGGCCGGGTCCCAGGTTAGCGGCCCTTTCGTCAGCGGACAGGCGAGCAGCTCCAGCAGTCGCGGATCGATCTTTGCGTCACGGACGATATCGCTCATCACATGCTCTGCTATCTGCGGCCGGCCGGACTTACTGAATGCTCGAGCCGAAATCGTCCTGCTCGCGAGCAAGAGCCATCTCGGTGATCGCAATCAGGGTCTCCGCGCGGGTCTTCAGGTCGGGCGCTTCCAGAAGCGCTTGCTTTTCAGCGGGTCCATAGGGCGCCATCATCGAAAGCGCGTTGACCAGCATGGCGTTCTCGGCACGGCTGACGCTTTCCCAATCCGCCTCCAGGCCATTCGCATCAAGATAGGCGCGGAAGGCCTTCAGCAAAGCGGGACGATTGACGTCACCGGCAGCCGGGTCCTCTCTCAGATCGGCAGCAAAAGGCATGATCCGGCACTGCCGGAACGGCGTCTTTGCCGCAATCTCCGACGCGACGCGAAACCGGCAAACGCCCTGCAGGGCGATCAGGTAGCGGCCATCTCCTGTCTCCGCCAACGAGGTGACCCTGCCAACGCACCCGACCTGACAGATCTTCGGCTCGCCGTCTTCGCGCAACTCTCCGTCAAGGCTCGGCTGGATCATGCCGATGACACGCTTTCCCGCCATCGCCTCGTCCACCATCTGCAGATAGCGCGGCTCGAAGATGTTCAGCGGCATACGCCCACCCGGAAGCAGCAACGCCGCCGACAACGGAAAGATCGGGATAGTGGCCGGCAAATCCGAACTGGTCCGGTAGTGAGCGTTGCCTGCCTGCACGTCTGAACTCCAATCCGTATCCTGCAATCTAGCGCATCAATTGCAGGCTCGGAAGGCGCTTGTCCTCACGAGAACAACAGCGAGGAGAGCTTGCGCCGCGCCGAGAGCGTGGCTTCATCAGTGGCGCCCCACGCCTCGAAGAACTTCAAGAGCTGTTCGCGCGCGGCATCGTCTTTCCAGCCGCGGTCGGACTTTACGATCGTCAGCAGATTGTCCGCCGCCGCCATGCGATCTCCATGCGCGTTCTGGATCATCGCAAGATCGAAGCGCGCCTGGTGATCCTTTGGATTCACCGCCAGTCGTTGCTCGAACTCGTCCGGATTGCCCAGCTTTGCGGCCTGCTTCGCCAAATCCAGCTTGGCGCGCACGGCAGCAAGCTGCTGCGTCTCCTTCTGGTCCTCAGGCGCACCGGAAAGAACCTCCCCGGCTCCGTCCACGTCGCCGGTCTCGAAGAGCAGATCCGCAAGCGCCGCGATGGCTTCGATGTTGTCTGGCGCTTCCTGCAGCACGGCCGCGTATAATTGCGCCGCGCCTTGCGCGTCGCCCGCTTCGCGCGCCTCAGCCGCGGCCTTCAACGCGTCCGCAAACGGCGGCTGGCCGTTTCCCTTGCCCGCCACCCGCTCTATGAATTCACGAATCTGGCTTTCCGGAATCGCGCCCATGAACCCGTCAACCGGCTGACCGTTCTTGAACGCGATCACTGCCGGGATCGACTGGATTCCAAGCTGGCCCGCGATGGACGGATGATCGTCGATGTTCATCTTCACAAGCTTCACGCGCCCGGCCGCAGCATGGACGGCCTTTTCCAGAACCGGCGTCAGTTGCTTGCACGGGCCGCACCAGGGCGCCCAGAAATCAACCAGCACGGGCTGCTGTCGGGATTCCTGAATGACATCCTTGGCGAAAGTGGCTGTGGTCGTATCCTTGATCGAATCGGCCGGCGCCGTTGCTGCATCCGCATTCGAGCCGAACTGCACGCTGGCCCCAGCGTATTGGTTGGCTCCTGAATACGGGTTGTCCTGTCTGCTCATTTCAGCCCCTTCGATGATTTGCGCCGGAGCCCGGTCGCGGAATTGATCGTTCCCCATGTGGCAATCATTCCGACACTTTCAAGATAGCAGGTTCATGTCCGGTTGCGTTGAGGAACAGCAAAAGATCATTTTTTGTGATCGATGTTGTCGCTTCGTTGGACAGCGGATGCGCATTGATGACCGGATGGTCGAGCAGCGGGCTGTCCAGCACCATTTTTACCTTCCGTTCCGTGTCGTTGATAAGCCCGAACACAGTAACCGCGCCAGGCGTCACGCCAAGAAGGTCGAGCAATGCCTCCGGTTTTCCGAATGACACACGGCTGGCGGCGCCGATCTTCTGGTGAATCGACTTCAGGTCGACGGTGGCGTCCTCATCCAGAGTCACGAGATAGTAGTTGTCCTTCTTGTCCTTCAGAAAGAGGTTCTTGGTGTGCCCACCTTCGATCTGCCCGCGCAGCGCCTGCGAATCGGCCACCGTGAACAGCGGCGGATGCGTCGTGGTAGCGACACGGATCCCCAAACCATCGAGAAAGGCGAACAATTCTTCTGCGGATTTCGGCATAGGCACCTCATGACAGACGGCCGGTCTTTTTCCAACTCCATGCGGGAACAAGAGTCCAGCGGGAATTCGCCGCCCCTTCTTTCGGTGTTTTAGCTCAATCCCGGAGGGAAACCGGTTCCCGCGTTTCCTGGAATTACCTCGGTCATGTGCGGCGTCGCGCCGCGCCCTCGGTTCTCTCTTTTCCCTGTTGCAATCGCAACGCGCTTCGGCCATATAGACGCGGCTTGCGGCTCAGCGCCGCGCGAGCGGGTGTAGCTCAGGGGTAGAGCACAACCTTGCCAAGGTTGGGGTCGAGGGTTCGAATCCCTTCGCCCGCTCCAAAAAATGTAAACACATTCATGGGATTGTTTCAGCGGTTGCCTCTGACCGCCACAGTTATCATATCGCCGGTCGTCACCGGGTCGTCACCGTACGCGAGCCGAAAGACCGAGCATCCGCCAATCAACAACCGAGTAATCATCGAGCATGACGCTGCAACGTGAAGACCCTCACATTTACTC
>JBEVEP010000241.1:0-5512 GCA_040512755.1 Mesorhizobium sp.
GCGCGATCGCCAGCCAGATGCAGGCGGCGGAGATCGAGCGAACAACGGTTGAAATAGAGGCCGTCAACGGCGGCCGCGTGGCTGCCCTGCGAGCGGTGGGCTCGGTGATACGCTTCGACGGTTTCATCGCAGCCTATACCGATCAGAAGGACGAGGACGCGGAAGACGAGGAAGACAGGCGGCTGCCTGATATCCGTGCCGGGGAGCAACTTGCCCGCGACCGGATCAACTCAACCCAGCACACGACTGAGCCTCCGCCGCGCTATTCGGAAGCGTCCCTCATCAAAAAGATGGAAGAAATCGGTATCGGCCGGCCATCGACCTACACGGCAACCCTGAAGACGCTCGAAGACCGGGACTATGTGACGATCGACAAACGCAAGCTGTTGCCGCAGCCGAAAGGGCGGCTACTCTCTGCCTTCCTGGAAAGCTTCTTCGAGCGCTATGTGGAGTATGATTTCACGGCTTCGCTCGAAGAAAAGCTCGACGAAATCTCGGATGGAAAACTCTCCTGGAAGGACGTCCTGCGCGACTTCTGGAAAGATTTTTCCGGCGCCGTGGACGACATCAAGGAACTGCGCGTCACCGACGTGCTCGACGCGTTGAACGATGAACTCGCGCCGCTGGTGTTTCCGCCGCGCGAGGACGGATCGAATCCGCGCATCTGCCCGAAGTGCGGCAATGGCAATCTTTCCCTGAAGCTCGGGAAGTACGGCGCTTTTGTCGGCTGCTCGAACTATCCGGAATGCGGCTATACGCGCCAGCTCAGCGACGCCATCAATGGCAACGAGGAGGTGACGGAGGATGGCACGAAGGTGTTCGGCAAGGATCCCTACACAGGCGAGGAAATTACCCTGCGGAGCGGCCGCTTTGGTCCCTACGTACAACGCGGCGACGGCAAGGATGCCAAGCGCGCCAGCCTGCCCAAGGGCTGGTCGGCCGATGCGATGGACCACGAGAAAGCGCTGGCGCTTCTCTCCCTGCCGCGCGATGTCGGCGCGCATCCAGAGACCGGCAAGATGATCTCGGCAGGCATTGGCCGCTATGGGCCCTTCGTGCTTCACGATGGGGCCTACGCCAATCTCGAAACGGTTGAGGATGTGTTCTCGATCGGGCTGAACCGCGCGGTCTCAGTCATCGCGGAGAAGCAGTCCAAGGCCAAAAGCGGCAGGAACGGGGGAACCCCGGCGGCGTTGAAGGAGCTGGGCGCCCACCCGGATAATGGCGGTGCAGTGACCGTGCGGGACGGGCGCTATGGCCCGTACGTCAATTGGGGCAAGGTCAATGCAACGCTCCCCAAAGGCAAGGATCCGCACACGGTCACGCTTGAAGAAGCGTTGACCTTGGTCGCAGAGAAGGCGGCGAAGGGCGGTAGCGGGAAGAAACCCTTCCGCGGCAGGAAGAAAGGCTAGACGGACTTGGCCAAGCGTATTTCCGGACGGAACACCAAGGGTGGCAAGCGGTCCGGCGATACGCGTCTTGCACTGCCCGAAGGGCAAAGGCCCACCCGCGACGATCTCCTGCGCTTCGTCTCGGAGAATCCGGATCGCTCGGGCAAGCGTGATATCGCGCGGGCGTTCTCGCTGAAGGGTGAGGACCGTATCTGGCTGAAGGACACACTTCGTGACCTGGAGGACGAGGGCCTGCTCGAAAAGAGCCGCAAGCGGCTGATCCGGCCGGGCTCACTGCCCCATGTCGTTGTCCTCGACATTTTCTCACGTGATCCCGATGGCGGCCTTCTGGCTCGACCGACCGAACGGGCAGGTGACGATACGGAACAAAATCCGCTGGTTGCCGTAAGACTTTCGCGCGGCGCAAGAGGACCGGTTCCTGGTATCGGCGACCGCGTGCTCGCCAAAGTATTCCCGACTGATGACCCGACAGGCCCTGCTTACACCGCGCGGGTGCTGAAGATATTCGACAAGCGCAAGGACGCTGTGCTGGGTGTCTTTCGCGTCGCGCACGACGGGACGTTGCGAATAGAGCCAGTGGAGCGCCGGCAACCCGAACTGATTGTCGAGCCGGAATACCGCAATGGCGCCGAAGCGGGCGACCTCGTGGAAGTGGAAGCGTCGCGCGCCGGCCGGTACGGCCTCCCTCGCGCAAAGGTTCTGTCTGTCGTCGGCTCGCTGACGAGCGAGAAGGCGGTGTCCATGATCGCTATCCACGCGCATGACATACCGCATATTTTTCCGCGACAGGTGATCGAGGAGGCCGAAACGGCGAAGCCCGTCGGCATTTCCGGCCGCGAGGATTGGCGGTCCCTCCCCCTCGTCACGATCGATCCCGCCGACGCCAAGGATCATGACGACGCGGTCTATGCAGAGCCGGATCCCGACGATGGAAACCCCGGAGGCTGTGTTGTCACAGTCGCTATCGCGGATGTGGCTGGCTATGTGCGCCCGGGCTCCCCCTTGGACCGCGAGGCGCTGAAGCGCGGGAACTCCGTGTACTTTCCGGATCGGGTGGTGCCGATGCTGCCCGAACGCATATCCAACGACCTATGCTCCCTGAAGGAGAAGGTAGACCGCCCGGCGCTGGCCGTGCGGATGACCTTTTCAGCCCAAGGACGGAAAATCCGCCACAGCTTTCATCGGGTGATGATTCGTTCGACCGCTCGCCTTGCCTATCCGCAGGCGCAGGCGGCGATCGACGGCAGGCCCGACGACGCCACCGGACCGATCCTCGAAACAGTCCTGAAACCACTTTGGTCCGCATATGACATTCTGAAGCGCGGCCGGCACGCGCGCGAGCCCCTGGAACTCGACTTGCCGGAACGGAAGATACTTCTCAAGCCGGATGGGACTGTTGATAGGGTCGTCGTGCCTGACCGCCTCGACGCCCACAAGCTGATCGAGGAGTTCATGATCCAGGCCAATGTCGCGGCCGCGGAGACCCTGGAAGCGAAGCGGCAGAAGCTGGTCTACCGCATCCACGATGGCCCCTCGCTCGCCAAGCAGGAATCGTTGCGGGAGTTTCTGGCGACGCTCGGCCTGTCCTTGGCGCGCGGCGCGCAGATGCGGCCAAGTCAGTTCAACGCGATCCTGTCCCGCGTCGAGGACACGGATCATGAGGCGCTGGTCAATGAGGTCGTACTTCGCTCGCAGAGCCAAGCCGAATATTCGCCGGACAATATCGGCCATTTCGGCCTGAATCTGCGCCGCTACGCGCATTTCACCTCGCCAATCCGCCGCTATTCCGACCTGATCGTGCATCGCGCGCTCATTTCCGCGCTCGGCCTCGGTTCGGATGGGCTGACGCGGAGCGAGGAGGAACGGCTGGAGGAAATCTCCGCCTTGATCTCTGCGTCCGAACGTCGCGCCATGGCGGCCGAACGCGACACTGTGGACAGGCTGATTGCGGCCTATCTCGCTGAACGCGTTGAAGAAACATTCGACGCACGTATATCCGGCGTCACCAGAGCCGGACTTTTTGTCCAATTGCCCCAGTATGGGGCGGACGGTTTCATACCCGTGTCATCCTTGGATGGCGATTACTATATCTACGACGAATCCGCCCGCACCCTTTTCGGGGAACGCACCGGCAAAGGCTACCAACTCGCAGACCGCGTCGAAGTTCGTCTCGTCGAGGTGGCACCGATGGCAGGCGCCATGCGCTTCGAAATGCTGAGCGATCCTCGGCCCCTGACGGGATCGAAACGGTCGTTCCATAAGGCGAAAGGCCAAAGGCCGAGGGTTCGGGCATCGCAGCCGCGCCAGCGTGCGCGCAGCAGGAGATGGTGATGAAGGACCATGTTTTCGGAGCAGTGAGTGATGGAGGCCGCCCGGCCCGTTCGCTGATGAGCGCGATGATGAGCGGTCTGCGCGGGCGTTGTCCGCACTGCGGCGAAGGTCGCCTCTTTGCATCGTTCCTGAAAACCGTCGATCGCTGCGAATGCTGCGGTACGGAAATGCACCACCATCGCGCCGATGACCTGCCGGCCTACCTGGTCGTAGTGATCGTCGGCCATATTGTCGTCGGTGCATTCATGGGCGTAGAAGCGACGAGCACGCTGTCCACCTGGCAGCATCTCGCGATCTGGGTGCCGGTCACCATCGGTTCAGCGCTGGCATTACTGCGCCCCGTCAAGGGCGCCGTCGTCGGGCTGCAATGGGCGCTTTACATGCACGGTTTCGGCGGCGAAGAGGATCTTGTCGAGGCGCATCCGGAAGCCTAGACCGCATCCGGACAAAACGAACCCTTTATTCCGCTGGAGTCGCCTATGAGAGGGACCGTAATGGAGGGCATGACGAAGGCGCAGGTCGACAAGGCGGAATCGAAAGATTTCGCGCTCGGCGGCAAACCGATGCGCCCGCGCGACGCCGCGACTCTCATCCTGCTGGACCGGCAAGGGCACGATTTTCATGTTCTTATGGGTCGCCGCCACGCCAAACATGCATTCATGCCTGGAAAGTTCGTGTTTCCAGGCGGCCGCACCGACCCGGCGGATAGCCGGCTTCCTGTCGTGGAGGACCTGCATCCTGACGAGCAGGCCAAGCTTGTCGGGACGGGCGCCAGGGCCACGCATGCCCGGGCCCGGGCCATTGCCTTGTCGGCTATTCGGGAAACCTACGAGGAAGCCGGCCTGCTCATCGGCCGTAAGCAGCCTTTTTCGACCAGCAAGCCGGACTGGCACGGCTTCGTCGAACACGGTGTCCATCCGTCGCTCGAATCGCTGCGCTTCATCGCCCGCGCGATCACGCCGCCCGGCCGCGTGCGCCGCTTCGATACGCGCTTTCTCGCTACCTGGCGAAGCAATGTCGCCGTCGCGCTCGAAGCAGGGGGCCCGACCAACGAACTCGAGGAACTGGTCTGGCTGCCGATCGGCGAAGCCAAGCAAGCCGACATACCGGCGATAACCAGGACGGTGCTCGAGGAACTCGAAAAACGCCTGGAGCGCGATCCTTTGCTACGCCCGGGCGGACACGTTCCATTCTACCGAATGATCCGCAACCGTTTCGTCCGCGACCTTCTCTAGAGCTTTCCATGAGTGGCAGTCTTGCACCTGACGGCGCTGCGCCGGATGAGATGCGCTGGCTTTCCATTGCCGCCGCTATCGCTTCGATCAGCGTGGTCGGCATCGCGATAGGGCTTGGCGTGCCGCTGCTCAGCGTCATATTGGAGACGCGGGGTCACTCCGCTTCGATGATCGGCCTGAATACTGCCGTTGCCGGCCTTGCCTCGATTGCAGCCGCTCCGCTCGCTACCCCGCTTGCGCTACGCTTCGGCGTGGTCAGCACGATGCTCCTGATGATCGTCAGCGGTGCGCTGGCCTTTGTCGGCTTCTATTTTGCCCCATCCTTCTGGATGTGGTTCCCCTTGCGGGTCGTGCTGCATGTCGCACTGACTGTGCTGTTCATCCTTTCGGAGTTCTGGATCAGCACCTCGGCCCCGCCACACCGACGGGGGTTTGTGCTCGGCATCTATGCGACAGTGCTCTCGCTCGGCTTCGCCTTCGGACCGTGGCTTTTCGCACAGATGGGCAGCGCCGGGTTCCTGCCCTTCGGCGTCA
>JBEVEP010000281.1:0-4607 GCA_040512755.1 Mesorhizobium sp.
ACGATTGATCTCAAGAGGCTTGTCTTGCCAACGCCGTTGCGTCCGAGCACGCACGTGATCTTCCCGGCTTCAGCCTTGAGGGATACACCCCTCAATGCCTGTGCCGCACCGTAGTGGAGGATGGCGTTTTCGACCTCAAGCATAATGGAGCCCCCGGGGACAGCCTACTATCTTCCCGCAAAGAGGCTCCGGCAGTTGGAAAGCTGGTGCTGGCGGGAAAAAGTAGACTGTGCCCAGCACCTGGTCCCCCCACGCCCCCATCGCCTTTGCGATGGGGGTGGCCAATGGTCTCATCGGCCAAGGGGGGTTGGTGAAACTTTTCACTTTGCCGCAATCGGGCGACTGCGGATTGGCGGTCGTCCGATGCAACCCGTCGTCAAATCTTGCAAAGCATGCCCCCCACATGACCATCACCGTCCTAGATAGACTTCGATGACGCGCGGATCGGCCGAGACGAAATCGAAGGTGCCCTCCGACAGCACCGACCCTTCATGAAGGCAGGTGACCTTGACGCCAAGTTCGCGCACGAAGTGCATGTCATGTTCGACCACGACGACCGAATGCGTGCCCGCGATGTCTTTCAGCAGGCTGGCCGTCTGTTCCGTCTCGGCGTCTGTCATACCGGCAACGGGCTCATCCACCAGAACAAGCTTGGGATCCTGTGCCAGCAACATGCCGATCTCCAGCCACTGCTTCTGGCCATGGGAAAGGCTTGCCGCGGGTTCGTGTCGCTTATCCCCCAGTCGCGTGATGCCCAGAATCTCATCTATGCGGCGAGTCTCGTCCGCAGATTGCCGGTGAAAGAGTGCGGGAAATATCGAACGCGGCCCCTTCAACGACAATACGAAGTTGTCCTCGACGGTGTGGTTTTCGAACACCGTCGGTTTCTGGAACTTCCGGCCGATCCCCATTGTGGCGATCTCCGCCTCGTCGTGCCGGGTAAGGTCGATCTCACCGTTGAAGTAGACTTCGCCTAGGTCGGGTCTAGTTTTACCGGTGATAATGTCCATCATCGTCGTTTTCCCGGCCCCATTAGGGCCGATGACCGCCCGCATTTCGCCGCGGTCAAGGACGAGCGAAAGGTCGTTGATCGCCCGAAACCCGTCGAAGGAAACAGAGACGCCGTCGAGATAAAGGATGGTGTTGCTTCGGCCCAATGAGTCACTCCGCCGGCTGTGGCTCAGGTGAGCCTATTGGCTGCCTGGATTTTTCCGACTCGGCGCGACCTGCAATGAGCCCTGGTCGGCCTGCCTCTTCAGGTGAGTGCCTTGCCGAAAGGCGGGCACGCCGGCCGGCGCGCCATTGATCCCAAGCCCCGACAACCCCCATCGGCAAAAACAACGTCACCGCGATGAAGAGCCCGCCGAGCGCGAAGAGCCAAAGATCAGGCAGCGCGCTGGTGAACCAGCTTTTTCCCGCGTTGACAAGCAAAGCGCCTACGATCGGGCCGATGATGGTGCCCCGGCCGCCGACTGCCGTCCAGATGACGACTTCGATCGAGTTCGCCGGCCCGAACTCACCGGGATTGATGATCCCTACCTGGGGTACGTAGAGCGCCCCGGCGATGCCGGCCATTACGGCTGATACTGTGAAGGCGAAGAGCTTCACGTTCTCCGCTCGCCATCCAAGAAAGCGGGTCCTGCTTTCAGCGTCGCGAACGGCAATCAGCAGCTTGCCATATTTGCTGGCGACGATCTTTGACACGACAAATACGCCAAGCGCCAGCGCGACCGCGCTCGCTGCAAAAAGCGCCGAACGGGTCGTGTTGGCCTGAACGTTGAACCCCATTATGTCCTTGAAGTCCGTCAGGCCGTTGTTGCCGCCAAAGCCCATGTCGTTACGGAAAAAGGCCAGCATAAGAGCATAGGTCATCGCTTGGGTGATGATGGACAGGTACACGCCAGTGACGCGGGACCGAAAGGCGAACCAGCCGAAGACAAACGCAAGCAGCCCGGGAACGGCCACGACCATAAACGCGGCAAGCCAGAATTGATCGAAGCCATACCAGTACCAGGGAAGCTCCTTCCAGTTGAGGAAGACCATGAAATCGGGCAGGTCCGGGTTGCCGTAGACCCCGCGCGCGCCGATCTGCCGCATCAGATACATGCCCATCGCGTAGCCGCCTAACGCGAAGAAGGCGCCATGGCCGAGCGAAAGAATGCCGCAATAGCCCCAGACGAGGTCGAGCGACAGCGCAAGAAGAGCGAAGCACAGATATTTCCCGACAAGCGCGACCATGTAGGACGGCACGTGCAGGGGGCTTTCTGGCGAAAGCGCGAGGTTGAGAAACGGAACGGTGATCGCCAGTGCAAGCAAGAGCGCAATCGTGGCGGCAATGCGGGAATTAACGCCGGAAGCGAAAAGGCGGCGGGCAATCATGCTTCCACTGCCCTTCCCTTGAGCGCGAAGAGGCCGCGCGGCCGCTTCTGGATAAAGAGGATGATCAGGACGAGCACGATGATCTTGCCGAGCACCGCTCCGGCATAAGGTTCGAGGAACTTGTTGATGATCCCAAGCGAAAACGCGCCGACAAGCGTGCCCCATAGATTGCCCACCCCGCCGAAGACGACGACCATGAAACTGTCAATGATGTAGCCTTGGCCTAGATTGGGCGACACATTGTCGATCTGGCTGAGCGCCACGCCTGCGATTCCGGCAATACCCGAGCCCAGCGCAAAGGTCAGTGCATCTACCCACGGCGTTTTGATGCCCATCGAGGACGCCATGCGCCGGTTCTGGGTGACGGCGCGCATCCTGAGGCCCCAGGGTGTGTGCTTGATGAGGTAGAGAAGGATGGCGAAGACACAGAGGGCGAAAATGACAATCCAGAGGCGGTTCCAAGTGATCGCCAGCTGCCCGACTTGAAATCCGCCCGACATCCAGGAGGGATTGCCGACCTCACGATTGCTCGGTCCGAAAATCGTCCGGACCGCCTGCTGCAGGATGAGCGAAACACCCCATGTCGCGAGCAGGGTTTCGAGCGGCCGTCCGTAAAGGAAGCGGATGATGCCCCGCTCTATCGCCAGTCCTATGGTTGCCGCAACCAGAAAGGCGAGCGGCAGGGCGATTGCTAGCGACCAGTCGAAGAGGTGGGGCGCGGCGGTCCTGACAAGGTTCTGAACCACGAAGGTCGAGTAGGCGCCGACCATCACCATCTCGCCGTGCGCCATGTTGATGACGCCCATCACGCCGAAGGTTATGGCGAGGCCAATCGCCGCCAGGAGCAGCACGGATCCGAGCGAGATCCCGTACCAAACGTTCTGCGCGGCATTCGAGAAGGCAAGTTTGCTGCCGATGCCGCGGATCGCCCTCAGGGCAGCGTCCTTTAGCGCGCCGTCCGCGCTGGCTTCGAAGGCCGTGAGAAGCGCGAGCGCCTCGCGGTCGCCCCGTGCGCCAAGTATAGCGATCGCTTCAAGTTTTTTCTTTGCAGGCAGTTCCGACACCAGCGCAGCGGAGGCGCGCGCCTGCTCGAGGCGGGCCTTTACCGACGGAACTGTCTCTCTTTCGATCGCCTGATTGAGGGCCTCGATGGATGCGGGATCGGGACTCTTGAACATAGTGTCAGCGGCGGCCGCCCGTATAGTTGGATCGTCGGAGCCAAGCGTCAGGCTGCCCATCACGTCACGAATAACCCGGCGTAGGGAATTGTTCACCTTGACCTTGGCGAGGTCGGCCTTGGCGGCTTCGCCTGCTGTTTTGCCGCTCAACGGGTCGAGCAGCTGCACCGTGCCACCGTCGCCCGCGACAATGAAGGCACGATCGTCGGATTTGCGAACGCTCAGTTTCCCGTCGACAAGCGCCAAAAGGATGCGTTCCGCGTCAGGATCTGCTGTCTCCGCCAGCTCGCGAACGATTGCCTCGATCGCGGGAAAGTTTCTTGCCTTGGCAAATTTCGAGACGATGGCGTTGAGATTAGCGTCGTCACCACGAGAGGCAACGGTGCCGAAAAGGACGGCGAATACGACGTGGAGGGAAAGCAACAAGAGTTTCATGGGGTCAATCGCACCTGCAAATTTGCTTCCAGGCGGGCGGGAGGAGGTGACCCGCCTGGAAGCCCGCGGTCAAACAGTCACGCCGGCCAGTCAGTTAATACCCTTGCCCCCGCACTTGCCTGTGGCGACGTTGAAGTTCCCGCACATGAGGGGCGCCCGCCAGTCAGCGATCAGGTCCTTGGAGTCCAGCAGGTAGTCGGACCATTCGTCGCCGACGACGAGGCCCGGCGTCTGCCAGACGGTCTCGAACTGGCCGTCGGCCTGGATTTCGCCGATCAGCACCGGCTTGGTGATGTGATGGTTTGGCATCATCGTCGAATAGCCGCCGGAAAGATTCGGCACCGATACACCGACGATCGCCTCGATCACCGCGTCAGGATCGATGGTTCCGGCTTTCTCCACGGCCTTCACCCACATGTTGAAGCCGATCACATGCGCTTCCATCGGGTCGTTGGTCACGCGCTTGTCGTTCTTCGTGTACGCCTTCCACTTGGCGATGAAATCGGCGTTCTCGGGGGTGTCGACGGATTGGAAATAGTTCCAGGCTGCCAGGTGGCCTACGAGGGGTTCGGTGTCGAGGCCGGCCAGTTCCTCCTCGCCGACCGAGAACGCGAC
>JBEVEP010000295.1:0-5794 GCA_040512755.1 Mesorhizobium sp.
AGTCGGTAAGATGCTGGTTACGGTTGGGTGGGGACCCGACCGAGGCTTCGACCAGGTGACGCGAGGGCTGCTTCGCCTATCGCATGCTGTGACAGGGGTCGTGCAGAACGGTCGCCTCGATATCTATCTCACCGTGACTTTCGTCGTGGTTGCGCTGGCGATCCTGGTTCCGATCTTTCTTTTCTCAGAATTGCCGGCTGTTCCTGATTTCCCATCATTGCCGTTCTACGAGTGGGCCGTGATAGCCATCGCCGTGATCGGACTTCTAGCAGTCGTTCGGGCGAACGATCGGCTGACAGCCATCGTGTCTCTTGGCATCCAGGGGTTCGCGGTGGCGTTGCTTTATATGCTGCTTGGGGCGCCTGACCTTGCCTTCACGCAGTTCATGGTAGAAACGCTGTCGGTTGTCATCCTCGCGCTGGTGATGACACGGCTGAGGCTGTCGCCGTCGGATCGTCGGCCGGTCGGGCAGATATTGCTCGACCTCACCATTTCCCTTGCCTGTGGCGCCGGTTTCGCATTGCTGCTTCTCAAGGTCGTGCAATTGCCGTTCGACGGCACGCTGGCTGATTTCTTTAACGCTCATGCAAAGGTCATCGCCCATGGGCGTAACATCGTAAACGTCATCATCGTTGACTTCCGGGGATTGGACACGCTGGGCGAGATTGCTGTGGTCATGATTGCCGGCCTTGCAATTCTGGCGCTGATCCGGATTCGCGTGCCAACTACTGCCACTTCCGAGCGGCAGGCGGGGGAGCGATGAGATGAACACCGTCATTTTCAGGACTATGGCGCCGTTTCTCACCAGCCTGATGGTGCTGTTTTCGGTCTTCGTGCTCCTTCGCGGCCACAATGAGCCCGGCGGCGGGTTCACCGGGGGGCTCGTCGCGGCATCGGCCTTCGCGATCTACGGCATCGCCTGCGGCGCGAATGAGGTGCGTCGCGCTTTCTATTTTCATCCGATGGCGATCTCTGGATTCGGCCTGCTGCTTGCCGCTATGTCGGGGTTGCTGTCGGTTTTCTACGACGTCCCGTTTCTCACCGGCATCTGGACGAGCCTGAACGTTTTCGGGCTCGAGATCGAGCTTTCGACCGTGATGTTCTTCGACTTCGGCGTCTACTTCGTCGTCGTGGGCTCGATCACGTCAATTGCCTTGGCGCTCGAAGATAGGGCGGATGGTTGATGGAAACCGCGCTCTCCGTCCTTGTTGGAGCGTTCTTTACGATCGCCATCTATCTGATGCTCTCCAATCATATCATCCGCATCCTCCTGGGGGTCGCGATTCTCAGCAATGCGGTGAACTTGCTGATCTTCACTTCAGGCCGGATCCTGCGCGAGGTGCCTCCGATCATTCCTGAAGGACTTGATACGCCTCCTGCGGCCGTCGCCAATCCGTTGCCGCAGGCGCTGATCCTGACAGCGATCGTGATTTCGTTCTCGTTCTTCGCATTCCTGCTCGTCCTCGCCTATCGGGCGTATCAGGACCTCGGCACCGATGAAGCTGATGATATGCGCGTGGCCGAGCCGAAGGGCGAGGGGTTGCCGCCTATGGGTTATTGAACACAATGGCTGGCCCAGCATCGAGTGAAATTTCGAACGCCATGGTGGCGGGCCTCGCATCGCCTGCCGATTGGCTCATCATTGCGCCGGTCGTGATATCGATCAGCTTTGGCGCGCTTTTGTTGATGTTGCGGCATGAAATGCGAAGCCAGGCCGCAGTGGCCTTGTTGGGGCTTGGCGGCGTCGTTCTTGCAAATGCGGGCCTGCTTAGCCGGGTACTTTCGGACGGCCCGCTGGTAATGACCATGGGGCGCTGGCTTTCGCCATTCGGCATTTCGTTCACGGCCGACATTCTCGGAGCGTCGTTCGCGCTGGTTTCATCCGCGGTGGCATTCATCTGCGCTACGCTGGCGAAAACGATCGACGTAACGGGGCGGCGCTATGGTTTTTATCCTTTCCTCATGTTGATGGTGGCGGGCGTCAATGGCGCTTTCCTGACCGGTGATGTTTTCAATCTCTATGTGTGGTTCGAGGTTTTCCTCATCTCGTCCTTCGGACTGCTCATTCTCGGGTCGCAGCGGGAACAGATCGACGGAGCGACGAAATACGCAATCCTCAACCTGGTCGCGACGACGCTCTTCCTCATTGCCACTGGTTTGCTCTACGGAACCTTCGGCACGCTCAACATGGCGGACCTTGCGCGCAAAGCTCAAAGCGTGCGCGACAGCGGGCCGCTTATGACACTATCGGTACTTTACCTGCTTGCTTTCGGCATGAAGGCAGCGGCGTTCCCGGTGAATTTCTGGCTGCCGGCGTCCTATCACACGCCGCGGATTGTAATTGCTGCCCTCTTTGCAGGCCTGCTGACAAAAGTCGGCGTTTATGCGCTGCTGCGTTCGCTGGTCATGATCTTTCCGGTTGAGCGCGCCGTGCTGTCCGATCTCATCGGCTGGGTCGCGGCCGCTACAATGATAGTTGGGATCATGGGCGCTTTGGCTCAATCCGACACAAGAAGAATCTTCGGCTTCGTCGTGATTTCCGGCGTGGGTGTGATGCTCGCAGGCGTCTCGGTCGGCGGGGCCGAAGCCCTTTCCGGTACAATTCTCTACGCTGTCCACTCGATGCTGGTGATGACGGCCCTCTACCTTTTGGCCGGTCTGATGCGCGACATAGGCGGCAGTTTTTCTCTGCATGAACTGTCGGGGCTCTATCGCGCATCGCCGCTGTTGGCCGGCACGGCACTCATGCTAGTGCTCGCCGTATCGGGTCTTCCGCCCGGCTCTGGACTATGGCCCAAGGTGTTGCTGGTGAAAGCCGCGCTCGACAGCGGCGCCTGGTGGTTGGCCTCGGCGATCCTCGTCAGCGGCTTGCTGACGACCGTTGCGCTTGGCCGTGTCTATACGCTTGCCTTCTGGCGCGACAACGATAGGGGGATTGCGTTGCAATCCGCAACCTATCTCAAGACAGGTTTCGCGGCATTGATTGTGCTCATGGTGCCGATCGTCTTCATTGGCCTCTACCCTGAGCCTTTCATTCGCGTGGCAGGGCTGGCCGCATCCGGACTGCTCGATGCTTCCAGTTATATTGGCGCTGTATTCCCGGGAGACGTGCCGTGAGCCTTTACCTGGCGAATATCCTTTTGGCCGTGATTTGGGCGGCGGTGACCGGTTCGTTCTCGTTTGCGAACTTCGTTCTCGGTTTTGTCCTTGGCGCGGTTGCTCTCTATTTCATCCGCGGTCAGGTTGGGTCCCTGGGCTATTTCGAGCGCACGCGCCGGATCCTCTCGCTTGGATTTGTATTCCTTGTTGAACTCGTATTGTCGGCATGGCGGGTGGCACTGCTGGTCATGTCGCCGCGGATGGAAGTGAAACCCGGAATTTTCGCCTATCCGCTGCGGGTCAATCGTGACTTCGAGATCACATTGCTAGCCAATTTGATCACACTGACGCCGGGCACGCTGTCGGTTGATGTGTCGGACGACCGACGCATCCTTTATGTCCACGCCATCGACTGCTCGGATCCCGACCGGTTGAGACAGGACATAGCAGCGGGCTTCGAGCGGAAGATCATGGAGGCCTTCCGATGAGCGGCGAGGCATTTCTCGACGGGGCGCTGCTTGTTGCTTTAGCACTGCTGTGCGCAGCCTTCCTGCTTACAGTCTATCGGGTACTGCTCGGGCCGACATTGCCGGACAGGGTTCTGGCGCTGGACATGCTGGTCGCTACGGCGATCGGCTTTATCGCCGTTCTCGGGATCAAGTCCGGATATACGCTCTATCTCGACATCGCGATCGCACTCGGACTGGTTGGCTTTCTCGCAACAGTTGCCTTTGCACGGTTCATTCTGAGCCGGCCTGCGGAGATGTCCGGCCATCACGGGCAGCAAGCAAAGCCACCCGGGGGCGCGAAATGATCGACATGCTGCAGAACTATTTGGCTGGCGTGCTTGTGATCATCGGCGCAGCGTTCTCGCTTGTTGCTGCCGTCGGTATCGTGCGACTGCCCGATCTCTATTCGCGTATGCATGCGGCCTCCAAGGCGGGGACCTTGGGTTCGGGCGTGATGCTTCTGGCGCTTGCGGTCTATGCAGATGATCACGCTGTCACACTTCGCGCCCTGGCGGGGATCGCGTTCTTTCTCCTCACCGCGCCGTTGTCCGCCCATTTGCTTGCAAAGGTTGCTTATTTAGCTGGCTATCGACTTTGGCCGGGATCGGTTCATGACGCCATGTCGCAAATATCCGATGATGCCTACGGCAACGGGCCGAAAGATGCGAACCGGTTTTCGGACGAATCCGATGCGCAACCAAGAACTTAGAGCAAGTCACCCGTTTCCGATTCAGAGGCGAGTTGGTTCAGAGGGGACCGATCTCCGAAAACCGGCACAAGAAGCATGTTCAATGTGACGTTGCGTTATCGAAAGTGAATCGCGCGAAGTAGATATGAATTACTCAAGTCGTCATCTTCTGGCATAAGTTCCAAACTATACGAGACCTTCTAAATTCACGCGAACGACTAACAATTGTCAATTGACTTGGAATACTAAAAGGTCCATTGAAACGCGGCGGGATGAATCGCGGACGTGAATGATCCGCATGGTTTCGCATGCTACCCGGAGCCTGAATACCGGGGGCAATTCTCAACAATCTTATCTGGGGCCTGAGAGAAATGGATATTACCGAGACGCCTGCCAAAAACAGCGAAATGCTAATCGAGCTGACCGCTGATGTTGTGGCGGCATATGTCAGCAACAACCCGGTGCCTGTCGGCGAGTTGCCAAACCTTATCGCTGACGTGCATGCTGCGCTTGGCCGTGTCGGCGGCGGCAGTGAGCAACCTCCGGTTGATAAGCAGAAGCCGGCCGTTAATCCGAAGAAGTCGGTGCACGACGACTACATCGTTTGCCTTGAAGATGGCAAGAAGTTCAAGTCGTTGAAGCGGCATCTGATGACACATTACGGCCTGACGCCTGACCAGTACCGCGAGAAGTGGGGTCTCGACGCGAGCTATCCGATGGTTGCGCCGAACTATGCAGCTGCCCGCTCCCAGCTTGCAAAGAAGATGGGGCTGGGACGCAAGCGCAAGGGCCGGTAAAGGCTGGCGTGCGGCGCTCACGAAAAGCCGCACCTCGATCGTTGAAAGTATTTCGCGCGAGTGGATTCAGTCGGCGACTAACCGTAAGCATGTCATGTCGCTCTTGAGAAAGTGCGCCTGGCAATGTTGACGCTTGCTGGCGGTCACAAATTCTAAGCGATCACAGACTTTGACGGCGCTTTCGGGCGCCGTCTTGTTTTCCAGGGTCTGTCTTCTGCCGGCGAATGCCAATGTGCCAGCCGGCCGTGCGCCTGCCGCAATTGGTCCAGCGCTTGCTTGAGCGCGATGTGGCGGTTGAGATCATAGGCCCAATGGCGGCGCAAACCCTTCAGCCGCTCCCGTTCGACCAGGCGCTCTACGCGTATGATGATCTCGGCGGCTTGGCCGGGCTTGGCCGCCAGTGCGTCCGAAAGATCGATGCCGCACAGAAGGCGGAACGCGACAAGCCTTGTGGCGTCCAGTTCCAGGGCAGACTTTCGTGCTTTGAACGCACGGGTTTCCTCGACAAGCGCTGACATTTTTGACCCCTTCGGTGGTGATGACGTTTCACCGCAACTGTCGGGCGATCGCCGGGGGTGGGGACAGAATCGCCGCGAAAAAAAATCGCTAACGGAAAAGATCATTTATTTTCAGTAGTTTAAGATAATTGCTACTTCATGTTGTTCCTTTTTTGTTCACATGGAGGGTGGTGCTGGCTATAA